>JAYROM010000122.1:0-6955 GCA_041911695.1 Aeromonadaceae bacterium
CGTCCGAAAAACCTACATCCTCAGTACTACATGCTTAGTCGAGTCTTTACATTCGCCACCCAGCTGCGGACCGACACGCCACCGAATGACTAGCCTGATTGGTTTTAACGCTTCCGCCCCAGGCAGGACTTCCACGCGATCTTGTGAAGGATGACCTTCCGATTCCCTAAGTCACAAGCAAGCTAGGGTAGAAGGGCTTCGAGCAGGTTATTAAGCTGCTAAAGCGTAGGTTTCGTCGTTTGCGACTATTTTTTGCGGTTTATTAACGAGGCCTACCGCACCTCGGCATGCACCTTGGGTTTCGCATTTCCCGTCGAATCCAGAATCAGCCCCAATGTGTTAAACGCATCTTACCTGAAACTGTCAGCTATCGCCAGCGCTTAGCGTTTGCTGTTCTTCATCACGCGAGCCTTGTCACGCTGCCATTCGCGTTCCTTGATGTCATCGCGCTTGTCGTGTTCTTGCTTACCACGGGCGAGACCGATTTCGACCTTGACCCAGGAGCGCTTCCAGTACATCGACAGCGGGATCAGGGTATAGCCCTGGCGCTCGACCAGGCCGATCAGCTTCTCGATCTCGTTACGCTTAAGCAGCACCTTGCGGATGCGGGTTGGATCGCAGACCACATGGGTTGAGGCCTGGTTCAGCGGCTGGATGCTGGTGCCAAACAGGAAAACCTGGCCGCGCTGCAGCATGACGTAACTATCACCGAGATTAACCTTGCCGGCGCGCAGGGATTTGACTTCCCAGCCCTGCAGTTCTAGACCAGCTTCGAAGCGGTCTTCGATAAAGTATTCGTGACGCGCTTTCTTGTTCTGCGCAATCGAACTGGACCCGGCCTTGTTTGTTTTATTTTTGCTCATGCGGGCAACCTTTTTTCTTGTAGTGGACGGGTCATTATACGGACAGGCGGCAGACAGTAAACCGCCGCGCACCATACCGACTGGCCGGAGACAAAATCCGGATGCGCTTTTGTGCGCCAGTGCTAGAATCCGTGCCGTTGCAAGAGGAGTGCGGATGGCTCGTATCAATCGCAGTGCACTGGTGATGTTCAGTGCGGGGCAGATGTATGCCCTGGTTAATGATGTAGCGGCTTACCCCGCTTTTCTGCCGGGTTGTGCCGGCAGTGCCGTGCTCGAGCAGTCGGATGACAGTATGCTGGCCCGGGTTGAGGTTGCTAAAGCGGGTATTCATAAGGCGTTTACCACGCGCAACCGACTGCAGACTGATCGTCAGATCGTGATGGAGTTGGTCGAGGGGCCATTTCGTCAGCTGCAAGGGGTCTGGTCGTTTACCCCGCTGGATGAGGACGCCTGTAAGGTGGAGCTGGCCCTGGAGTTTGAATTCAGCTCCAGGCTGGTGGAATTGGCCTTTGGCCATGTATTTACTGAACTGGTGAATGCCATGGTGCGTGCGTTCACGCTACGGGCCAAGGAGGTCTATGGTGGGTGAGTTGTTGCGGGTTGAAGTCGTGTACGCGTTGCCGATGCGGCAGACTGTCTTGCCGGTCTCGGTCACTGCAGGCAGCACGGTAGAACAGGCTATTGCGCAGAGTGGGATGTTGCGTCGTTTCCCGGAAATTGCCGATCGACCGTTGGCCGTGGGTATCTATAGCCGACCGGTGACGTTGCAGACCGTACTGCAGGGGGGAGAACGGATTGAGATTTATCGACCGCTGGTGGCGGATCCGCGTGCGATGCGTCAGCAGCGCGCCGAGCGAGCCAAGGCCGAAGGGCGTAGCCATCCGGTGACCGGTGCGCGTCGATAAGGGATATTCGCCTTGTGCTAAAACAGAACGCCCCGATCAATAGAGTCTGATCGGGGCGTTCTGTTTGTGGGGCACCGGCTTACGGCGGTCTGGCGCGCTTCGCCAGATCCACCTTACAGCGGCAGGGTGAAAGTGCTCGGTGTTGGGAAGTCTCCAGACAGTGACACCAGTTTGTCGCCATCGAAGTGTGCAGTCAGCACCTTGCTCTGCGGATCTTTCCACCCTTCGCGCAAGTAATAGACATAGTGCCACTGGGCGCTGTCAAAGGCGTCCTGGACCATGGGGCTACCCAGCACAAAAGCGACCTGCTCGCGGGTCATGCCGGCGCGCAATTGGGCGATCTGTTTCTGCTCCACAAAGTTACCTTGTGGAATATCAATTCGGTAGACGCAACCGCTGGTCAGCAACATGGCCGCAGTCAGCGTAGAGACGAGCAGGAATTTCATACGCATGGAGTGCTCTGTAAGTCGTCATAAAATCAGGCTGGCCAGATAATAGCGGGAAGCGGCCGGAAGTGAAAGCGCGGGGGCGGGATTGTCCCCGCGCGTTGTAGGCAATCGTGAGCCAGACTAACGACCAGTTGCCAATAACTCGCGCGCATTGGCCAGCGTGTTACGGGTGATTTGATCGCCGCCAAGCAGACGAGCCAGTTCATCCAACCGTCCTTTCTGATCCAGCGTCTGCATGCTGGTTTCGGTCATGCTGTCGTGATGCTGCTTGCTGACATACAGATGATGATGACCTTGCCCCGCCACTTGTGGCAGGTGGGTCACGACCAGGACCTGGGTAGAGCGGCCGAGTTCGCGCAACAAACGGCCGACCACACTGGCCGTTGGCCCGCTGATGCCAACATCCACTTCATCAAAAATCAGGGTCGGGGTAGCGATACGCTCGGCAGTAATTACCTGGATCGCCAAGCTAATGCGGGAGAGTTCGCCCCCAGAGGCAACTTTGGCCAGTGGTTGCAGTGGCTGGCCACGATTGGTGGTCACCAGGAACTGCACGCTATCGCTACCCAGTGGTGAGGGGGCGGTTTGCGGCTGATTTTCGACGGTAATCGCCAATTGCCCCTCCGGCATGGCCAGCGCCTGGATGCGTTCGCTGATCTGCAACGACAAGGCCTGCGCGTGTTGTTGACGGCTCAGGCTGAGGCGCTGCGCACTGTCACGATACTGTTGCGCCCACTGCTGCAATTCGTCAGCGAGTGATTCAACACGGGCATCATCCCGGCCCAGCGAGGCCAGCTCTTCCGCCAGTTGTTGGTGGTGGGCCGCCAATTCAGCCGGGCGGACATGGTGCTTGCGCGCCAGGGTCAGGGTGCGAGACATCCGCTCTTCCAGCCAGGCCAGACGTTCCGGGTCGAGCTCCAGCCGGTCCAGATAACGCTGTAGCTCTTGATGCCCCTCTTCGACCTGGATACGGGCCTCTTCCAGCATTTGGCAGATCGGTTGTAGACGGTCATCGAGACTGCATAGTTGATCCAGCTGTCGGCTGGCCTGATTGAACAGGCCGAGCAGACTGACTTCCTCGTTATCATGTAGCAGATCCAGGCTGGCTTGGCAGGTGGAAAGCAACTCGCCGCGATTGGATAACCGGCTGTGCTCCTGCTCGACCTCCTCATATTCGCCCGGCTGCAGGGCGAACTGATCCAGCTCTTCAACTTGGTATTCAAGCAGTTGGCGACGGGCTTCGCGGGCTTGTTGTGCCTGGCGCAGGCGCTGCAATTCTTGCTGGCTGGCGTGCCACTGGCGGTAACTGGTGCGTGTCTCCTCAAGCAGGCCGTGATGGCCGGCATAGGCGTCGAGAATATCCAGCTGATGTTCCGGTCGCAGCAGCAGCTGATGGGCATGCTGGCCATGGATGTTAATTAACAACTGTCCGAGATGTTTGAGCTGGGTAAGTGGTACTGGAGTGCCATTGATGTAGGCGCGCGAGCGGCCTTCCGCGGTAATCACCCGGCGCAGCAGGCATTCTCCCTCTTCATGCAGACCGTTCTCCTGTAGCCAGCGCCGGGCCTCTGGCTGCTGGCCAAGGGCAAATCGCGCGGTGATCTCGCTGCGCTCGGCCCCGGGGCGCACCATGCTACCCTCCGCCCGCTCGCCCAGACAGAGCCCTAATGCATCGATGGCGATGGATTTACCGGCCCCGGTTTCGCCGGTAATGCAGGTCATGCCGGCATGCAGGTCGAGTTCAAGAAAACGGACGATGGCAAAGTTTTGGATAGTCAGTTGAGTCAGCATGACGGCGCCTCGAATACTGTATTGATAGCCAGTGTATACTGTTTATCGATACAGTAAAGCGCCGTCTATTTCATCACTGCCATCCGTTATCTGCAGCGCGTTGCCGGTCACGGATTTAGAACAGTTTACTGCCCCAGCCGAGCTTGTTGCGCAGGACATTAAAGTAGCTGTGACCGAGCGGATGCACCAGTTTCAGGCTGTGCTGGCTCTTGCGCAGCAGGATTTCATCCCCCGGATGGACGGCCAGGCTGACCTGCCCGTCGCAACTGATCTGTAGCTGATCATCAATATTGTCCGGCGACAGCACCAGTTTCACCTCGCTGTCGGCATCAATGACGATCGGGCGACAGCTCAAGGTGTGCGGGAACATCGGCACCAGTGCCATGGCGTTTAACCCCGGTGTCAGGATCGGGCCGCCGGCTGACAGGGCGTAGGCGGTCGAGCCGGTCGGGGTGGCAACGATAATGCCGTCGGCACGCTGGCTGTACATAAAGATGTCGTCGATATGCACGGCGAAATCGATCATATGGGCAATCTTGCCTGGGTGCAGCACCGCCTCGTTGAGGGCGGTACCTGAGGCTTGTAACTCACCGAGCCGATGCACGCTGACACTAAGCAGGAAGCGTTTTTCGACCTGGTAGTGGCCATCCAGCACCGCTGCGAGGGGGGCTTCGAAATCCTGCGGCGAGAGGTCGGTAAGAAAACCCAGATTGCCACGGTTGACGCCGAGCACCGGGACATCATGGCGTGCCATGATCCGTGCCGCGCCGAGCATGTTGCCGTCGCCACCGACCACGATGGCCAGATCAGCCACCATACCAAGCGCCGCCAGGTCACGGGTCTCGGCCCCGGCAATCTGCAGTTGTTCGGCGACACGGCTCTCGATGACCACCTGTTTGCCCGAGGCGGTCAGGAAATCATACAGGGCGTGCAGGGTCTGGTTGGCGCCATGGTGGGCGGGTTTGCCAATCAGGGCAATGGTGTCAAAACGTGCTGGCATGGCAAGTCCATGAAAACAGTGATGCTTCAGTATACTGCGATTCGCCGCCGGGGCCAGTTACCCAGGCAAGTCACATCTGATGCGGTGCTGTTGCTTGAAAGCGCGATTTTCGTCCCCATAATAGTCGGCAAGTTTTGCGGTAGATGACCAGACAAGGCTGCTTGCCCGTCAATCTACCGTGTGGGATACGCGCTTTTTTGCGACAGATAATGTTTGGAGATGTCATGAGCAACCAGGAACAACCGATGGATATCACCCCGGAGCAGATCAGTGAAGCTGAACAGGCGATGGCAGAAGAGGCGGTCAATGCTGGCGCGGATGACGCTCTGTTGCAGCAACTGACGGCTGCCCAGACCGCACTGCAGGAAGAGAAGGATCGGTCGTTGCGCATCGCGGCAGAGATGGACAACCTGCGTCGCCGCGTGGCGCTGGATGTTGAAAAGGCGCACAAGTTTGCGTTGGAGAAGTTCGTCAACGAACTGCTGCCGGTGATTGACAGCCTGGAGCGTGCGTTGGAGATGTCTGATCGCGAGAACGAACAGCTCAAGCCAACCCTGGAAGGGGTAGACCTGACCCTGCGTTCACTGCTGGGTGCGGTGAACAAGTTCGGGGTGGAAGTGGTCGATCCGAAAAATGAACCGTTCGATCCGAACCGCCATCAGGCGATGAGCATGCTGCCGAATGGCGACGTGGCGCCGAATACCGTGCTGGCAGTGATGCAGAAGGGCTATGAGCTCAACGGCCGTATCGTGCGTCCGGCGATGGTCATGGTCTCCCGCGCGCCGAATTAATCCGCAGGCATGGCAAAAACCCACCGCGCGGTGGGTTTTTTATTAACACCCCCTTGAAGCTGGCAAGGGGCATCCCCACATCAGTAACAAGGCCGGATGGCGATGCAAAAAAATCAATCTTGATGACTTGAAAGGTTGATGTTCGTCCCCATCTAGTGTGTCAGAGTCGATGTCGACGTAAGCAGAATACAGATTTTCGGAGAGTTCAAATGGGTAAGATCATTGGTATTGACCTGGGTACCACCAACTCCTGCGTGGCCATTCTGGATGGCGACCACGCTCGCGTCATTGAAAATGCGGAAGGCGATCGTACAACTCCGTCCATCATCGCTTACGCCGAAGATGGCGAAATCCTGGTTGGCCAGCCGGCCAAGCGTCAGGCAGTGACCAACCCGCGCAATACCCTGTTCGCGATCAAGCGTCTGATCGGTCGTCGCTTTGAAGATGAAGAAGTGCAGCGTGACCTGAAGATCATGCCGTACAGCATCAACCGCGCCGACAACGGTGACGCCTGGGTTGAAGTGCGTGGCAAGAGAATGGCCCCGCCGCAGATCTCTGCTGAAGTGCTGAAGAAGATGAAGAAGACCGCTGAGGACTTCCTCGGCGAGCCGGTGACCGAAGCCGTTATCACTGTGCCGGCTTACTTCAACGACGCTCAGCGTCAGGCCACCAAGGATGCTGGTCGTATCGCCGGTCTGGAAGTGAAGCGTATCATCAACGAACCGACCGCTGCGGCTTTTGCCTATGGCGTGAACAAGGTCAAGGGTGAACGCAAGATCGCGGTATATGACCTGGGTGGTGGTACCTTCGATATCTCCATCATCGAAATCGATGAAGTGGATGGCGAAAAGACCTTTGAAGTACTGGCCACTAACGGTAACACCCACCTGGGTGGTGAAGATTTTGACAACCGTCTGATCAACTACCTGGTAGACGAATTCAAGCGCGAACAGGGCATCGACCTGCGTAACGATATGCTGGCGCTGCAGCGTCTGAAAGAAGCCGCGGAAAAGGCCAAGATCGAGCTGTCCTCGGCCCAGCAGACCGATGTCAACCTGCCGTACATCACGGCCGACCAGACCGGTCCGAAGCACATGAACATCAAGGTGACCCGCTCCAAGCTGGAGTCCTTGGTTGAAGACATGGTGCGCGACTC
>JAYROM010000123.1:0-5222 GCA_041911695.1 Aeromonadaceae bacterium
GTCCCCGCCTCCCTGCGTGCGCCAGGCATAACCCGATCTGCTTCGGGGGACTCCCCCATTTCGTTTTTTGGCCGTGATGTGCCGCGCCATGCCGCACCCGGCCCTATGCCTGGAAGTAACTCATGATGAACATTTCTCACCTGATGAACGGGCGTGTACTGCGCGCCCTCCGTTTTCCCGCGCTGCCGGCCCTGCTGCTGGCCAGTCTTGTGCTGGCGTCGCCGCTGGTCACCGCGACCGGGATGTCCGGGATGGCGATGTCGGCACAACCGTCAACCGCAGGGGAAAAGGGCTATGCCGTGGCGGCAGAGGTGGTGGCGCTGGAGGGCAACAAGGTGGTGTTGTCGCACCAGGCGATCAGTGCGCTCGGTTGGCCGGCAATGACCATGCCGTTTGTGCTGGCTACGCCTGAGCTGGCCAAAGGGTTAACCCCGGGTCTGCACATCGAGGCCACGGTGGCGCCGGTCAACAATGACTCGCCGCGCTTGTTGCGCTGGTCAGTTCGGCACTGAGCGGAGCACAGACCATGATTCGATTTAATCCAGGCCACTGCGGTGGCCTGCTGTTGGCCTGCCTGCTTGGCGGCCTGTCCGGTGCTGGTATGGTGTGGTGGTGGCTGGGGAGCCCCCTCACTGCGTCCGAGTCGGGCGCCCCGCTGGCTAGCCCGTCCACGGCGCGCAAGGTGCTGTATTACCGCAACCCGATGGGTGAGGCGGATACCTCGCCGGGACCGAAAAAAGATGCCATGGGCATGGACTATATCCCGGTCTATGCCGATGAGGCATCGCCTCCCGCCAAGCCTCTGACCGTCAGTACGGTGCCGCCCGCCCGGAAAGTGCTGTATTACCGCAACCCGATGGGGGAGGCCGATGTCTCGCCGGTGCCGAAAAAAGACGCCATGGGGATGGATTACCTGCCGGTGTATGCCGACCAGGGCGAGCCTGGCAGCGTCTCCTTGACCCCGGAGCGTATCCAGTTGCTTGGCGTACAACGGGCGCCGGTCGCGGCGGTGGCCTTACATCGCGAGATCCGGGCGGTCGGCCGCATGGCGGTGGATGAACGCCGCCAGGTGACGGTGTCGGCCAAATATGGTGGCTGGATTGAGAAATTGCCGGTGAATACCACCGGCCAGGCGGTGCGTGCCGGCCAGACGCTGCTTGAAGCCTACAGCCCGGAGCTGGTGGCGGCGCAGCAGGAGTATCTGGTAGCCCGCGCCACCCAGGATCGGCTGCCAGCCGATGGTGCGGATACCGGCGGACCGCGCTTGTCATGGAGCGAGGGCGGGTTGCAGCGCCTGCGTTTCCTGGATGTGCCGGAGCCAGTACTGCGCGAACTGGCCACGGCCAGCCGGGTGCGGCGGACGTTGCCGTTGCTGGCACCGGCTGGCGGCGTGGTGCTGACCCGCAATGTGCAACTCGGCCAGCGTTTCGAGGCCGGGCAGGCCCTGTACGAGATCGCCGATTTGTCGCATCTGTGGCTGCTGGTGGATGTGTTCGAGCAGGATCTGCAAGCCATACAGCCGGGCCAGGCGGTGGATATCCGCGTCAATGCCCTGCCGGGCGAAGTTTTCACCGGGCGCATCACCTTTATCTACCCGACGCTGAATGCCAGCACGCGCACCGTGCCGGTCCGCATTGAGCTGGAGAATCCCGGCGGGCGGCTCAAACCGGCAATGTATGCCGAAGCCACGCTCGCCGTGCCCTTGCCGGCGCAGGCGCTGAGCGTGCCGGAGTCCGCGCTGATCGACACCGGTACCCGCCAGGTGGTGCTACTGGCGCGCGATCAGGGGCGGTTTATGCCGCGCCAGGTGGTGGCCGGTGCCAGCGGGGTGACGGTGAGTGGCGAGCGGCGGGTGATTATCCGTGAGGGCTTGCTACCGGATGAACAGGTGGTGACACGGGCCAACTTCCTGCTGGATAGCGAAAGTAACCTGCGTGCCGCGTTCAGTGCGCTCACCGCAGGGGCCACTGCGACACCAGCGTCCCCTGTCGCAGCGCCTCCTGCTGCCTCATCTAGCGCTACATCCGGCATGGCCATGCCGGTGTCTGCGGCGGCCGGAACCCAAGGCGCCGCCGGGGAGACGTTGCCGGCCAGTAGCGCACCGGTAGCATGGCCGGTCACTGCCACCCACAACACCGCACAGCACGGAGGTTAAGATGTTATCCCGTCTGATTCGCTGGTCGTTTTATCATCCGTTGCTGGTGATCCTGGCCACCTTGCTGGTGGTGGCCGCGGGGGTGCTGGCGCTGGTGCGCACGCCGCTGGATGCGATTCCCGATCTGTCGGATGTGCAGGTGATTGTCTACACCGACTATGCCGGCCAGGCGCCGCAAGTGGTCGAGGACCAGGTCACCTACCCGCTGACTTCGGCGCTGCTGTCGGTACCGCGCGCCAAGGTGGTTCGCGGCTTCTCGTTCTTTGGTGCCTCGTTTGTCTATGTCATCTTCGAGGATGGCACCGATCTGTACTGGGCGCGTTCGCGGGTGCTGGAGTACCTGAACGGGCTGGGCAACCGGTTACCGTCCGGTGTCTCGCCGACACTGGGGCCGGATGCCACCGGGGTGGGCTGGGTCTACCAGTATGCGCTGCGCGCCAAAACCGCCACGCTGGATACCTTGCGCTCGTTGCAGGACTGGACCCTGCGTTATCCGCTGTCCGCGACCCCCGGGGTGGCCGAAGTGGCCAGCGTCGGCGGCTTCGTGCGCCAGTACCAGGTGGTGCTCGATCCGCGCAAGCTGCAGGCTTACGGCCTGTCGCCGCTGGAGGTGATGGAGACCATCCGCAACAACAACCAGGAGAGCGGTGGCCGGGTCATTGAGCTGGCGGAGACCGAGTTCATGCTGCGCGGTAAGGGTTATCTGCGTAACGAACAGGACTTGCGCGATCTGGTCGTGCGCGAGGTCAACGGTACGCCGATCCGCGTCGGCGATGTCGCACGGCTGGAGCGCACCGCCGACGAACGGCGCGGGTTGACCGAACTCAACGGCGAGGGTGAGGTAGTCTCTGGCATCGTGGTGGCGCGCAGCGGCGAGAATGCCCTCGGGGTGATTGACCGGGTCAAGGAGAAGCTGGCCACCCTGCGCCAGAGCCTGCCGGCTGGGGTCGAGCTGATCCCGACCTATGATCGCTCCGAACTGATCCACCGCGCCATCGATACCTTGCGCCACACCCTGCTTGAGGAGAGCGCGATTGTCGCCGTGGTCTGCGTGCTGTTCCTGCTGCATGTCCGTAGTGCGCTGGTGGCGATCCTGGTGTTACCGGTCGGTGTGCTGGCGGCGTTTATCGCCATGCATGCGCTCGGCATCAATGCCAACATCATGAGTCTGGGGGGGATCGCGATTGCCATCGGCGCGATGATCGATGCCGGTATCGTGATGGTCGAGAATGCGCACAAGCATCTGGAGCGCGCGGGACCGGGCGTGTCACGCAGTGCCTGTTTGCTCGCTGCTTGCCAGGAGGTCGGGCCGGCCCTGTTCTTTTCGCTGCTGATCATTACGGTATCGTTCGTGCCGGTGTTCGCGCTGGAGGAGCAGGAGGGGCGCATGTTCCATCCGCTGGCATTTACCAAGACCTTCGCCATGGGGGCGGCGGCCCTGCTGTCGGTGACCCTGGTGCCGGTGCTGATGCGCGGTCTGATCCGCGGCCGGATTGTGCCGGAGCAGCATAACCCGCTGAATCGCTGGCTAATTCGCGGTTATGCGCCGCTGATCCACGGCGTCTTGCGCTGGCGGGCCGCCACCCTGCTGCTGGCGCTGGCCGCCATGCTGGCCACCTGGTATCCGCTGCGCCAGATTGGCAGTGAGTTTATGCCGCAACTCAACGAAGGCAGCTTGCTGTTTATGCCGGCCGCGCTGCCCGGTTTGAGCGTGACCAAGGCGGCCGAGCTGGTGCAGACCCAGAACCGCATCATCAAAAGTTTCCCTGAAGTCGACACCGTCCTCGGCAAGGCCGGGCGTGCGGCGACCGCCACCGATCCGGCGCCGCTGGAGATGTTCGAGACGGTCATTACCCTCAAGCCCGAGACGCAGTGGCGACCGGGGATGACGCTGGAGAAGCTGGTGCAGGCGCTGGATGAGGCGGTACGCCTGCCTGGTATCGCCAATGCCTGGACCATGCCGATCCGCGCGCGCATCGACATGCTGTCGACCGGGATCCGCACCCCGGTGGGGATCAAGGTGTTCGGGCCGGATCTGGCCGGTATCGATAGCCTGGCGCGGCAGATTGAACAGGTGATCAAGCCGTTACCGCAAACCCGCAGTGCCTTTGCCGAGCGCATCAACGGCGGTTACTACCTGATGCTGACCCCGGATCGGGCGGCGATGGCGCGTTACGGCCTGAGCATGGCCACGGTGCAGCAGGTGATGGCCACCGCGCTGGGCGCCGAGCAGGTGACCACCACGGTGGAGGGGCGCGAGCGTTACGGGGTGACCCTGCGTTATCCGCGCGAATTGCGCGACACCCCGGAGGCCATCGCCCGCGAGGTGCTGGTGCCGACCGCCAGTGGCCTGATCCCACTGGGTAGTGTGGTGCAATTATCCCTGGAGCAGGGACCGCCCAGCATTCGCACTGAAAATGCCCAGTTGGCCGCCTATGTTTATGTCGATGTCGACACGACCGATCTGGGCGGTTGGGTGGCCGGGGCGCAGCAGGCAGTAGCGCAGGCGATGCAGGATGGCCGAATCCAGCTTAAACCCGGCTATCACCTGAGCTGGAGTGGACAATTTGAGTCGCTGCAGCGCGCCAAGGCGCGGCTGGCCGTGGTGGTGCCGTTCACGCTGGCAGTGATCTTCCTGCTGCTCTATCTCAACTTCGGCAACCTCACCGACAGCCTGATCGTGTTGCTGTCGGTACCGTTTGCCTTGGTCGGCGGGGTCTGGTTGCTGTGGTGGCTGGCCTATTCTTGGTCGGTCGCGGTGGTGGTCGGGGTGATCGCCCTCGCCGGGGTGGCGGCGGAAACCGGGGTCGTGATGCTGGTCTATCTGGATCAGGCATGGCATGAGACGCTGGCACAGCGCAAGGCGGCGGGGCGGTTGCCCACCCGGCAGGATTTGTACCGCGCCATCATGACCGGCGCTGCCGAGCGCGTGCGGCCAAAGATGATGACGGTCGTGACCGTGATGGCCGGTCTGCTACCGATCATGTGGGGCACAGGTACCGGTTCGGAGGTGATGCGCCGCATTGCTGCACCCATGGTCGGCGGCATGCTGTCATCCACCCTGCTA
>JAYROM010000124.1:0-10198 GCA_041911695.1 Aeromonadaceae bacterium
CGGCTGACGAGTTGTTTCTCACCAATGCATTGATGGAAATTGTACCCGTCACGGGTGTCGAAGAGGTGTGTTATACCAATCATGAAGTTGCTCGCCGTTTGCAAGACCTTCTGGCTGCGTCACCCTGTACGTAACCTGATCTGCCTGTTGGTGCTGGTTGGCCTGATTGGCAGCTCGGCCTATCTCGGCTGGCAGTTTGATCAACTGGATCAGATGCCGATTAAAGGCACTGGCCGCTATGTCACATTGGCCAAAGGCACCAGCAATCGTCAACTGGTCAGTGATCTGGCCTCCGAGCCGGTTAGCCCGTGGATTGCCGGATTGTGGCTGAAGTGGCGCCCCGAGCTGGCGGCGATCAAGTCCGGCACCTATCGCGTTGAGTCCGGCTGGACGATAAGCCATGCCATGCTGCTGTTCGTCAGTGGTAAAGAGGCCCATTTCAACGTCACCCTGATTGAGGGGACGCGGATTGAAGATTTCATTCGCGCTGTGCGCGAGGCGCAATTTGTCGACCAGACGCTGGATGATGTCGATGCCGCCACACTGCGTGAAGCACTGAAGATCGAGCAGGAAAATATCGAGGGCTTGTTCCTGCCGGATACCTACTCCTATACCGCGGGTACCCGTGATATCGACATCTTGCGTCGTGCCTATGACCATATGCACCGCTTCCTGATGCGCAGTTGGGAAGGGCGTGATGCGGGGCTGCCCTATAAGAGCCCTTATGAAGTGCTGATTATGGCCTCGATCATCGAAAAGGAGACCGGCAAAGCTGACGAACGGCCGCTGATTGCTTCGGTGTTTATCAATCGTCTGCGCAAGGGGATGCGTCTGCAAACCGATCCGACGGTGATTTACGGGATCCGCGATCGCTATGACGGCAATATCCGCAAGGCAGACTTGCAGGATAACAATCCGTGGAATACCTATGTGATTGACGGTCTGCCGCCGACGCCAATTGCCATGCCTGGCAAGGCCGCAATTCAGGCCGCCCTGCATCCGTCACGCAGTAATTATCTCTATTTCGTTGCCAAAGGGGGCGGCGAACACTATTTCTCGACTTCGTTGGATGAGCACAACCGTGCGGTCCAGCGTTACATTCTGGGACGCAAACAGTAATGAAGGCGCAATTTATTGTCATCGAAGGGCTGGAAGGCGCCGGTAAGAGTACCGCTGTCCGTTATGTGGCGGAGTGGTTGGCTGCGCAAGGGATCCGTGATTTGGAAATGACCCGCGAGCCGGGCGGTACGCCGTTGGCCGAGCGCATGCGCGCCCTGGTCAAAGAGGTACATGAAGAGCCGTTAACCATGCAGGCCGAACTGCTGCTGATGTACGCCGCAAGGGTGCAGCTGGTCGAAAACCGCATCAAGCCGGCGCTACAAGCCGGACGCTGGGTGCTGGGCGACCGCCATGATCTCTCCTCGCAAGCCTACCAGGGCGGCGGACGCGGGATTGATGCGGTGTTGATTCAGCGTATCCGCGAGGCGGTACTCGGTGATTTCGCGCCCGACTTGACCATTTATCTGGATATTGATCCGGCCATCGGCTTGGCGCGTGCGCGCGCCCGCGGTGAACTGGATCGCATCGAGCGCGAACAGCTGGACTTCTTTGTGCGTACGCGCGCCCGATATCGTGAACTGGCGGCGCAGGATCCGCGCATCGAGACTGTCGATGCCGCGCAGGCCCCTGAAGCGGTGGCGCGTGCCATCCAGGCCATACTGGAGCGTCGTCTGTGTATCCGTGGCTAACCGCCAGCTGGCAACACTGGTTGCAGGCATTTAATGCCGGGCGCTTGGCGCATGGCTGGCTGATCACCGGCCCCGCCGGGTTGGGTCAGTCATGGTTGACGGAGCAGATGATTCGGGCTTTTCTCTGTCTGCAACCGACCGCGCAGGGCGCCTGCGGCGTCTGTCATGCCTGCCGGTTACAACAGAGTGGCCACCATCCCGACCTGGTGCTGACCGGCGATAACGCCGATAAAAGTATCGGCATCGATCCAATCCGCGAGCTGATCCAGCGCTTGAATAGCACGCCACAACAAGGGGCGGGCAAGGTGGCACTGATTGCCGATGCCGGTCGTTTGACCGAGCCGGCAGCCAATGCCCTGCTCAAGACGCTGGAGGAGCCTGCAGGCCGTTCGCTGTTGCTGCTGACCTGTGATACCCCGGCGCACCTGTTACCGACCCTGCGTAGTCGCTGCCAGCGGCTGGAGTTGCAGGTGCCCTCCAGTGAGCAGGCCCTGGCTTGGTTGCATCAACAACCCGGCGGAGCGGCTGCGAGCGCCTGGCATTTACGCTTGAATCAAGGGGCGCCGCTGCGGGTGCTCGACTATCTGCAGCAAAATGATGATGCTAAGCGTCAGCAGGTGCTACAGACCCTGCAGCAGTCGCTGACGACAGCCGCCGCTTTACCGCAACTGGTGGATGCGTTGCACGCAGCGGGGCCGACAGCGCGTGACTGGTTGCATTGGTTGCTGCTGGATGCGCTAAAATTGCAGGCCGGTTGTGACAGTTCCCTGTTGACCATGCCGGATGCCTCTACTATCTGTTCCCGTCTGGCCACTTTACCGGCCAGTCGCCTGATCGCACTGCAACAGGCCTTGCTGGCCGAAGAGGAGAGCGAGACGGCATTTCCAACCAGTATGCCGCAATTACATTTGCTCAACTGGTGCACCCTGTTGTTGACCGAGGTGAAACATGTTTCTTGTTGATTCCCACTGCCATCTGGATCGTCTGGATTATGGCGGCAAGCATCAGGATATCGCTGATGCATTGGCCAAGGCGGCGGCGCGTGGGGTGACACACTGCTTATGTGTCGGCGTGACGCAGCAGCAGTTTCCGTCGATGCTGGCGGCGATCGAGCCGTTTACCAATGTCTTTGCTTCTTGCGGCATTCATCCGCTGGATCAGGCCGATGGCTGGGATGCGGCTACTCTGCGCGAATACGCCAGCCATCCGCGCGTAGTGGCGATAGGCGAGACAGGTCTCGACTACTTCTATCACCCAGAACATGCCGCTGTGCAGCAGGAGGCGTTCCGTGCGCAGATCCGTCTGTCCCGCGAGTTGGGCAAGCCGTTGATTGTGCATACCCGTGATGCGCAGGCCGATACGTTGGCCATTTTGCGTGAAGAGGGGGCAGGTGAAGTCGGCGGGGTACTGCACTGCTTTACTGAAGATTGGACGATGGCAGAAGCTTTGCTGGATCTGGGCTTCTATATCTCCATCTCCGGTATTGTCACCTTCCGCAATGCCGACCGGCTGCGTGAGGTGACGCGCCGTTTGCCGGCTGACCGTCTGCTGATTGAAACCGACTCGCCCTATCTGGCGCCGGTACCGCATCGCGGCCAGGAAAATGAGCCGGCGTTTGTGCGCGATGTGGCCGAATACGTGGCGTGGTTACGTAATACCTCCTGGGAGGCGTTGGCGGAACAGACCAGCGACAACTTCTTCCGTCTATTCCGCCACGCGCAGGCGAGCTGATAGGCCTTGCCGGGTGGTGTGCGCGATAGCGTGCATCACCCGGCGGCTTTCCCTCTCTGGGCTGACACCACGACTTTTGAATGACAGGCATGTCTGTCCTGAATTGCAGGCACGAAAAAACCCAGCCCCTGCATCGACAGGGGCTGGGCATTTGTTCGCCTGAATTAACGGGAACGGAAGACGATGCGGCCTTTAGACAGGTCGTAAGGGGTCAGCTGTACCGTGACCTTGTCACCGGTGAGGATGCGGATGTAGTTCTTACGCATTTTCCCGGAGATGTGGGCAATCACCACATGACCGTTTTCCAGCTCGACCCGAAACATTGTGTTGGGCAGGGTTTCCAGGATCGTGCCCTGCATCTCAATACTGTCTTCTTTAGACATTTAATCCTCTTGAATAGCCACCGATAAAAATCGTGGCGGATCATGCCGGATTTAGGGCGCTGTGTAAAGTTTGGACCTCGATTAATCAGTGGTTTTTCCATTCGCCATCGATCAGTAGCTCATGAGGAATAAAGTTTTTTTTGTAACGCATCTTGCGGCAGTCATCGATTTGATAGCCCAGATAGAGCCAACGGCGCTGCATGCGTCTGGCCAGATCCAGTTGCGACAGGATGCCAAAGGTGCCCAGGGAGCGATGGCTGCATTCGGGGTCGAAGAAGGTATACATGGCGCTCAGGCTATGCGGCAACGGATCGGTGACGGCCACCCCAACCAGCGCCTCGTGTAGATGAAACTCGAGGAAATAGGGGGGCAGCCAGTCGCAGAGCAGGAACTGGTCGTATTGGCTACGGGTGGCCGGATACATGGCGCCATCACGATGGCGCCCCTGAATATAGCGGGCGAACAGGTCGTAGTATTCGGGCTTGTCCTGGGTGCTGAGCACGACCTGGATGTCCTGGTTTTGCTTACGCACCCGTTGTTGCGAGGTGGAGGGGGTAAAGGCTGCGACATCGACGCGCAATGACTGGCAGGCATCACACTGTGTGCAGTGTGGGCGATACAGATCGTGACCGCTTCGGCGGAAGCCCGCCGCCAGCAGTGCCTCATAGCCGGCCGGTGAGCGGTACTTGTCCTCCAGCAGCACCATCAGGCGCTCCTGCGTATCAGGGAGATAACTGCAGGCATGCTCTGGGGTCAGACCGATTCTTAGGGCTGCATCGTTCATTACGCCTTCCATGGGGCCTTAGGGACAGCCAACACAATGCCACTACTCGCCCGGCGCGACAATCAGTCTCGCATGAAAACATCGCTGCGTTAGCAGGAATCGCGCGGTAGGCGCGGGCAGGGAACAGAAAATAAAAAAGGAGGCCGTAGCCTCCTTCTCGACTAGTAAGCAAGCGCTTAGAACAGGGTGTCGCTCAGCTTCAACAGCTCTTCATTGAACGGACGCTTCATGTTCTCGATGCAATCGATGATGTCGTGGTGCACCAGCTTGTTGTGTTGCAAGCCAACGCAACGACCACCCACGCCTTGCAGCAGCAGTTCTACAGCGTAAGCACCCATGCTGGAGGCCAGGATGCGGTCGCGAGCAGTCGGGCTACCACCGCGCTGGATATGACCCAGGATGGTTGCACGGGTTTCCAGACCGGTGTGGGCTTCGATCTCCTTGGCCAGTGCGTTGACGTCAGTGACGTGTTCGCAGATGGTGACCATGGCGTGACGCTTGCCCTTGGCAATACCGTCATCTATCTGGGCCAGCAGGTCAGCCTTGCTGAAGCCCTTCTCCGGGACGACCACGAACTCAGCACCACCGGCGACGGCTGCAGACATGGCCAGGTCACCACAGTGACGGCCCATGACTTCCACCACGGAGATACGCTTGTGCGAGGTGGAGGTGTCGCGCAGACGGTCGATGGCTTCCATGACCACGTTCAGCGCGGTATCGAAACCGATGGTGTAGTCAGTACCGGCGATATCGTTATCGATGGTGCCTGGCAGACCGATACACGGGTAACCCATTTCAGTCAGCTTCTTGGCGCCCATGTAGGAGCCGTCACCACCGACGACAACCAGTGCGTCGATGCCGTGCTTCTTCAGGTTCTCGATGGCTTCACGGCGGACAGATTCTTCACGGAAGGCCGGGAAACGCGCAGAACCCAGGAAAGTACCACCGCGGTTGATGACATCAGACACGCTGTGACGTTCCAGCTTGACGATACGATCCTGATGCAGACCCAGGTAACCATCACGAATGCCGTAGACTTCCAGACCGGCAGACAGGCCTGCACGCACGACAGCACGGATAGCCGCGTTCATGCCTGGAGAGTCACCACCACTGGTCAGTACACCAATTTTCTTGATCATAAAGTGCCTCGTTAAGTCGAAGTTCCTTGAAAAACCGGGGAGCGGGCAGGCTCCTCGTGTCTGATGATGGCCCCGGAACACCGGGCTCGTTGAGTATGGCAGGGGTATATTATTGTTGTCTCCCTGTCCATGCTGGTCCGCCATTATCAGACACTGGTACCGCGTGGCGCGGTACCGGACAAGACAGGGCGACTTGCGGCGCCCTGTCTGTCAGTCATTACTGCTTGGCGCCAGCGATGATCAGGGCGAAGTCGTCCGGCTTCAGGGACGCGCCGCCGACCAGACCACCGTCGATGTCCGGCTGGCCGAACAGGTTGGCAGCGGTGGCGCCAGTCACGGAACCACCGTACAGGATCTGTACCTTGGCAGCGACATCAGCATCAAAACCGGCCAGGTAAGCACGGATCTGCGCGTGTACGGACTGAGCGATTTCCGGGGTAGCGGTCTTACCGGTACCGATAGCCCATACCGGTTCGTAGGCAATCACAGCCTTGGTGAAGGAAGCGATACCGCAACGGTCGATGACAGCCTTCAGCTGGGTTTCGACTACCTTACCGGTTTCGCCCGCTTCAAACTGCGCCAGGGTTTCACCGATGCACAGAACCGGCACCAGATCAGCCTTCTGAATGGCTTCGTACTTGGCAGCAACAACATCGTCGCCTTCTGCGTGCAGGGTACGGCGTTCGCTGTGGCCAACCAGGGCGTACTTGCAACCGAATTCCTTGAGCATGACCGGAGAGTTTTCACCGGTGAAGGCGCCTTGGGTGTGAACGTCGGCATCCTGTGCACCAAAGCTGATGCGGGTACCTTCGGTCAGCTTTTCAACCAGACCCAGGAAGATAACCGGCGGGCAAACAGCAACTTCTACGCCTTCTGCCTTGGCAGCCGGCTCGGCCAGTGCCTTGACCAGTGCGTCAACAGATGCCTTGGTACCGTTCAACTTCCAGTTACCCATGACCAGTGGTTGTCTCATTCTTTCATCCTCCAGATGGTATTAGCTGCGGGGCATTATAAGAGCACAAGGGGATGGCGGATAGTCGGCCATCCTTTCCGTTGCGCATAATTTTACGGGAATTCCTGATCCATATCAGTTTTTAACGCCAGGATGTTCATTCTTTGCTCTGCCCGCGTAAACGATGCCACACGCGACCGATCCATTCGTGCCAAGCGGTCTCGCTGAACAGCAGATAGCGCCCTTCCGGCATGTAGCCCCAGCTGGGTATCTCGCGCTGCGGCAGGCGCGCCATGTAGTCGGTGGGGGCCGGTGTGACATGCAAACCAACCCCACGGGCGAGGTCCATGGCGCGTGGCATATGGCTGGCCGAGGTGACCAACGCGGCCGGATGATCACCAATCAACGCCTTGTAACGGGTGATCTCATCCTGGGTATCAAAGGCATCTTCAATCAGTGTCATCTCTTTGCGATCAATACCGTAGTGCTCGGCAATGCGGGCATACATTTCGGCACAGGAGATGGGGTCACTGCTGATATTGCCGGAAAAGATCAGTTTGGCGGCGGGTTGCTGGCGCTTGAGTTCAATCGCTTCCATCACTCGCGCATAGGCCGTGGAGGTGGGCTGGCTGGTGACCGGCACTGTGGGGTCGGAGACATGGCCGTGACCGAGCACCAGAATGTAATCGACCTGAGTTTTGCCATCAAACGGCGGGTAGCGCTGCTCCAGTGGTCGTAGCATCGCCACACTTACCGGGCGCAAGGCGCACAGTAATATCAGCAGGGTCCCCAAGCTGCAAAACAGCTTGCCCAGACGTTGGCGGCGAGTCCACCACAGCAGTAACAGACCGATGATCAGCAGGGTTAGCGCCAGCGGGAGCGGCATGATCAGGCCGCCCAGCCATTTTTTTAACCAGAACATGGACATTCTCTGCGCAGCCGTGTGCCGCGACGTTTGCAGGGGTGGGGGGATGTGCCAGAATAACGTCCCTTTATGTCAAACGGAACCGCGTCGTGTCGGAAGATCAGGATCACAGCTTCGATGGCCTGGCGGACAAATTTGCCCGCAATATCTATGGCACTACCAAAGGGCGCATTCGCGCGGCGGTGGTATGGCAAGACCTGCAATCCTGTCTGAACCGATTGGGCGACCGGCCGTTGCGCATTCTGGATGCCGGGGGCGGATTTGGCTTTTTTGCCCAGCGCCTGGCGGCGATGGGGCACCGGGTGGAGCTCTGTGACCTGTCGGCCGACATGCTGGAGATTGGTCGGCAACAGATTGAAGAAAAAGGGCTTTCTGATCGCATTCGCCTGATCCATTGCCCGATTCAGGATCTGTCACAGCATGTGGAAGGTGAGTTTGATCTCATCCTGTGTCATGCCGTGCTCGAATGGTTGAGTGAACCACGACAGACCTTGATATCCTTGCTCGGTTTTTTGGCGCCCGGTGGCATTCTGTCGCTGCTGTTTTATAACCGCCATGCCCTGCTGTTTCAGAGTCTGGTGGTCGGCAATTTTGACTATATCCGGGCCGGCCTGATCAAGAAACGACAGCAGAAACTGACGCCGCAGAATCCGCAGCGTCCGGAAGATGTCTATGACTGGCTACAACGTGGTGGATTGCGCCTGATCGGCAAGACCGGGGTGCGCGTGATCCACGACTACATGCGTCACAAGCAGGATCAACACGAGAAATTCGATGATCTGCTGCAAATGGAACAGACCTACTGCCGGCAGGAGCCGTTTGTCGCGCTCGGCCGGTATATCCATGTCATGGCCCAGCGGCCATTGTCATCACAGTGTGAGAAGAAATCGTCATGACGCAACAGGTGACTCCCGCCGTGGAGCGTACCCTGCCGGAACTGATTGGCTGGGTTAAACAGGAGGGGCTGTCGTTGCAATTGGCCAACGACCGGCTGGCCTTCCTGATCGCCATTGCTGCATTGGCGCGCGAGGACAGCGGTCACGAGTTGACCGAAGCCGCGTTGCATGATGCGTTCGGCTATGTCAGCCAGATTTATGGCCTGCTGGACGAAACAGCAACCCAACGCGCGAACAATGCCATCAATGAATTTGTGCGCCAGAAACTGCTGTCGCGCTTCACCGCCGATCCGGTTGAGGGCGAGAGTCTTTATCGTCTGACCCGGTTGGGCATCGGCATCGTCGAGTTTTACAGTGAACAGCGCGAGGTGAGCAGCATTCGTCTCTCGCTGCTGCTTGAGCAGGTCGCCGGTGAACTGGCCAAGGCCTATGCCGCGACCCAGGCGCAGGATGATGTGGCGCACTGGAATGAGCATGTCTATCCGCGCCTCAAGTACTCGGTTGAGGAGATCCTGGCACGTATCGACTTGACGCAGCGCGCGATGGATGAACACCAGAACCTGGTCAAACTGCAGATTGCCGATCTGCTCAACCAGAACTGGACCCAGGCGATCCACAGTTGCGAACAGTTGCTGCACGAGACCGGTCAGACCCTGCGCGAGTTGCAGGATACGCTGGATGCCGCCGGCCATAACCTGCAGGACGGTCTGCTGAATATTCAGGAGGCCACTCAGGGCCGCGAGGCGCTGGCGCATATCGAAGAGTTGACCCATACGCTGCAGGCGCGTCTGGACGCCATTATTAGCTGGGGCCAGCAGTGTATCGAGTTGTGGGCGCGCTACGATCGCCATGTGCACAAGTTTATCCGCACCGCGATCGATATGGACAAGCACCGGGCCTTCAGCCAGCGTCTGCGTGAATCAATCCGCAATTTCGAGCAGCATAACTGGCTGATGGTGGTCACCCAGGAGCATCGCCTGCTTGAGCTGCGCGACGAGACGCTGGCACTGCATGATGAAGAGGTCACCGGCGAGCTGCCGAGCGAACTCGAATATCAAGAGATCCTGGATATCAACAACCATCTGGCCGAGCGTGTACAAACCCATCTGGATGTCTTCCGCGCCGAGGGTAAACCGCTCGATCTGGCGCTGGTGTTGCGCGACTACCTGGCCGATTACCCGGATTACCAGCATTTTGATGTTGCGCGACTGCTGATCGACACCGCAGTGCGTCTGGGCTATGCCGGCGCCGAACTGCAGGGTGCCCGTCAGCCGAAATGGAAAGCTATTAACGAATCGGGAGCAAAGGTACAGGCCCATGTCATCGACCATTACTGATTTTCCGCTGACCCTGCGCATGGCGCAGGCGATTGCCAATCCCCTGTTCCCGAAACTGGATACCTGGTTGCGTAGCGGCCGGCACATCAGTGCTGACGACCTCGACAACCACTCCTTCCTGCTCGAGTTTCATGAAGAGCTGGAGGCTTTCTATGGCCGTTATCAGGTCGAGCTGATCAAGGCGCCGGAAGGGTTCTTCTATCTGCGTCCGCGTGCCAGCTCTGAAATGGGCACCTCGGTGCTCTCCGAGCTGGATATGCTGGTCGGCAAGGTGCTGTGCTACCTCTTCCTGAGCCCGGACCG
>JAYROM010000125.1:0-25444 GCA_041911695.1 Aeromonadaceae bacterium
AGCGCGGCCTCGAGCGCCACGCTGCCGGTCCCGGCGCCGACATCGACCAGCAGCGAGGCGTGCGGCAGATCCAGCCGCTCGAGCACCAGCAGGCGCACCTCCTCCTTGGTCATCGGCACGCGCTCGCCGCGCAGGAATTCAGCGTCTTTCATTCAGCACCACCACTACATTCATGTCGTACTCCGTTTGCACCTCGTCGGGCTGCACCACATGCAGACGCTCGTCGGGATAGGAGAGGTTCTCGCCAATGATCAGCGTGTGTGACAGGCCGCGCTCGCGCAGGGCCGCCGCAATCTGGAACGGGCCGATCAGCTTGTCGGTGACCAGCGCTACCTTGTCGTGCAGGAACAGGAAGTCAAAATCCGGCTGCTTGCCGTGGCTGCTGGTCAGATAGAGGTCGTTCATATCCAGCCCGATGCGGGCAAACAGGTACTGCACGGCACTGATGCCGGGCTCGACGCGGCAGGTGTCAGTGCCCAAAGCGCCAAGCAGCCGTTTGCCGATGCCATACAGTGACGGGTCGCCGGAGGCCAGCACCACCACGTTGCGCGCCGCGACCTGTGGCAGCCAGGCCACCAGCTGCTCCAGATTGCTGCCCAGCGTTACCGTCTCGCCATGAAAATCGGGAAAGGCCGCCAACGCCCGTGGCCAGCCGACCAGTATCTCGGCCTGATCAATCAACTGCCGGGCCGCCCGGGTCAGATAGCGGCTATCGCCAGGCCCCATCCCCACCACGCTGATCATGGCTGTGCCTCGTCAGCTTGTTCGCCGTCAGGTCGTGCCTCGCCAGAGCCTTGCGCCAAGGCGGCCTGCGGTGACGCAGCCAGCGCGGAGACGATCTGCGCCAGCGGCCGGCTGCTACCAAGCGGCTGGTTATCCAGCGAGAACAGCACCACATCGCAACTGAATGGTGCCGGTGAATAGCGCAGCATCTCCTGTACCCGTTCGGCCACCCGCTTGGCGAGGGCGTCATACACGGCGGTGAAACCGGCCTGCTCGACCAGCACGAG
The DNA here is from genome assembly GCA_041911695.1 of Aeromonadaceae bacterium. Taxonomy (GTDB): domain Bacteria; phylum Pseudomonadota; class Gammaproteobacteria; order Enterobacterales; family Aeromonadaceae; genus Pseudaeromonas. The sequence goes on from JAYROM010000125.1 coordinate 1,011, forward strand.
CGCCGCCTCGGTGGTCAGGCACTGGTAGACCTGCTGCAACAGCGTATGCGGCGCGCCAAGCAGGGCAAGATGAGTTACCAGCGTCTCCATGCGGCCATCGGCAATATGGCTATGGGTATGGAAGATGCCGGCCGCCACCTTGATCAGCTTGCCCAAGTGACCGGCGAGCACCACATGGCGAAACTGCAGGCGTTCGGCCTCCTGCAGCATGTAGCCGACAAAGTTGCTCATGGTGACCACCAGATCGGTACGCTGGCTCAGATGGGCACGCACAAAGCGCTCGCCATGGTTGCCGGGCACCAGAATCACCGTCTCCAGCCCGTGTGCCCGCTTCTGTTCGAGCTCGAGGGCCAGCGAACGTTTCCAGCTCTCCTCCGACATCGGGGTGACAATGCCGGTGGTGCCGATGATCGAGATACCGCCGGTGATCCCCAGTCGGCTGTTAAAGGTGCGCTCGGCCCGAGCCGCCCCTTCGGGGGCGAAAATTTCAATGTCGGCCCCGCGCTGCGGGCCAAGCACTTCGCGCACCGCTGCTTCTATGGTCTGCAAAGGCGTGCGGTTGATCGCCGCCACGCCGACCGGCAAGCCGATGCCGGGCTCGGTGATCCGCCCCACTCCCTCGCCGCCATCAATGCAGATTTGCACATCATCACGCAGCGCGACACGGGCGTATATCAGCATGCCGTGGGTGGCATCGACATCATCGCCGCCATCTTTACGGATCGCGGCGGTGGCCTGCTGGCCGTGCAGCAGCGGGTTTTCGACATTCAGTTTCAGGGTGACGCCGGACGGGGTCACAATCGATACCTGATGGATGATCTGCTGGCGCAACACCATCAACGCTGCCACCTTGGCCGCCGCGGTGGCACAGGAGCCGGTGGTGTAGCCCTTACGATAGGCCTTGCCCTTGTGCCACACCGGATCATCGTTCAGCAATACGCTCATACCGCCTCCGGCTCGAAGTAGAGCAGCGCATTGATAATCGCGGCGGCGACATTGCTGCCCCCCTTGCGCCCGCGGGCGGCAATGTAGGGCAAGTCGCTCTCCATCAGCGCCTGCTTGGACTCGGCGGCGCCGACAAAGCCGACCGGCACCCCGACCACCGGGCAGACCAGCTCGGGGTGCTCGCGGCAGATCTCCAGCAGGCGGAACAGTGCGGTCGGTGCATTGCCGAACACGAACAGTTTGGGGCCCGGCTGCTGCATCGCCAGATCGACCGCCGCCATCGAGCGGGTGATACCGAGGGATTTCGCCACCGCCGCCACCTCCGGGTCGGCGACAAAGCAGCGCACCTCGCCGCCCAGCGCGGCAATCCGCGTCTTGTTGATGCCGGAGAGCGCCATGGTGGTGTCGGTATACAGGGTCGCCCCTTGTTGCAAGGCGTCGCGGATCCGCGTGGTGGCATCCGGCGAGAAGGCGAGGATATCCAGCCAGTCAAAATCGGCGGTGGTGTGGATCGCCCGCTTGATGATCTGCGCCTGTAGCGGATCCGCAAACCGGTAGTCCGGCCGCTCGCGCTCGATAATCCGGCTGATGATGGCGAAACTTTCCTGCTCGATCTGTTGCGGTTGGGTGATGTAATTCATACCAGGGCATCCTTGACAAGCCAGGACACCAGCGCGAACAGCACCAGTGCCAGGGTGGAAGCAACGTACATAAGACGGATGGTGCGGCGGATATCTTCCTGCTCGATCGGGCGTTGTTCATCGCCCATCCAGGGTTTGTCGACCCGCTCGCCAAAATAGGTATTCGGCCCGCCAAGACGGATGCCGAGCGCCCCGGCGACGGTCGCTTCCGACCAGCCGCTGTTCGGGCTCTTGTGCTGGTAACGGTCACGCCAGCCGAGGCGTAGCGCCTGGCGCGCCGGCATGCCGAGCAGTCCGGCCGCCGCGCTGAGCAACAGCCAGCCGAGTCGCGCCGGGATCAGGTTGGCCAAGTCGTCCATGCGCGCCGACACACAGCCGATGGCGCGATACTTCTCGTTCTTGTAGCCGACCATCGAATCCAGGGTATTGATGGCCTTGTAGGCCATGGCGCAGGGCACACCGCCGACAAACAGCCAGAACAGCGGGGCAATCACCCCGTCGACGCTGTTTTCGGCCACCGTCTCCACCACGCCACGGGTGATCTGTTCTGCGCTCAATTGCGAGGTATCGCGGCCGACAATCCAGGAGAGCTGCTTGCGGCTTTCCGCCAGCGAGCCGGAAGCCAGGGCGTCATACACCGCCATCGCCGCATCGCGCAGACAACGCGCAGCCAGGATGGTGTAGGCACACCAGATGGCGGCCAGAGTGCCCAGCCAGGGGTGGATGGCCTGCAGCACGGCGAGCAGCGCCCAGGTCAGCAGCCAGCTGCTACCGACCACCACCAGCCAGAGCACGCCGCCGGCCAGATAGAGCGCCGGTTGCGAGCGGCAGACGCGGCGCAGCCCGGTCTGGACGCGGTTAATCAGCCCGCCGATCCAGCGCACCGGATGCGGCCAGTGCTGCGGGTCGCCGAGCAGCAGGTCGAGCACGAAACCGGCGCCATAGATCATCCAGCTCATCGTGTAGCCCTCGCCCGTGCAAACCAGTGGCGAAGAAGCGCCGGGTGCTGCAAGAAGTGCACATGCAGGTAGCTGGCCAGCGTATTGCCCGACTGGTAACCCCCCTGCCAGCCGGCCATCTCGACGCCGTCACGCGTCTTGCTGCACTGCAGCACCGGGGTGGCGGTGGTATGAAAGTCGGAGTAGTGGAACTCGTGGCCGCGCAAGGTCTCGCCGCGTGCGGCGAGCAGGGTATCTTCCATGGCCGTGGCCTGACAGTAGCCGAACCGGGTCAGTGACTGGTTCATCCGGCTCTCGCCTGGGAAGATACCGACCATCGGCCAACGCTGCCCTGCGGCCGTCACCAGCCATTCGCCCAGATACATCAGGCCGCCACATTCGGCATAGATCGCCACCCCGCGCTGATGGGCCGCCCGCAACGCCGTTCGCATCGGCAGATTGTCCGCCAGCTGCTGCGCATGCAGCTCGGGGTAGCCCCCGCCGAGGTAGACCATATCGCACGGCGGCAAATGGCTGTCGTGCAGCGGGCTAAAGCGCACCAAGCGCACTCCGGCGGCTTCGAGCAGTTCGAGGTTATCCGGATAGTAGAAATTGAAGGCTTCATCTTCGGCGAGCGCCAGTGTCAGCCCCTCGCCTGCGCCTTCCAGCCAGTCAGGGTACAAGGGGGCAGCGGGCTGAGCCGGTGTCGGCAACTCGGCCAGCCGCAGCAGGGCATCCAGATCGACATGTTGGGCAATCACCTCGGCCAGCGCATCCCAGCGCGGGGCGAAGGTCAAGGTATCGTGGGCGGTAAACAGCCCCAGGTGACGTTCCGGCAAACTGGCATCGGCCACCACCGGCACCCGGCCCAAGACCGGTATCTGGCAGTAGGTTTCGATGGCGTTTTTGAGCAGGGCGTAATGTTCGGCCGAGTTGACGCGGTTGAGGATCACCCCCGCAAACGGCACCTCGGGCGAGAACAGCTTGAAGCCCAGCACGGTGGCCGCGGCCGAGGTAGAGACCGCCTTGCCATCGACCACCAGAATGACCGGACAGCCCAGCTGCCTGGCCATGCCGGCACTGCTGCAATACAGCGGGTCGACGCCGTAACCGTCGAACAGCCCCATCACCCCCTCAATCACCGCCACATCGGCCTGGGCGGCGTGATGCTGGAACAGCGACTGGATGGTCGGTGCCGGTAACATAAAGGCGTCGAGATTGCGCGACGGCACCCCGGTCACCCGGGTGTGCCAGCCGGTGTCGATATAGTCCGGGCCAACCTTGAACGGCTGTACCCGCAGCCCGCGCTGCGCCAAGGCCCGTAACAGCCCCAACGTCAACGTGGTCTTGCCACTGCCACTGCTGGTACCACCAATCAGAAACGCTTTCATACCACCTGCTACCCATAAAAAACCCGACCAAGCGGTCGGGTGCAGGTTGTCAAAAGCGATGACCCGCTGCGTCACGCAGCGTGCCCGGCTGACAACCCGCTTCCCACCGAAGGAGTTGATGTCAGTTGTTGGACAAGTCGGTCTTCTGGCTTCGCTTCACTCTTCCCTGTCCCTTCCCGAACCAATTTGGTCCAGTGGTCTCTGACAGGGTCGTCAGCTTCACAGCAGCGGGGGCTGCGGAGGAATCTCACCTCCTTCCCTGACGGCAATGCCGTCACTTGTCCAGCGTCATCAATTCGTTACATCTTTACGTTCCCGTTCATCCGGTGCACAGCGCATTGCGGGGCCACCGGTTATTGCCAAATCTGTTGTCTGCCAAAACTATACCTACCTGACCGGAGAAAAAAAGGCTCAATGCGCTGGCGAGGCGGAAAAAAACTGGCGAAGGATGACATTTTTTTGCTCATTGCCGCATGTCACCCCGGCAAAGCGCCTTGAAAATAGCCAGTTAGCCGCGATGGCATTAAAAATAGGCATGTGAATTTTTTGTCATGCCGCATATTGTTGATATGGTATCTCGCGCACAAAAACGGTGTTAAAAAAAGAGCTCCCGAAGGAGCTCAATTGGTTATCTGGTCAGTAGCCAACATGTCGCGATACATTTGCGGCGTCACTTGATAAGTTTGTCTAAATACTTTGCAAAAATAACTGGTTTGCGAAAAACCCAAATTCTTGGCAATACAGGCAATTGACCAATCACTGTTTTGCAGCATTTGCTTGGCGTTGATCATGCGTTGCTGCGTCACATAGGCGTTGAAGCCGATACCCAGTTGTTTTTTGAATAACTTGCTGAAGTAGTAGGGACTCAAATAAACATGCAGCGCGACATCTTCCAACCGCAACTCATCAGAAAAATGCGCATCGATATAGCGTAACGCCTTCTTGATCTTGGCATCACAGGGCTGGGTTGGACGACTCTTTACCGGTTCGGCACTCTCGTTGCTCTCGTTTATCACAATGAAGTTCAAGTGATTTTTGATGCAGTTGTCGACAATCAGCTTGAGCAGATCGGCTGACGCCGTCACCTTGGTGTAATCCACCACCGGGATCGACTCAAACTCGCGCACCAGGTCGTGATTGGTCATCCACTTGTGGTCCACCTGCTGGATCGGGTCCAGATCGGTGTCATTGCTCAGGCGGACCTGGCCACAGAGCACGAAACCGACCAAGTGACCGGCAATGATCAACGGAATGGAGAAGTCAGTCAGGCCGGCATGACAGCGGTAGATACAGGGCTTGTTGTCTTTGGATGCCTCGAGTCCGCCACAACGGTCACTGGTCTTGCAGCGAGCATATAACTCCGGATCTTCACGCATCTTTTGACAAAATAACGTGAAATTAAATCTCTCGGAAATTTCTTCGCCATGAATATTAACAACCACCACCGCAAGGCCGGTGGCGTTGCCAAAATCCAATGCAATCTTGTTAACAAGATCTGAGTCAAAGGCACTGGCTGATAACATATCCCATGTCCTGTCTTTATTGGCAAAGCTGAATGTTGAGATATCAACAGCATGATTATCTGGATGACGGCGTTGCGCAAATTCTCTTACACATCGAGGCATAGCTTGACCGTTGAAAACGTTTACCACTTTTTTTATTAAAAAAAAGTGAAGTCGACGAGGGTTTCGCTAATATGCAGTAGATAGGGCCCGATGACGGACCCTGCAGGCATAAATAATGCTAAACAATTAAAGCCTCATTTGAAGCTATTTATCATCCTGGCAACGGCTACCGCGTCGCATCAAAGATGATGTAGCCACCCAGCATCAGCAGAAACAGGCCGAATAGCAGTTTCAGCAACTTGGCATCCAGATCGACCGCCACGCGGGCACCCAACCAGGCGCCGAGCAGTACCATGACACAGATAATCAACGACGCTTTCACGTCGACAAAGCCATGTCGGTAGTACTCCACCACGGCGGCGATACCGACCGGTGGCAACAAGATGGCGAGACTGGTGCCGGTCGCCAGCTTCTGGCTAAAGCCGAGCCCATAAATCAGCGCCGGCACGATGAGCACGCCACCACCGATGCCAAACACCCCAGACAGTAAGCCTGCACACAAGCCGATCAATGCCAATCCAGCCCAGAACATAGGTGATACCTCCCCGCTCGAAGCGGCGCACAGGATAGCACGCCTTAACTTGTAATGAGCGAACTCGTCCTGCCTGGGTTCAAGCGGGGAGCATAACAGGTCCTGATGACCTATTTCTTGCCGTTGGGCAGCAACGCCTCGCCATGACGCAGAGCAAACAGCTCATCATCACGGGTGGCAATCCGCACGCGGCCATCTGCCATCCGGTAGGCCCCTTCGGTAAAGCCGGCCCCGTTGATAAACGGTGCAACAGCCGTCGGCTTGCCCTGCAATGCAGCCTCCAGTGCCAGCAAAGCATACGGCGCTATGCTGTCGATATTGGCGAACTGCATATCGGCATGCGGCATAAAGTAGCCGCCATGGAACCCCTTGGCCACCAGGTTGTCCCCGATACGCTCGGCCAATGCCAGATAAGGTTTGGCCTGACTGGTCTGGTACAGATCCAGTACCGCAAACAACACATGGGGATCCGCATTCCGGGTGGTCATATCGAGCGCGAGTTGCTTACCCGGCTCAGCGCCAACATCCCCCAGCCCTTCGCCGCGAGCGATACCACGCACCACCTGCCACAGCGCAGCATCCGGCACCAGACGGTAGGCGCGCGCATAGGAGAGCAGGAACTCACTACCCGCCGGATAGGGTTTGAGCACCATCCCCTTCTTGCCGTAGTAACCATCGCGCGGCAGGGTGTGGTTGGAAAGGTCGGTGCCGTTAGCCAGCAGCGGGCGGAAGGTATTGGTCGCCGCATCATAGCCATAGTGGGCAAACGCCTTGAGCCCTTGCAGGGTCCAGCCCTGCAGGGTGGCGCCCTCCTTGCCCAGATCCTGCGCGACTTGCAGTTGCATCAGCGCATTCTCGGCATAGATGGTGCCGGTGCGTCCCTTGAGCAGCATATTGCCTTCCAGCGCGCTGGCGCCGAACTCGGGCCCGAATTGGCGCTGGGCGCGGTCACCGTACTTGGAGTGGGTATCGCTGTCATCGGTGGTCGAGGCCCGCTTCAGGGCCTGGGTGAACTGGTAGACCCCCAGCCCGGTTTGCGGGTCACGCGCCAGCACATACTGCTGGGCCAGACGCTGCGCCCACTGCAGGGCACCCGCCTCTTGTGGATCATGCCGGTAGAGCTCGGCCGCCGCATAGATCAGATCGTTACCCGCATTGAGGAAGCTCAGCCCCTTGGTGGCAAAGAACGGCGGTTGTTGACTGAAATCGCTGGCCCACAGCCGGCCTAATGTCTTGCCGAACTCGCCATGCCGGCTGGTCTCCAGCGTCTTCCAGTCATAGATGTGTGCATTCCAGAAGGCACGGATAAAGCGCGCGGTGGCCGCCTTGTCGACCGCAAACATCAGATCGTAGTAGGGATAGGCATTCTTCAGCTCGTGCACCAGCTCCTTCTCGCTCGGCCCTTCGACCTTGCCGGTGTGCAGGTCGACAAAACGGTGGCCACCCCAATACAGCAGGCCGCTCTTGTCCTGATAGTGGTCGAAGTAGTAACGGATATTGGCCTTGGCTACGGCCTGGTACTTATCATCGCCGGTTAGGGCGCTAAGGCCGGCCAGCACGCGCATAAAATTCTGCTGGGCCGAAAAATTGGAAAGGACCGCAGTACGCCCGTCCGGGAATACCCACTGCAGCGGCGCGCCGGTTTTAGGGTCGACGCCATCAGCCAGCAACGGCGTGGTCTTGCCATCCGGTGCAGGCACCACGGCCTTGACCAGCATGGTGTCCGCAAACGTCTTGACCGCCGCCAGGCGACCAGCACGATCGGCCTGTGCCGGCATGGCCGCCATCACCGCCAGACAACATAAGCTCAGGGTAGTCATTCGCCCACGATTCATCACACTTCTCCTCCGCATCGACGCCTCCGCATCAGGGGATCACCTGCAAACGACTGCAGGTTGGTTAGTGATGAATCATGACATCATGATTTTCAGAACGTCATTTCATTTTACGATTTATGTGAATGGCTCCCGGCAATCAAGGCTGCAGACAATATCCTGTGCGCTGACGCTCACGCCTCTGCGGTCTTCTCCTGTGCCGGGATCAGGGCCAGATCCTTGAACAGCGCCAGCGCCTGCAACCGCGCCTGTGCATGGTCCACGATAGGTAACGGATAGTCGAGCTGCCCGCGTTGGCGCAACCAGGCATGGGGCGCATGAATCGCATCGGCCGGTACATCCGCCAGTTCCGGTACCCAGCGGCGGATATAGTCACCTTGTGGATCAAACCGCTCACCTTGGGTGGTCGGGTTGAACACACGGAAATAGGGCGCTGCATCGGCGCCGGTGCTGGCTGCCCACTGCCAGCCTCCGTTGTTGGCCGCCAGATCACCGTCGATCAACTGGCGCATAAAGTAGTCCTCGCCTTGTCGCCAGGAGAGATGCAGATCCTTGGTCAGGAAGCTGGCCACAATCATCCGCAGCCGGTTATGCATCCAGCCGGTCTGCGCCAGACAACGCATCGCGGCATCGACAATCGGAAAGCCAGTCTGCCCGGCGCACCAGGCGGCAAAGCGGGCTGGATGGTCCACCCAGCGAATGGCGGCGGTCTGCGGCTGGAACGGCTGGTCACGGGAGAGCGACGGCACCCGGACCAGCAAATGGCGGTAGAACTCACGCCAGATCAGCTCGTTGAACCAGACAAACCCCGGCGCCTCCTTTTCCATCGGCAAGGCACCCTGCGCGCTCCACAGCGCGGCCAGACACTGGCGCGGACTCAAGATCCCGGCCGCCAGATAGGCCGATAGCCGCGAAGTGCCGGCCTGTGCCGGAAAGTCGCGCTGACGGTCATAGCGCAGCAGGTCGGTGGCAATAAATTGCTGCAACCGCGCCTCGGCCGCCCCCTCCTCGACCGGCCAGTCGGCCAAGATCCGGTTTTCGTGCGCAGTTCGCACCGGCAAGGCCCATGGCAGCCACGCCACCGCCGGCCCCTGTGCGACTGGCGCGCGGTGCAGGGTATAGCCGGTTTGCGCCAGTCGCTGACGCCAGGCACGGCTAAATGGGGTGAACACCTTGAACGGTTCGCCCTTGCCGGTTGAGACCTCGCCAGGTGCCAGCACACAACAGCCCTGATAGGTCAGCAACGGCACGACCAAGGTCTGCGCCAACAGCCGCGACACCTCGCCATCGCGCTGACGTTCGTCCCATTCGATGGCCTGCAATGCATGCACAGCGGTCGCCCCGCGTTGCACCACCAGTTGTTGCAAACGTGCGGGAATGCCAGCAAACCACGGCTCCTCCAGCACATGCAACACCATGCCAAGCGCCGCCAACTGTTGACCGAGCACATTCAACCGCTCGAGCAGGAAACGTTGACGAATGGCGGCCATATGGTGACGCTGCCACTGCGCTGGGGTGATAAAAAACACCGCTTCGACCGTCTCGCCCGATGCCTGCGCACGCTGGCAGGCCTGATGTAGTGCCGGGTGGTCAACCAGGCGCAGATCTTGTCTAAACCAGACCAGCTGCATCGTCCGCCTCCTGTGCACTCAGCCAAGCCGCCATTGCAGGCCAACTGGCGGGGGCATGCGCTGGCGACTCCGGGGCATACAGCGTACTGAGCTCACCAATAAACACCGTCTGCGGCGGCCACGCCTGCCCGCGCTCTGCGGCCGACAGCCCGGCACCGGGCACCACCAGCAAGGGGCCCTGCCAGCGCGGCGCCAGCAAGCGGGCCTGTGCCGGATCAAGGTTTGGCAAGCACAACACCTGATAGCCCGCCTGTATCGCGGTCAACCCATCCAGCGCCAGGGTCAAGGGGGGCAAATTGCCCCAACCGGCCAACACCAACGGCCGCCCTTTCTCCTGCTCAATCAACCGGCGGGCAAAATAGGCCTCGGTCCAATGGCTGATATAGGCCAGCAACGCCTCGCCATCGGCGCGTTCACGCAGGGCGGGCCAACGGGCCACCCACGGGGTCAGCACCTGGCGGCGTAGCAGATCCAGCGGATAACTGGCCAGCAGTTCGCCGAGCACCGCCTCCAGTCGACGCGATGCCAGCTGGATCACCGCCTCATCCAGCCGGGCGATCCAGCTCTCCCAATGGGCGCCGTGGGCGGCTGTCGCCGCCGGCGTTTCGGCCTGCGGTTGCTGTAACAGTTGCGGCACCTGACCGATGCTCACCCCCAACTCCAGCCAAGCAAGGATCTGGCGGATCTGCGCCACATCTTGCTCGGTATACAGCCGATGGCCCTTGGCCGTGCGTTGTGGCACCACCAACCCATAGCGACGTTGCCAGGCGCGCAGGGTCACCGGATTAACGCCGGTCTGCCGGGCGACTTCACCAATCGAAAACAAACTGTCATCACGCATTGCGGCTTCTCTTTTTGTTCAGGGATTCATGTTCAGGGATTCATGTTCGGGATGACAGCGGTCAGAGGCTATAACGCAGCCCTAATGCCGCAGGATGCGGGGATAGATAGACCTGGCGGGCCAGATAGTCATTGGGATGTTCACGCAGGTAGTGCTGCAGCAAGGTCATCGGCGCCAGCAGTGGCAGTTCACCAGTGCGATAACGCTGAATGAGCTGTGCCAGCTCCTCACGTTGTGCTGCAGAGAGCTGACGTTTGAAGTAACCCTGCAGATGCTGCAACACATTGGTATGGCCTTTGCGGTTGGCCGGTTGACGCAGCGCCTGCATCAATTGCGCGATATACCGCTCGGCCACCTGGCTCAGTGATGGCCCCTTGAGGGTCGCCAGCAGTCGGCCCAGGGCACGATAGGCGGTCGGTCGGTGTGCCATCACCAGATATTTGTAGCGCGAGTGAAAGGCGATCAGTCGCGCAGCGGTCAACCCCTGCGCCAGCAGCTGCTGCCAGTCGTGATAGGCAAAAACACGGGTGACAAAGTTCTCACGCAGTACCGGATCATTGAGCCGCCCCTCCTCCTCGACCGGTAACAGCGGCAGTGCGGTCATCAGGGCATGGGCAAACAGGCCGGTGCCCTCTTTGGCCGCCCCTTGCGAACTATAGAGGCGTACCCGCTCCATGCCGCAACTGGGCGACTTGGCACACAGGATATAACCGGAGATAGCCCCCAGTTCGCTCACCTTGCGCTGGCTATAGGCGATCATCTGATCGGTCACATCAAACTGGCCATTGCTGGCCTGCATGCGGATCTCGTTCCCCTGCCGCACCAACCGTAAGGCGGGCCGTGGCGAACCCAGCCCAATCGCCATCTCCGGGCAGACCGGCAGATAGTCAAAGTAGTTCGCCAAAGTGTCGGTACAGAACGCCGAACGCTTGTGACCGCCATCAAACCGCACCGTCTGCCCGAGCAGACAGGCACTGATCCCGACCTGAATCTTGTACATAACCAGCTCCTTTGTACAACTCACAATTAGGGTATAGCAGTTGTACAAAGATCTGCAAGTTGTACAAGTAAAGCGATGTCAGTCACGGTGCACAGCGTAGAGGGCTATTTAGCTAGCGAGGGAGGATGAGGGAAGAGGCGAGAGGCGAGAGGCGAGAGGCGAGAGGCGAGAGGCGAGAGACGAGAGGCGAGGGGCGAGAAGCGAGAAGCGAGAAGCGAGAAGCGAGAAGCGAGAAGCGAGAAGCGAGAAGCGAGAAGCGAGAGACAGGAAACAGAGAACAAAGGGTAATCGCAACGCCACGGTGGCAAGGGCAGAAACCCGATAGCCTGTGGCCGTGCCATGGGGCTGGGGCGCCTGCCACATCCCGCACGCGGTGATGTGGCCAATTAGGTTGGCGCCCGTCACCGAACTATTTCCAGCGTTCGGGCGTCCACTGCAGGGAGAAATCATCCCGGCTGATCCAGAGGCTGCCGTCGGCGATGGTGAACTGCCAGCTCATATTACGATCGGCCTGTGCGGCCAGCGCCGCTGCGGTCTCGTCATCAATAAAGTAGATGGTCAGGTTGTCCAGACGCGACAGTTCCGCCTGATATTGCTGCCACCAGACCTGTGCGGCGCGGGCGTTGTAGGTCAGCAGGGTGACCTGACCGGCACGATGACAGGCACGGCGCAGACGGCGTTCGTCCGGCAGGCCGACCTCGATCCACTCGGCGATATCGCCATGCAGCTCATGACGCCAGATCTCCGGCTCATCGTCGGCACACAATCCTTTGGTGAACTCGAGTCGCTCATCGGCGCGCAGCGCCCAGGCCAGCAGACGCACCATCATGCGGGTGTCGGTTTCCGACGGATGTCGGGCCAAGGTCAGTGTCTGATCCAGATACACATTGCGGTCGGTATCCGCCACATTGACCTGGGCTTTGAAAATGGTTGCCTTCAGTGCCATCTCGCCTGCTCTCCTGTTTTTAGCGCGGCACAGTCTACCCATCTGCTGAACGGGCTACAAATTTATCGACGGGGCTCGCGGTTGGGTGCCCAGGGAATCCATATACTGCCCCTTAAGGACGCCTTGCTGTTTTCCCGAAAGGTGGCTCGAAACATCAACGGGACACGCACACATCGAGTTATCCATGCGTGACAGGCGACCGAATAACAAAACCAAGCAGTAACACAGAGGGAAATTCCATGAAAGCAGAAGGCACCCCGCTTGCGGAAGGGGAACACATCCGCCATGTCTGGCTGATTGAAGGCATTGCACGTCGTCGCGTCAGTCTGCAAGCCGCCACCATGTCAGCCGAAACCCCGTCCCGTCTGGTTCGCTGGTGTGAAGGTGAACCCCGACCGGTACGCGTCCCCTGGGTGGTGACACTGACTGAACGTCGCGCCGTGCAGGCGGTTGAAGAGACCCCCCGCGTGATCGATATGCGTAAGCATGTTCAGTGGCGTAGCGTGACCCCCGCCATCAAGGTCTCTTGGATGACACGCGACACCCCGGCGCCCGAGCATGATCCCGCGCTGCTGGCCGTTCTGCTGCCCAAGCGCATCAGTTGGCAGCACAGTGAACGCCGACCGCACCATGGCCGCTGGGTCTAAGAAAACACTCGTCTTTGATCGCTATCAATCACACAGGGAAGCATCGCGCTTCCCTGTTTCTCCTCTCTCTTCTCTCCCGCGCAGCCAGTCCTCAATTCAGCCGCATAGCGCCTTGAACCAGATAACGCACGGCACCGCGCATACTGAAAGCCCGGCCACGCTCATCGCCCAGACAACCGCAGGCCAGAAACTCGCCGCTCTCCGGACGGGTTCGTACCTCGCCGACCCGGCACGGCCAGCCCTTGTCATTTGCCTGACGAATCATCCAACTCGGTCCGACCAACTCTTCCGCGTAGACACCGGGATAGATTTCTGAACCCACAAACATGCCATTCACAAAGACGCTCATCCTGACCTCCGACGTTATCTGCTGACTGCCGGCGACTTCCGCACAGCACCAAGCCTGTATGAATAAACAGTACTGTATGCATGAACAGTTTTCAACATCCGGTTGTATAAATTTTATGCCCGGTGATCGACCGCACATCACCTGGATGACATGTCGCTTGATGCGACATATTTTCGTCAGTGACACGGACGAGAAACGAGAAACGAGAAACGAGAAGCGAGAGAGATTAGCAGGATGCGTTGAGCGGGGATAACACCATCCGCCAACTGCGTGGCGGACGGTGGCGAGGCTTACAGCAGGGCAGCATCCATCTTCAGGATCGCCTTGCGGATGGTCATCGGCGCATCAACGGCACACAGCGGGCGATGCGGTTCACCTGGCAGGAACACCACCAGTTCACCCGGTTGCAAATCGACATATTGCTCGCCAGCCACTTGGTTGAAGAACGCCAGGTCATGGGTCGCCAACCGATCATCATCTGGCGTCCCCGTGGCCTTCAGCGCGCTGTAGCCATAGCGTTCGGCCCCCGCCAGCAGCAGTTGCACATCCAGATAACGGGCATGGATTTCTGGGCGACGGCTGTCAGCCGGCATGGTCCGATCTTCGGAAACGATAACAAAGGCACGATCACCATCCAGGTTATGACGGCCCAGCGCCGGATCCGTGGTCAGCAGATCCAGCATCTGCTGGATATAACGACGCAGCACAGGGGACACCAACGTCATATCGGCAATCAGGTCACGATGAGATAACAACATACAAGGCTCCAGAGATAAGACAGCACACAAAAGGCCACTGGTGAAAAGAGCAGGCAGCATAGACCCCTGCCCCGACTTCTACCAGTGGCAGCCGGGAGGTCGTGAAGTGGATCACTGTCCCGGTTACAGCGCATCAGCTTTACGGTAGAGTAACTGCGGAATTACTACAGGAACCCACCATGCCCGCCCGGCCACATGCTGATCGTCTGCTCTCCTGGTCCCGGTTTTGCCGCCTGCCCCTGCTGGTACACGTCATTCTGCTCGGTACCTTCTTATCGCGTTTTGCCTTCTTTATGGTATGGCCCTATCTCGGGCTGATGCTCTATCGGCAATTTGGCCTCTCCGCCACCGATACCGGCCTGATTCTGGCGCTCTCGTCCGGCTGCAGCACCCTGCTCGGTATCTATGCCGGCAACCTGGCTGACCGTTATGGGCGTGGCCGGGTGATGCTCATCGGCGGGGCGCTAGGCGTCGTCGGGATGAGTCTGTTTGCCAGCGCGGCCTCCCCTGCTTGGTTTGCGCTCGGGGCGTTAGCCAACGGCATGATGCGCTCGCTGCTGGAAAACCAGAGCCGCGCCATGATCTCCGACCATTGTGCCGACAGCCTGGATCGCGAGCTCGGCATGCAGCTACGCTATTACCTGATCAACCTGGGCGGCGCGCTCGGCCCGTTATGCGGTCTGTGGTTCGGCATGACCGCCCGTCAATCTACCTTCTGGCTGGCCGCCCTGGGTTATCTGCTCTATTTAATGCTGCTCGCTTTCAGCATGTGGCGGGTCCATTTGCACGAGGCGGCCTCGCAACAGCTGAGCTCACTGAATTTTGGGGCCACCATGCGCGTGCTGGCGCGCGACCGCGCCTTCAAATTGCTGACCCTCGGCAACATCGCCACCATGTTTATCTACGCCCACTACCAGAGCACGCTCGATCTTTATCTGATGCGTCTGTCGATCCCGCATATCGCCACCCTGATCACGCAATTATTGCTGATCAATACCCTGACCATCGTGCTGCTGCAGTTGCCAATGGTGCATCTGTTGCGCCGCTACAACGCCAATCAGCGTATCTGTCTTGGGGCGTTGCTGTTCGGTCTGGCCCAGATCGCCTTCTGGTTTACCCCGGTCAGTTGGCCAACCGGCTGGCTCATCGGCGGTTTTATCCTCAGTATCGGCGAGGTCATCCTGTTCCCGGCGCTGAATATCCGCGTCGATGAACTGGCGCCACCGCATCTGCGCGGGACCTATGTTGGCGCCTCGTCCATCTATCTGCTCGGGTCGGCCTCGGCGCCGATCCTCGGTGGTCTGGTGATCGACTATCTAGGCGGCCGCTGGTTGTTCGTGCTCTGTCTCGCCCTGTCACTGGTCGCCTGGCGACTGTACCGGCAATCCGGTCAACAGCCAGTGGTCAGCCATGCAGAGGTGGCGGTCACCCCCTAACTGTTAATGCTGCGAAGAGATCAGGAGTTCCCGATGATTGATCACCTGAGTACTTATGCTTTGGACTATCCGGCCACTCGCGACTTCTATATCGCGGTGCTGGGTGAACTCGGCTACCCATTACAAATCGAGATGGTCGCGGAGTGGAATGCCGACTTTCCCACCCAGCGCATGTGCGCCTTTGGTGAGGAAGGGCAACTCACCTTCTGGGTGATTGAAACCCGCGCCGCCGCCAGCCCGCGCCATATCGCCTTTCATGCGGCTGACCGCGCCGCTGTAACCGCCTTCCACCAAGCTGCACTGTCCCACGGTGGACAGGATAACGGCGCTCCTGGCTTGCGCCCGCACTATCATGAACACTACTTTGGCGCCTTCGCGTACGACCCTGATGGCAATAATGTCGAGGCAGTCTGTCATTTGCCGGGCTAACCAATACTTGCCTTGTCTGGAGAAGAAGGTGCGACACACCCCTGCTGCGTTATATCAAACCCTGGCCTATGGCGAAGACAGCGCCCAGTGCGGCGATCTCTATCAACCCGCCGGGCCAGTGCGCGGTCTGATCTGTCTGCTGCATGGCGGTTTCTGGACGATGCCGTATGACCGCAGCCAGTTGAACAAGATGGCACAGCACCTGGTCGCCGACGGTTGGCTGGTGTGGAACATCGAATACCGGCGGGTGCCGGTGCCGGGGGCCGGCTTCCCGGGCACCTGTGACGACGTGGTGACCGCCATCAACCATCTACTGTCCGCGCTGACCGATGCACAGCGCCAGTCCCTGCCGCTCTATGTGGTCGGTCACTCGGCTGGCGGACATCTGGCCTTGTGGTTGAATAGCTGCCGCGAGCGGTTACTGGTCACGCCGCGCCTGATCATTGCCCTCGCCCCAGTGGTTGATCTGGTGGCCAACTATCAGGATGCACAACGCCGGCCGTTTATCGAGGCGTTTATCGGCGGGAGTCTGGCTGACCATCCGGACCGGTATGCCCAAGCCTCGCCGCTGGCGCTGGCCAGTGCTGAAGGGCACCTGCGGGTGCTACATGGAGCGGCGGATGAGATGCTGCCGCTCAGCGAGGTCGAGGATTATGTCCGTCAGGTGCAGGCCTGTGGTGGTGATATCAGCCTGACCATCATCCCGCAGGGACGGCATATGGATTTTACCGACCTGCGCAGCCCGTCATTCGCTGCGTTTAAGACACTGCTCGACAGCGACAACGCGGGCAGGTGAACGGTAGACGTAAAAAAGGCCAGCCCTGCGGTGGCTGACCTTTTTAGTGCTCACTTTCCCTGTGTTTTAATTGTTTGCCCTTCAGGCGGTTAGCGGCTTACCAGCCTTGCGGGAACTTGTAGTCGGCGAAACGCTTCTTGGCATAGGCACGGAATGCGGCCGAGTTATAGGCCGCGGTCACGTCCTTGACGAACGGCTTGTCCTTGTCGGCACTACGTACCACTACCCAGTTGATAAAGTTGTAGCTGCGCTCAAGGAACAGACCGGTCTTGAACGGAATACCGCTGGAGGCCGCATAGTTGCCGTTGATCACCGAGAAATCGACATCTTCACGCGAGCGCGGCAGTTGCGCCGCTTCCAGCGGGATCAGCTTGATCTGGTGCGGGTTTTTCTCAACATCGAACTCACTGGCCTTGAGCGGATCGGTCCCCGCCTTCAGGGTCAACCAACCGAGGTCCTGCAGCATCACCAGCGCACGCGCCTGATTGGTCGGGTCATTCGGAATTGCCACCGTGCTGCCATCGGTGACTTGGTCCAACTTCTGTTTCTTACCGGCATACAGCCCCATCGGGCCGGTCGGCACCTGGGTGACCGGCGTCAAATCCAGATTATGGCTCTTGGCAAAACTATCCAGATACGGCTTGTGCTGGAAGCAGTTCACATCAATCGAGCCATCACCGAGCGCCAGGTTCGGCGTCACATAGTCGGTGAATTCGACCAGCTTGACCTTATACCCTTCCGCTTCCAGTTGCGGCTTGATGGAGTCATTCACCATATCGCCGAAATCACCGACCGTGGTACCGATGACGATCTGCGGTTTGGCCGCATCCACGGCCAAGGCGGACAGAGGCAAGCTGGCGGCGATCAGGCTGGCGGCCAGCAACAGGCGGGTTTTCATAGCAGGACTCCTTGTCTACGGGGTGAAGTGCACCCGGTATTTCTCATGCTGATTATTAGTTTTTTATCACTTTGGACGTTTAGCCATCTAAACGGCTTTATGGATAACCTAGCAGAGCGCCGGCGTGATGCCAAGTTCAATTTCTGGGATTGGTTAGCCATTTTATGGATTAGCCATGCACAGCTAGAAGCAATGCGCCAGTGCAGTGCATGACACGGCTTGGCCCTATTTCATGCTTCAAATGGTGCCATTTCAGCCATTTTTGTCGGCCAGAATAGTGCAGCCTTGTCTTGAGCCCTGTCTGAATCTCAAATTCTCCAGATTGATTTCTATCCTCGGCAAGCATTGCACCATGGTTGATATATCCAACGCCCAGAGTTCACGCACCAGATTGGGGATATTGCGCTGAACCGATACAGCTTTTCTCGTGCATCAATCTCTAAGTGATTGATTTTATGTGCCGCCCTATTTCGATCCAAGTTGGTACGCCGTTTGCGATAAAGATCACAAATCGCGGTTGTGCGATGAACCATCAAGAGGATTGATTTATGAGCAAGGAACAGCAAACACCCGCACTGAAGCGGACGCTCGGCACCTTCCACCTATGGGGGATTGCCGTGGGTCTGGTGATTTCAGGGGAATACTTCGGTTGGAGCTATGGTTGGGCCCAGGCCGGGACCCTCGGCTTCCTGGTTACCACCCTGCTGGTCGCCGCCATGTACACCGCCTTTATCTTCAGCTTCACTGAACTGACCACCTCGATTCCGCATGCTGGCGGCCCGTTTGCCTATGCCTACCGCGCCTTTGGTCCGGTCGGTGGCTACATTGCCGGTTTCGCCACCCTGGTGGAGTTCGTGTTCGCCCCGCCGGCGATTGCCATGGCGATTGGCGCCTACCTCAACGTACAGTTCCCGGGGCTGGATCCGAAATGGGTCGCCGTCGGTGCTTATGTGGTGTTCATGTTCCTCAACGTGATTGGGGTTAGCATTGCCGCCACCTTTGAACTGGTGGTCACCCTGTTCGCCATCTTCGAACTGCTGGTCTTCATGGGTGTGGTCGCACCGGGCTTTAGCTTTGATAACTTCCTGGCCAATGGCTGGAGCGGTCAGAACACCTTCAGCCTGGGCTCCATCTCCGGTATCTTCGCCGCGATTCCGTTTGCCATCTGGTTCTTCCTGGCTATCGAAGGCGCCGCCATGGCCGCTGAGGAAGCCAAGGATCCGAAGAAGACCATTCCGAAAGCCTTTATCGGCGGCATCCTCACCCTGGTGGTGCTGGCGCTGGGCGTGATGGTATTTGCCGGTGGTGCCGGTGACTGGAGCAAGCTGGCCAACATCAACGATCCGCTGCCGCAGGCGATGAAGATGATCGTCGGTAACAGCAGTGGCTGGTTGCATATGCTGGTGTGGCTGGGTCTGTTCGGCCTGATCGCCTCGTTCCACGGCATCATCATGGGTTACTCCCGTCAGATCTTCGCCCTGGCCCGTGCCGGCTACCTGCCGAAGTCACTGGCCTCGGTCAACAAGCGCTTCCAGACTCCGCATTGGGGCATCCTGGCCGGCGGCGTGGTCGGTATCCTGGCCATCTTCTCTGATCAGCTGATCGTGATCGGTGGCCAACCGCTGACCGCCAACATCGTCACCATGTCGGTATTCGGTGCCATCGTGATGTACATCATCTCTATGGCTGCCCTGTTCCGTCTGCGTGTCACCGAAGCCAAGCTGGAACGTCCGTTCCGCGCCCCGCTGTTCCCGTTCGCGCCGGCACTGGCGCTGGGTCTGGCCGTGCTGTGCCTGGTGGCCATGGTTTACTACAACACGCTGCTGTCGATGATCTTCGGTGGCCTGTTGATTGCCGGTTACGTCTACTTCCGTCTGACTCATGACGAAGCCGCCGCCAGCCGCGATAGCGAGCTGGTCCGCGCGTAACCCGACCGACTGCACTATCTGGTGTTTTGCCACCGGCTTGTCCGGTGGCCTTTTTATTGATAGCACCCGACGCTAACACTCAGAGACACTTAAGTTATCCAACACTGCGGGAATGCCCCTATGTACAAGACCACCCTCGCCCATCGCAGTTACCAGTTTGCCGATTTGCGCAGTCTGATGGCCAAAGCGACCCCGGCGCGCTCTGGCGATTATCTGGCCGGTATCGGCGCCGAATCCGCAGAAGAGCGTATGGCCGCCCGCATGGCCCTGGCAGACCTGCCGCTGACCACCTTCCTCAACGAAGCGTTGATCCCGTATGAACAGGACGAGGTCACCCGTCTGATCCTGGATACCCACGACGCGGCAGCGTTTGCGCCGCTGCGCCACCTGACGGTGGGAGATTTCCGTAACTGGCTGCTCTCGGAGGCCGCAGACAGCATGACGTTGGCGCGTGTCGCCCCCGGCATCACCCCGGAGATGGCCGCTGCGGTCAGCAAGTTGATGCGCAATCAGGATCTGATCCTGGTGGCGCGCAAGTGCCAGGTGATCACCCGTTTTCGTAACACCATCGGCCTGCCAGGCCATATCAGCGTCCGTCTGCAGCCCAACCATCCGACCGATGACTGGCAGGGAATTGCCGCCTCGATGCTCGACGGCCTGCTCTATGGCGCCGGCGATGCGGTGGTCGGTATCAACCCGGCCAGCGATAACCTGTCGGTGCTTGGCGATCTCAACCGCATGCTCGACGAGGTGATCCACCGTTTCGAGATCCCGACCCAGTCCTGCATCCTGACCCATGTCACCAACACCATCCAGCTGATCGAGCGCAATGTGCCGGTCGATCTGGTGTTCCAGTCGATTGCCGGTACCGAGGCGGCCAACGCCGGGTTCGGTATCTCGCTCAGCCTGCTGGATGAGGCCTATCAGGCGGCACGGGCGCTCAAGCGCGGCACCCTGGGTGACAACGTGATGTACTTCGAGACCGGCCAAGGCAGCGCCCTGTCGGCCAATGCCCACCATGGCGTCGACCAGCAGACCTGCGAGGCGCGCGCCTATGCGGTGGCGCGTCACTTCAAACCGCTGCTGACCAATACCGTGGTCGGCTTTATCGGCCCGGAATACCTGTATGACGGCAAGCAGATCATTCGCGCGGGGCTCGAGGATCACTTCTGCGGCAAGCTGCTCGGCGTGCCGCTCGGCTGTGATGTCTGCTACACCAACCATGCCGAAGCGGATCAGGATGACATGGACACCCTGCTCACCCTACTCGCCACCGCCGGCCTCACCTTCCTGATCGGCGTGCCGGGGGCGGACGACATCATGCTCAACTACCAGAGCACCTCGTTCCACGATGCGCTGTATATCCGAGAACTGCTCGGTCTGCGCCATGCACCGGAATTTGCTGCCTGGCTGGAGCGCATGAAGCTGACCGATCCGCAAGGCCACCTGCTCTCTGCTGGCCGGAGCCACCCGCTGCTCGGTGCCCTGCCGCTACCGGGTCATGCCGCCTGAGGAGACGAATGATGAATGAATTAATTCAACTCAACCCCTGGCAGCAACTGCGCCAGTTTACCGATGCGCGCATTGCGCTGGGCCGTACCGGCGCCAGCTTGCCAACTGAGGCGCTGCTGCAGTTTGGTCTGGCCCATGCCCAGGCGCGCGATGCCGTACATCAACCACTGGATGTCGCCCCACTGCAGACCGAACTCGATGCGCGCAGTGTGCCGCACCTGCTGGTGCACAGTGCCGCCGCGCATCGCGACATCTACCTGCGCCGCCCGGACCTGGGGCGCAAACTGGATGAACGCAGTGCCACCCTGCTGGATGAGGCCAATGCCGCGCCGGCCGATGTGGCAATCGTGATCGCCGATGGGCTCTCCTCCACCGCCATCAGCCACCATGCCCTGCCGCTCCTGGACGTATTGTTACCCGCCATTGCCCAGCGCGGCTGGACGCTGGCGCCGATCACTCTGGCGCTGCAGGGGCGCGTCGCGATTGGCGATGACATCGGCCAGCGCCTGAACGCGCGTTGTGTGGTGGTGCTGATTGGCGAGCGCCCTGGACTCTCCTCGCCGGATAGCCTGGGGATCTATCTGACCTGGTCACCGAAAGTGGGCTGTCTGGATTCAGAGCGTAACTGCATCTCCAATGTGCGTCCGGCCGGTCTAAACTATCCGCAAGCCAGCCACAAACTGTGCTGGTTGCTGGATCAGGCCTTTATTCGTCGGCTGACCGGCGTGGCACTCAAGGATGAAAGCGACGAGATCCTGCTCGCGCCTGCGACCGCAACTATTGGCGAACCGGCGAATAGTTTGTAATTAAATTACACACTTACCGCATACCAAGGCCCTTTGCGGGCCATTTTTATGATCTAAAACAAATGGATTTTGACTTTGCGCCCAATAGGTGTAATTTAATTACATGATTTACTGATTGCGACACGTTGAGGTGAAACATGAAAATTGCCCTGTTTAGTGCCAAGGCCTATGACCGCGAACATTTCGAGTTGGCCAACAAGTCATTCGGGTATGAACTCGAATACTTTGATGTCCGCCTGGAGGCCAAGACAACCCGTCTGGCGCACGGTGTACCGGTGGTCTGCGCCTTCGTCAACGATGACCTGAGCGCTGAGGTATTGCGTGAACTGGCCGCCAATGGCACCAAGGTGCTGGCGATGCGCTGTGCCGGCTATAACAATGTCGATCTGCAGGCCGCTGCCGAACTCGGGCTGCAGGTAGTTCGCGTGCCGGCCTATTCACCGGAAGCGGTAGCTGAACATGCTATCGGCCTGATGATGACCCTCAACCGTCGTATTCATAAAGCCTATCAGCGTACCCGTGACGCCAACTTTGCCCTTGATGGTCTGGTCGGCTTCAATATGTACGGCAAGACCGCCGGCGTGATCGGTACCGGCAAGATCGGCATCGCCACCCTGCGCATCCTCAAGGGGTTCGGTATGCGTCTGCTGGTCAGTGATCCATTCGTCAACCAGCAAGCCATCGAACTCGGTGCCGAATATGTTGATCTGGATACCCTGTACCGCGAAGCCGATGTGATCAGCCTGCACTGCCCGCTGTTCAAAGAGAACTACCACATGCTGGACCGGTCAGCCTTCGCCAAGATGAAGAAGGGGGTGATGATCATCAACACCAGCCGTGGCGGCTTGCTGGATGCCAGCGCGGCGATTGAGGCACTAAAGGAAGGGCGCATCGGCGCACTGGGGCTGGATGTGTATGAAGAAGAGCAGGAGCTGTTCTTTGAGGACAAGTCCAACGAAGTGATCACCGATGACGTATTCCGTCGGCTGTCAGCCTGCCACAACGTGTTGTTTACCGGTCACCAGGCCTTCCTGACCCGTGAAGCCCTGCTGGCGATTGCCGAAACCACCTTGGGTAACGTCAAGGCGTTCGAAGAAGGTCGCGACAGCGGCAACACGGTGCAATAAACCCACCATCTATACCGCGATCAAGCACGACGGGCAGACTACATCTGCCCGTTGTCATGTCCGGCGGCGTGCGACGGCCACGGCCACTTGCTACCATGATGGGTGACCGACGGCTGACGCCGCGCTGGGTCGTCGCCAAACCACAATGTCAGCAAGTGGTAAAAGGCCGGGAAAGCCTGCTGTAATGCCAGCGGCCGGGTAAAAAACAGCTCACCGCTCACTGCCAAGCACTCAGCAGCATTGTCGGCGGCCTGCTCATCCAGACACCCCTCCTCCCCGGCAGCGACCTGAAGGCGCACCTCGGCCAGCACCCGCTCCAGCTCCGCCTGCCATAACTGGATCGGCACGCCAGGACGCTCCGGCGGCATGCCATTGGCGTGACCGTCAGCCAACATGTCCAGCTTATGGATCAGTTCGTGGATGACCAGGTTATAGCCATCCCACTGGCCGTCGTGCAGCACCTCGGGCCACACCAGCACCACAGGCCCCTGCTCCCACGCTTCACCCAGGTGAACCTGATCGGCATCCAGCAGCCACTCGTCATCCATCCAGCCATGATCCGGCCCGGCACGCTCGACCGCATCCGGCAACAGGATGATTTCGTAGAAATTGCGATACCAGCCCAATCCCAGATGCAGGATCGGCAGACAGGCTTGCAGCGCGAGATTGGCCAGTTGCTCGGGGCGGGGCGTCACCCCGATCGGCGTAATCACTTTCTGCCGCAAAAACTGTTGCGCCAGTTGCTGCAGATGCAGGCGTGCCGGGTCATCCAGACCATGCAGGATAGGCAGCGCAGCCATCACCGCCGGCCAGTCAATGGCCGAAGATGACGCACGGCCGGGCGGTATAGCGAACCACCGCTGTAGCCAGGTCTGCCATCTGCTTTGCTCTGCCATGCCGATCCCCGCCAATGTGTCTACACTAGGATAGTGTCTCTCCGGAGCTGATCTGGAGGACCGCTGATAATTGTTAAAAAGAATTTAATCGTCAAGTCACTGCGTCACACCTTGTCAGGTTGGCGAGTTTACCTCTAGAATCCGCGCGCGTTTTTATTTTGGGCGTGGCGGAGCCGCACCCTTTCATCCCAGTTACGGAGATTCAACGTGAACGAAAAATTGGCCAACCCGGCCCCGCTCGGCCTGATGGGCTTCGGTATGACCACTGTGCTGCTCAACCTGCACAATGCCGGTTTCTTCCCTCTGAACACTATGATCCTGGCCATGGGCCTGGCTTACGGTGGTCTGGCCCAGGTTGTAGCGGGCATTCTTGAATACCGCAAGGGTAACACCTTCGGTGTGACCGCCTTCACCTCTTACGGTTTCTTCTGGATCAGCCTGGTGCTGCTTATCCTGATGCCGAAGTGGGGTTGGGGTGACGCCGCCACCGCACCGGCAATGGGTAGCTACCTGCTGATGTGGGGTAT
>JAYROM010000126.1:0-13124 GCA_041911695.1 Aeromonadaceae bacterium
TCGTAACCTGGCCAGAACGAGTCAAAATCAATATGATGCATAGCGACAGCAGGGTGAAGGAACCGGTTTGTTTGGCGACTACCAGTTTACCCGATCCCTGTCTGTCAACTTACAGTTCCCCACGCTTCCGCGAAGAACCTTTTTTTATCGCTATCTCACAGCGTTATCGTTTGCGCAACACGCGCTGCTTGTCATTCCCGGCGCGGGCACGGACAATGGTCATCCGCACTCAGTCTGGACCACGGCCCCATGAAGATTCTGGTTGTAGAAGATGATTTGCTACTGAATCATCATCTTAAGTCATTACTGCAGGAAGAAGGTCATCAGGTTTATACCGCACAGCAAGCGGGCGAAGCCGAACACTTTGCCACCGACTACCCGATTGATGTCACCATTCTGGATCTAGGATTACCTGACCGCGACGGCATCGAGTTGGTCCGACAGTGGCGGCAACAACAGATCCCGTTTCCAATCCTGGTGCTGACTGCGCGTGAAAACTGGCAGGAGAAGGTCAAGGTGCTGGATGCCGGTGCCGACGACTATATGGTCAAGCCGTTCCAAAAAGAGGAGCTGATGGCGCGGCTGAACGTGCTGGTGCGCCGCAGTGCTGGGCTGATTGCCCCGCAAATTCGTCACGGCCGCTATTGCCTCGATCTGCTGGGCAAAAGCCTGTTAATCGGCGAAGAGCCGATTGTGCTCACCCACTTTGAATACACCATTCTCGAATACCTGATGCGCAAGCATGGTCAGGTG
The DNA here is from genome assembly GCA_041911695.1 of Aeromonadaceae bacterium. GTDB lineage: Bacteria > Pseudomonadota > Gammaproteobacteria > Enterobacterales > Aeromonadaceae > Pseudaeromonas. Next base: position 754 of record JAYROM010000126.1, read on the forward strand.
GTCTCCAAACAGCAGTTGATGGATCAGTTGTATGACGATGGTGAAGGCGATCCGAATACGCTGGAGGTGCTGATGAGCCGGTTACGCAAAAAACTGGACCCCGAGGGCACACTGCAACCGATCACCACCATCCGTCGTCAGGGCTATCTGTTCCGTGCCACGGTTGATGAATGAAGCGCTCGCTCTCCTTTAAACTCACCGGGGCGATCTGGATCCTGCTTGCCCTGCTGCTGGCGCTGATCACCAGTCTGGAGTTTGAACGCTTTAACAGCAGTCTGGATCGGCAGATCCTCAACGAGATGCATAATGACATTGCACGGCTGTTCTCGTCACAGCGCAAGCCAGTCCCGCCGGCTCGAGATGAAGACAACTTTGAAGAGCTGCATATCAATTGGCCAGGCCGTCTGATCGATGGCGTCATCTGCGCCAGTGATGGGCGTCAACTGTGGCAGGATATCCAACTGCTGAAAGGCAAACTCGGTGACAACCTATGCCCGGAATTGATGGCACAGCTTGATCGCAGTGACACCTTCTTCAACCAGATTACCCTCCCCAACCAGCAATCTGTTTTTCTCTACAGTTTGCGCGTCAGTCGGTTCCTGCCGCACCTCGGCCATACCACTTTTCATATCATGCTGCTGCGCCCGGCAGAGCGCCTGCTGCACGAGCGTCATGCCGAGGCCAGTTCGCTGGTGCAGCGTGCCATCCTGATCTATATCACCATGGCCGCCCTGCTATGGCTGGCTACGCGCTGGGGGCTGCGCTCCTTGCAACGCATGCAGAACCAGTTGGAGGCGATCCGCCAGCAGCAATGCCCCTCTCTGAGTGACGACTTCGAGCGCGAGTTGCTGCCGCTAACCCGCTCGCTCAACCTACTATTGGATAATGAACGCCAGCAGACCAGCCGTTACCAGCACACCATGCACGATCTGGCGCATAGCCTGAAAACGCGATTGGCGCTGATCCAGGCAACCATGGCCTCCGAGCAGCTCTCGGCGCGGGCCCGGCGCGGGCTGGATGAGCAGGTGCGCAGTATGGATCAGATTGTCCAGTATCACCTGCGCCGCGCGGTGGCCGGTCGCCAGTTGCTGAGTAGCCAGGGCTGCGACCCGGTGCCAATCCTGCAAAAACTGCTGGCCACCATGGCGCGGGTCTATCAGCAGAAACCGCTGCAAATTGATGTCGAGTTTGATGACGAGGTGCAGTTCGCCGGCGACGAGGATGATCTGTTCGAGCTACTGGGCAACCTGCTAGATAATGCGCATAAATTTGCGATTAGCCAGATCAGCATTGCGTTACGGCGCAGGGAGTCCTGGTTGGTGCTGGTGCTGGAAGATGACGGGCCGGGTATTCCCCCCGCCCAGCGCGAACGGGTACTGCAGCGTGGCGTGCGCGCCGACAACTCCAGCGGCCAAGGGATCGGCCTGTGTGTCAGCCACGAGATCATTGCCAGCTATAACGGCGACCTCGCGATCGACGACTCCCCGCTCGGCGGGGCACGGTTTACCATTCGGTTGCCGGCCGCTGACATGACTGGTTAGCCGACATGACCGGTTAGCAGACATAAAAAAACCCGTGCCTGGCACGGGTTTTTTATCTCACCAACGGCGCAATACGCCGCGGTCGGGCTTAGCCCTTGTACTTGCTGAACACCAGGGTGGCGTTGGTGCCGCCAAAGCCGAAGCTGTTGGACATCACGGTGTTCAGTTCAGCCGGCTCGGCCTGCTTGACGATCGGCAGACCGACCGCCAGCTCATCTTCGGTGGTGATGTTGATGCTCGGCGCAATAAAGCCGTGCTCCATCATCAGCAGCGAGTAGATGGCTTCATGCACACCGGCAGCGCCCAGCGCATGGCCAGTCATCGCCTTGGTGGCAGACAGCTTCGGTGCCTTGTCGCCAAAGGCGGCACGAATGGCTTCCAGCTCCTTCACATCACCGACCGGGGTCGAGGTGCCGTGGGTGTTCAGGTAGTCAATCGGGGCATCGACGGTGGCCATCGCCTGGCGCATGCAGCGCAGCGCGCCTTCGCCGGACGGGGCAACCATGTCGTAGCCATCAGAGGTGGCACCGTAACCGGTGACTTCTGCATAGATCTTGGCGCCACGCGCCAGCGCGTGTTCCAGCTCTTCCACCACCACGATACCGCCGCCACCGGAGATGACGAAACCGTCACGCTCGGCGTCATAGGTACGGGAAGCGATGCTCGGGGTGTCGTTGTACTTGGTCGACAGGGCGCCCATGCCGTCGAACAGACAGGCCAGGGTCCAATCCACCTCTTCGCCACCGCCAGCAAATACGATGTCCTGCTTGCCGAGCTGGATCTGCTCGACCGCATTACCGATGCAATGGGCGGAGGTCGCACAGGCAGAACTGATGGAGTAGTTCACGCCCTTGATCTTGAACGGGGTTGCCAGACAAGCCGAGGTGGTGGAGGACATGGTGCGGGTGACCATGTACGGACCGACGCGGCGCACACCCTTTTCGCGCAGGGTGTCACAGGCTTCCAGCTGGTTCTTGGACGAGGCACCACCGGAACCGACCACCAGGCCGGTACGCTCGTTGGACACCTGATCTTCGCTCAGACCGGAATCGGCAATGGCCTGCTGCATGGAGAGGTAGGCGTAGGCCGCCGCTTCACCCATGAAACGCAGTACCTTGCGATCAATCAGTTCAGCCACGTCCATCTTGATATTGCCCCACACACGGGAGCGCAGACCCAGCTTTTCGAACTGTTCGGAATAGGTGATACCGGACTTGCCCTCTTTCAGGGAGGCCAGCACTTCGGCAACGTTGTTACCGATGCTGGAAACAATACCGATACCCGTAATAACTGCTCTTCTCATCGAATGATTTCCACTCTGGTATAGACGATGTCACCGTCATTCTACGCCGAACCGCCTGCCCAACTGGTCTGCTTTCACATAGAATGGCGCCGATTGATGTGATTTGTCCCGAGGTTTGCGTGTCTGCTTCCCCTTCTGCCGACCACCGGCTCACCAGTGCCCGACTGGACTGGGACAGCGCCGGAATGCCGGTTTCTGCCCAATTTGATGATGTCTACTTTTCCAATGACAACGGATTGGCAGAGACCCGTTATGTGTTTCTGCACCACAATGCTATCCCGGAACGATGGCAAACACATGACCATCGTGATTTTGTCATTGGCGAAACCGGCTTTGGTACCGGGCTCAACTTTCTGGCGGTGTGGCAGTCCTTCCGTGACTGGCAGGCCACCCACCCTGAGGCCCGGTTACAACATTTGCACTTCATCAGTGTCGAGAAGTATCCGCTGACGCGGGCCGATCTGGCCAAGGCGCTTGCCTGTTGGCCGGAGCTGGCGCCGCTCTCGCAACAACTCGTCGAACACTATCCGCTTTCTGTCCCCGGTTGTCACCGTCTGTTACTCGATCAGGGCCGGGTGACCCTCGATCTCTGGTTCGGCGATGTGCATGACAGCCTGCCGCAGATGGTTTGTCCGCCACAGGGGCTGGTCGATGCCTGGTTTCTGGATGGCTTTGCCCCGAGCAAGAATCCAGAGATGTGGAGCGAGGCGCTGTTTGCCGGCCTGGCCCGTCTCGGCCGCCACGGCTGCACGCTGGCCACCTTTACTTGCGCAGGCTTTGTGCGTCGCGGTCTGCAGGCCGCCGGGTTTACCATGCGCAAGACGCCAGGACATGGCCGCAAGCGCGAAATGCTGTGTGGCACGCTGGCACTCGAACGCCCGCTGGTGACAGCCGATGAGACCCACACCGCTGCGATCACCGTGATTGGTGGCGGCATCGCCGGAGCCTGTCTGGCCCTGGCGCTGGTACGTCGTGGGCGGCGGGTCGAGCTGTATTGCGCCGACCGTACGTTAGCTGACGGCGCATCGGGCAATCGCCAGGGGGCACTCTACCCCTTGCTCAACCATCGGCATGATGAGTTGTCGCGCTTTTATGCCGTGGCGTTCGGCCAGGCCCTGCGCACGTATCAAGCCCTGCTGGCCGCCCCCGAGGCGCCATCGGTTGGGCATGACTGGTGCGGTGTCGTGCAAGTGGCCTATGACGACAAGAGCCAGCGCAAGTTGCAGGCGCTGGCGCTGGCGGGATTTCCTGACCAGTTGGTGCAAGCGCTCGCCCCGGATGACCGGGACCGTCGGGCCGGCGTGGCGCTGGCCAACGACTGGAATGAGCAAGCCACCCTGTATTACCCGCAAGGCGGCTGGGTCGCGCCCGCCGAATTGACCCAAGCCCTATATGCCGCCGCCACAGCGACCGGGTTATTGCGCTGCCATCTCAACAGCCCGATCACCGCCATCACCGAGACGGCGCAGGGGTGGCAGTTACAGCGCAGCGGCGGTGAGCCCCTCACCACCCAGACCGTGGTGCTGGCCAATGGCGCCGGGTTACCGGCCCTGTTGCCGGAGGAGATGCGACTGCCGGTCTATCCGGTACGCGGTCAGGTCTCGCACCTGTCGTCCCGCCAACCAGATCCGGCAACCCAGGCCACGTTAGCCGCCCTGCAAACCGTGCTCTGCTTCGAGGGCTATCTCACCCCGGCATCGACGCAGGGCGAACACTGCCTCGGCGCCAGTTATGGCCGCAACGACACCGCCACCGAACTGCGCCCTGACGAACAAACGGCCAATCTGGCTCGCTTGCAACGTTGTCTGCCGACTCAGGCTTGGGTTGAATCCTTGCAGGTCGGCGATCAGGGTCGGGTTAGTTTACGCGCGGCCACCCGCGATCATCTGCCGGTAGTCGGCGAGCTGGCGCCAGGATGTTGGGTGATGGGGGCGCTGGGGGCGCGTGGACTGTGCTCGGCGCCGCTGCTCGGCGAGTTGCTGGCCAGTGCCTTGGTTGGGGCACCGATGCCGCTGGGGGCGGATTTGGTCAGCAGTCTGCATCCCGACCGCTGGCGCTGAGTGGCAAGCATCGCGGCTATAACTGACTATAACCGGCGATAACCAGTACGACCCAGTGGTGAACCGGGTCGCGCAGATCAACATCGGAACCAGACCGCCCTATAGCGCGGGGAGTTTCATCCCCAGACTGAGCCCCTGCCCACTCTCTTGCTGGTAGCGCTGCACCTGCTCACGCAGTTGCTGCAGCGCAGACTGCCCGGCCTGATCCGCCTCAATTTGCAGTGCCTGACAGGAGGCATTCACCGGCAAGGTGGCCAGGGTTTGCCCTAACTGGCTGGCGGTGGATTGCACCATCCCCTTATGTTGCCCCTCATACTCCTGCATGGTGCCAAGAAAATGGGTCCACTGCCCCTGTTGGTCCGCCGGTTGCGAGGCCAGTTGCAGCCAGTTCGGCATGGTCAACGCGATCCGGGTTTTGATTTTTACCCCATATAACTGACAGACACTGGCGCGCTGGGTGGTATCCAACTCCCAACTGAGCTGATACACCGCCTTGCCAACCGCCCGTCGCCCGGGCGCACCATGCGGGGCAGAGTGCTGCAACTGCTGCTGTAACGAGGTCCCCGTCTGGGTATTCAGGTCATAAAACTGCATGTTGACCTCGGTAGACGGCGTAACGGTCACATTCGTGTAATTTTCCGCGTGTAGCACCGGGACGGCGCCCACCAGCAACATCAGGCCAGTAGCGGGAAGGATAGGCGGCATGGTCAAGCGATCCTTAATCCGGTTTTCCCAATCATCACAACAGGTTCCAGTACCCAGAGGTTATCTGTCCCTACACCAAGAATACATCAGACGTTCACAAATGAGTTCGATTCTGTGATCTACACTCGTGATGCCTGCAATGCGAAATTGCGCACAGCTTTTTTTGCTGGATCCTGTCTCGTCGGGCCTGACAAGACCAGTGCGGGCGCGTATAGTGCGACTGCCAAAACAACCCCGTAGCGCCATATATAAAAGGGGACTCGATGATCACCGCATATATGTTCAAAAACAAGATCCTGGAGGTGATTCCGCTCACCACCAGTGATGTCTTGCCACCAAACACCATCTGGCTGGATGCCTATAAACCGGATGACGAAGAACGTGAATGGTTGAGTGGTCTGTTTCTGGAAGATGTACCGGAAGAGGAAGAGCTGGACGAAATCGAGGCGTCCGCGCGTTTTTACTGGGACTCTGACGGCCTGCATATCCTGTCGTTGTTCCCGCAGCGTATCGGCGGCGAGACCCGTGGGGTCAACATGTCGTTTACCCTGCGCAATAACCTGCTGATCAGCTTCCGTGAAGAGGACATCGGTGTGGTGCGTCTGTTGCGCCACTATATGCGCCATGATCGCGTCGAGATCGAAAACGCCATGGATGTCCTGCTGGAGCTGCAGGATCTGAAAGTCGAATACCTCTCCGACCTGATCGAGGATGGCTACACCACCCTGGAGGAGACCTCCGAGCAGGTGCTCAACGACGACGAGATCCACTCCATGTTGCAGGAGTTGATGTCACAGGAAGAGACCAACAGTCAAATCCGTCTGGCGCTGCACGATACCCGTCGCGCGTTGCGCTTCCTGCGCCGCACCGTCCGTCAGCAGATGACCTCGGAGCAGAAAAAGACGATTGACGAAGTGCTGCACGATATCGAGTCGCTGTTGCCACATACCCAGTTCCTGTTCGACAAGATCAACTTCCAGCTGGAAGCGGCGATGGGCTTTACCAACCTGCAACAGAACAAGGTGATCAAGATCTTCTCGGTTGCCGCAGTCGTGTTCCTGCCGCCGACCTGGATCGCCAGTATCTACGGCATGAACTTCGACAAGATGCCGGAATTGCACTGGACCTGGGGTTATCCGTTCTCTATCGGCCTGATGCTGTTTTCGGCATTCAGCACCTACTACTTCTTTAAGCGCAAGGGCTGGCTGTAACACCAGATCGGCCAATGTCAGCAAAAGGGCAGCCGTTTTTCGGTCGCCCTTTTTTGTTGGTGCGGGTATGCGTGTTGGTTGTCGGGAGGGTTTAGATATCCGTCACCGGCTCACCACTGGCTCGGCGCTGTAACCAGACCTGCAATGCGGCAATTGAATCCGGGGTGAACTCGTCAGCGCGCGCCAGGATCTCGTCCGGTGTCATGCGCAGCACATACTCCACCTCTTCGACCTGCAAGGTCAGCGGCCCCTCATAGACACAATCGTACAGACCGCCCCACACCTTGTTGCTGGCGTCGGCCAGCCAAGCCAGTCCCCAGCAGCGTAGCGGCACATCGTGGATGCCCATCTCCTCGCCCAGTTCACGCACCGCACTCGGATACCAGGGTTCGCCCGCCTGCACCACGCCGCCACAGCAGGCATCCAGCATCCCCGGACAATAATCCTTGATCAGCGTGCGACGCTGCACATACAGACGGCCATCATGATCCTCGATAAAGATATAGCTGGCGCGATGCGCCAGTTGCTCGCGCCGCATCCGGCTGCGCGGCACGGCGCCGATCACGCGGTTATGTTCATCAACCCAATCCACCCACTCTTCGTTTACCTGCTCCCCGGCCACAGCCTACTCCTTGTCGATTTGGCGGCCCGGCGCTGGTCTGCTATCCTGCCCGCCCTTGCTTGAAGGTGATTGTGTCAACCTACCATCGATGTTGTCGTATTGCATCCGTCCCATTCAGGACGCCGACTGGCCGGCAATCCTGAGATTACAGGCTGCGGCCTACCATGCGTTTGATCCGGAAAGTGAAGCCGTCATGCGCTCCAAACAACAACTCGGCCCGCACAGCTGTCTGGTGGCCGATGCCGCCGGCCAGGTGGTCGGCTACTGTCTGGCCCACCCGTGGAAAGCCGACGAGCCAGCCGGGCTCGACACCCTGTATCCGGCGCCCGCCGGGCACGGCAGTCTGTATATCCATGATGTGGTGGTATCGACAGACTGGCGCGGACAGGGGATCGCCGAAGCCTTCCTGCAACGGTTAACGCGACAACAACCGGCGCTACCGGCCCAGTTAGCGCTGGTCGCGGTACAGGGCGCCGACCGTTTCTGGCGCCGTCATCGTTTCCGCGCCGTGCCTTGCCGTAAAGATCTGGATGCCTACGGCCCGGGCGCTGTCTATATGCAGCGGCACGACTAACCGTGCCTATGCCGGTCAATAACCGGCCCCGATGGCGCAAAAACAAAAGGCCGGGCACTGATACATGCCCGGCCGCTTTGCCAACCTATCTGTCGCGCTTACAGACGCGCAGCATCGCGCTTGAAGCTGATGCTTGGCCACAGCGCCGCCGCACCATCGCCGAGCAGCGCCAGAATCACCTGCGCCACCGCCCAGAATGCCGGGAACTCCCAACCGCCGTTGGCATTGGAGAACATCCAACCATTGCCGCCATGCACCACCAGCGCACCGAGCAGTACCGGCAACTGCAGCAACGCCACCCAGCGTACCTGCACGCCGGCCAGCAGCAGGATGCCACCACCGACTTCAGCCAGCATGGTCAGCCAGGCAAAGATGGCCGGAATGCCTAGCGAGGCAAAGAAAGCCACGGTACCGGCCGGGGTAAACACCAGCACCTTGGTCAACCCGTGCGCCAGGAACATGGCCCCCAGGCTCAGACGCAGGACCAGTGCCGCGATAGCAACATTACGTGATTCCATGATGATCTCCCTTGATATCCAAAATTGCCTTGATGCCCTGATGAGGTGACCCACAGCAACGGATGACCTGAACCGGCGGTCAGGTTTGCCGTTGTGCCAGCCAACTGCACAAGTTATCGATGGCTGTTGTTATGCGCTGGCGCCGAATTGCACCGAGCGGTGTGAAAACGATCCAAACTCAAAACCGGTGACCGGGAAGGTGATCGGCTCATCGGCGGTCGCCGCCCCCATCGCCACAAACAGCGGGATCAGATGGTCCGGTGTCGGCACCGACTGTCGGGCGCCCGGTGCCTGCTGCCAGTTCACCAGGGCATCGACATCACGCGCCAACAGCTTCTCCGCCAGCCAGTTATCAAAATCGCGCGCCCAGTCGGCCACTACCCCTTCCGGCGTCCACTGGCGCAGATTGTGGGTCAGCAGACCACTGGTCATGATCAGCACCCCTTCATCGCGCAGCGGGGCCAAGGTTGCCCCCAGATCCATCAGCAACACCGGATCATGAGTCGGCAACGAAATCTGCAGCAGCGGCACATCGGCCTGCTGGTAGAAACCAAGCAGCGGGATCCAGGCGCCGTGGTCCCAGCCGCGATCCGGGCGGTTGCCGAATTCGATACCGGCCTCACCGAGCAGTTCGCGTACCCGTCCGGCCAGCGCCGGGGCGCCTGGCGCCTGATACTGCAGCTGGTAATAGGACGCAGGGAAACCGTAGAAGTCATAGATCAGCGGCAGGGTCTGCTCGGCGCCAATCATCAGCGGGCGGGTTTCCCAGTGCGCTGAAATCATCAGAATCGCCTTCGGCTTGGGCATCGACGCCCCCCACTGCTGCCACTCGGCAAAACGACCGGGTTGCTCCAGGGTCAACGGGCTACCATGGCCTACAAACAGTACCGGCATACGCATGATCTTTTCTCCCAACTCAGCTTGGGCACTACGGCCCGATGGAGGCATAATAAGGTTTCCATATTTTCTAGAAAGCCCCAGAAATGACACTCAAAGTTGACGAAATGGAAACCATATCCGGATCGCTGGAGGACGTTCGCGCCTTCTGTCGGGTGGTCGAATTAGGCACCCTGTCTGCCGCCGCCCGGGTGATGGGCGAAACCAAGGGCGGCATCAGTCGTCGCCTACGTCGGCTGGAAGACGGGTTGGGGTTGCAACTGCTGGCGCGCCACCCGCGCTCGGTGGCGGTGACCACCGAAGGACAACTGTTCTATAGCAAGGCGCGGGATGGCCTGCTGCTGCTCGAAGAGGCGGCCGAGCTGGCGCGGGCCACCCGTAGCGAGCCGCGCGGCACCTTGCGCCTGACCGCACCGCTGGATCTGGGGCTGGAGTGGTTACCGGCACTCATCGTCAAGTTTGCCGAGCGTCATCCGCAGATCCGCGTCGAACTGCTGATCAGCGATCAGCGCCTGGATCTCGCTGGCCACCAGATCGACATCGCCCTGCGTGCCACCGGCGGCGGTCTGCCGGATATGGGCTACATTGCCCGCTCGCTGACTCCGCTCAAAATGTGCTGGTACGCCACCCCGGCCTATCTGGCACAGGCGGGCACCCCAACCACACCAGAGGCGCTGCACCAGCATGCGTTGATCATGACCGGCGCCGGTCAGGCTGGCCATGGCATCACCCTGCAACATCAAGGTATTGAGGAGCGACTGATGCTGTGGCCGCGCCTGCAGACTCTGGATTACGCCAGCGTGTTGCGCCTGACCCTGGCCAATGGCGGCATCGGCCTGTTCCCGCAACTGGTGGCTGCTGATGCCTGGCAACAGGGGCGATTACAGCAAGTGCTGGCCGACTGGCTGCTGCCAGATGGTGAGCTATTTATGATTTCGCAGAGCGGTCAGCGCATGCCGGCGCGCGTGCAGGCGTTCCGCCAGTTTCTGCTGGAAGAGCTCTCCACCACGGCGTGACGCACGCCAGACAGGGCAGACCCGGCGCTTATCTCGCCTCTTGCCCGGGCACCAACAATGCGCCCTGGGTCACGCCCCCCCGCAGGCAGGCCGTGGCAGGCTGTGCCATGCTGGCAACATCACCCTGTCTGGAGCCCGGCATGCCTTCGCTTTCATCCCCCGCCCCGCAAGATTTTCTTGAGCAACTGACCCCGGATCTCGCCCTGCACTATCAAGGCATCCTGCGCCTGCAGCAGCAGACCCGGTTTCAACAACTGGATGTGATTGACACCCCCACCCTCGGCACCCTGTTCCGGTTGGATGGCAGCATCATGACCACCCAGGCTGAAGAGTGGATCTACCATGAGAACCTGGTCCATCCGGCGGCGCTGGCTCTGCCCTGCTTGCGTTCGGCGCTGATCATTGGTGGCGGCGATGGCGGTTCGGCCCGCCAGTTATTGCGTTATCCCCATCTGCAGCAGCTGGTGATCTGCGAGCTGGATGCAGCGGTGGTGGATATGGCCCGTCGACTGCTTGAACCGGTGCATCAGGGGGCGCTGAATGATCCACGCGTCCAGTTGGTGATTGGTGATGGCGCCGACTATGTGCGCCATTGTCAGGGCCAGTTCGATCTGATTGTGCTCGATCTGACCGATCCGGTCGGCCCGGCCGCCCCGCTCTATGAAGCCCCCTGCCTGCAACACTATGCCCGCCTGCTCGGTGACCACGGCATCCTGAGCCTGCACCTGACCAGCCCACAGTGGCAGCCGCGCAGTTATGTCCGCCTGCTGCAGGCGCTGCATCCGGTTTTTGCCTGTGTCCGTCCGGCGTTGATCCCGGTGACCAGTTATGGTGGCCTGTGGGGACTGGCGTTTGCCAGCCAGCGCAGCGACCCAGCCAGCCTGAGTGCCGAGCAGGCCGACCTGCAACTGGCGCTGCGCGATATCAGCGATCTGCAGTGGTACAACGGCGATACCCACCAGGCACTGTTTGCGCTGCCCAACTTTGTTCGCCAGCTGGCGCGCGCCGCAAATCACCAAACCGATGCACCATGACAAGGCAAATGATGCCGCAACGTGCGCACGATCACAGATCGTGTTACTACAACCTATTGATTTATATAACATTAACATCTGGCACGAGAGTTGAATTATCTATGTAGCTGGAGGCGTCACAGCCATTCGCCTCCTGTTGTTAGCCAGACGTTTTACCCACGTTGCGGTCACCCCACTCACCCCATACGGGATGGCGGACGTGGCCATCTTCATGTTTCGCTCACCCGGTTCATATCCTTATGAACCGGTTTTTTTTGCCTGTTTTTCGCCCATTCTCAGCACGCCCCGGCAGAACCCACCGCCTTTGGGGCTCTGACACCTGACAATGACCCAGATAAACACAACCTCCCCGGATTATTGACTGACCGATCACAGCCCTTCGCTGCACTTTGAGAAGGCTTTCACAAAAGTGAATAACGCACCTTGCCGGGGCATAAATCGCGGACTAGTTTTCACGTAACCGATTACGTAACCGATTACGTGACCAAAAATCACCAAACCAGCCCGCCTGGCCAGGTCGACTGAGCTGACCGCCAACGGCATCTTGGAGCGTGAAAAATGAAGAAAGGTTTGCTGCTCAATGCCCCCCTGTCCGCCGTGATCGCCGAGTGTGGTCACACCGATATGCTGTGTGTCTGTGATGCCGGCTTGCCGATCCCGGCTGGCCCGCGCCGCATCGATCTGGCACTGCATGCCGGCCTGCCGGGGTTGCTGGATACCACTCGTACCCTGCTGGCCGAGATGGTGGTGGAAAAAGCCATTCTGGCTTGTGAACTGCCGCAGGTGAGCCCGGCCTGTCATCAGGCAGTGCTGGCCATGTTGGAAGCCGCCGCCAGCCAGCAAGGCAAGCCGATTGCCATCGAATATGTCACCCACGAAGAGTTCAAGCA
>JAYROM010000127.1:0-3070 GCA_041911695.1 Aeromonadaceae bacterium
CACATGCCCATGGTGAAGTAGGGGCCGGAATCCTCTTCGGTATTGGTCGGCGCCGGCAGCAGACGACGCAGATCGAAATCGGGATCCGAAGCCAGATGGACCACCTCCTGGCACTGCGCCTTGTCGGCACCCACGACCACCGGCGGGATCGGGTTCTGTACCGAGTTTTTCAGCAGAAAGCCCAGACGTTCCGGCTCGCAACCGAGCAGGTGGCCGACACGCTTGCGTGAACCGACCAGGCCGATAGCAACGCGGAAATCCGGGTAGCCCTTGACCTTGTTGAAGATCATGGCCGGGCCATTCTTGCGGGTCGGGCGCATACAGGTGCCACCGGCGCCGACATAGCGGTAGACGCCGGAGAGTTCGGCCTCCGGATCGACTTCAACGTCAGTGCTAACCAGTTCGCCCGGCAGGCTTTGCAGCAGCTCCAGGGCCGAGCGCAGATCATGAACAGGATGTGTCATGTTGAACCTCGTTATTGGCGGTAAAAGGGGAGGAAACTGCCGCCAATATAGGGATTCCCGAGATGACAAAAAATGACTGTTTTGATGAGGTAATCCATACCAAAAAGATATGATGTGATGTAAATCACATTGAAAAACATCGAATTATTTATGATGCAGATCACAGGTTAATGCTATGTGAATCGATATGGATCTGAAGAGACTGCGTTACTTCTGCACTGTGGTCGAGCAGGGCAGCATCACCCGTGCCGCCGAGGTGCTGAACATGGCCCAGCCGCCGCTTAGTAAGCGGTTGCAGGAGCTGGAAGAGGAGTTGGGGGTAGCGCTATTTCTGCGTCAGGGGCGGCGGATCGAGCCGACCCCGGCCGGCCATTATCTGTATCAGAAGGCCGGCGAGATCTTGCGTGATGTCGAGGCCACTGCCCGCGAAACCGTGCTGTTTGCCAAGCGTGAGACCAAGCTGCTGCGTATCGGTCTGACTCATCTGTTCCAGAGTTACTTCAAGGATCTGATTCTCGAGATCCATCGCCGCCATCCGGATGTCGAGCTGAGCATCCAGGTCTCCGACTCCAGCCATCTGGAGCTGCTGCTGACCAATGGCCTGCTGGACATCGCCCTGATCCAGCGTCCAGCACGCTCGGATGGCTATGATTGCATCACGCTGGCACCGATCAGCCTCAAAGCCGTGGTGCATACCTCGTTGCTGGGAGGGGCGACACCGCATCATCTGTCGCTGGCCGAGATCGGCCGCTTCCCGCTGCTGCTACTGAAACGCGCCAGCGGGACCGGCACCGCGGAGTTGCTGCTTAACCAGATGCGTAAAGCCGGGGTGCAACCCAATGTGATGATGCATGTCTCGCAACCCGGCGTGATCCTGGAGTGGCTGGAATCAGGCCTGGTGGCCGCCAGTTTGCTACCGGCGTCGGAGATTGTTGCCGAACGGCTGCCGCACTGTACTGTGCTGGAGATCACCCCCGCGCCGCAGGTGTTCTACCCATCGATCGTCAAACTCACCACCGCGCCCTATCTGCGCGAGGTGATGGAGTTGATTGAGGTGGGCTATCCGTTCCCGTCTTAGCAGCAATCCCAGTTGTACCAGACGCGTGAGAAGTCACCGGCGGCCAGGCGTTCCGGCTCGATAAAGAAGTTACCGACGCCGCAGTCGCCCCACATGATCCAGACACCGTCGTCTTCGTCATGGGTGTCGAGCTGGAACAGCAGGGTCCAGTTTTCGCCTTGGCGTTCGTAAGCGCGCGGGTCTTCTTGAGTAAAGTAGGCATAACCGCCCAGTTTGCTGCCAACGCCGAGATCCATGTCGAACAGCTTTTCCACCATGCTTTCGTCCATATCATCCATGGCGCGAGCAATCGGGGCAAAGCGGTAGTCGCTGGGTGAGGGCAGATCAGCTTGCGCAGTAAAGGCTAACGCATACTCTTCGGTCAGCGGTAACAGGTTGTTCGTAGGCAGGGCGGGCAGTTGATCTGCCGATACGCCGGCCTCAGGGGATACCTCCGGGTGATAAACGACCCGATAGCCCTGCGGCGCTGCCAATACCTCATCCAGCGAACTGTCAAAGTCGAGCCCATAGGTATCGTTATTGGCAATAAAGAACTGCAGCAATCCCTGACGCGGAAAATGTGGTAGTGCCGGCAGCTCCGCCAGGTTGATCTGTGCCAGCAGAAACAGTGGCTCACCCGCTTGGGTATGCGGATACACCTTGCCCTGCGGCCACCAGGGTTGGCCGCCGAACTTGCTGGCCGATGGTGATGCGGGCTGTTTGGCCAGCGGCGTCACTTTGACCGCTGGCAAAGCATGGGTGCGCAGGGTGGTCAGCACGTGTTCAAGTTCGGCGGGGGTTGTCATGTAGGCTCCTTGCTATGGACAGGCAGTGGGAAGACATCAGCCGTCATACGGTAGCGTAAAGCCGCAAAGCCGCCTATGTGATTGTGTCGCAGAGGACGCTATTCGTTCTCTTTTTCGGCAACCTTGTTTAGCCGAGTACATGTGCCTTGCCCGATACGCTAAGGCCAATCCGGCTGCCGGGCGTGGGGGCACCGCTGCCGGCATGACGGACGGACAAGCGCTGCTGGCTGCCCGCCAGACGTACGGTCAGCAGGGTCACTGCGCCGGTGAACTCGCCCTCTTCCACTTCGGCGATGCAGCTTGCCGTGGTTGGATCGCACAGCAGTAACTGTTCCGGACGCAGTAGAATGCGTGCTTGCGGCTGGGTGGTGGTGTGATGTAGCGGCAGACGGCCGAGCACACACTCGGCATGGGTCGGCGACAGCGCGGCGGGCAGCACGATGGCATCGCCGAGAAAATGGGCGGTGGTTTCGTCGACCGGATGGTAATAGAGATCAGCCGGGCTGCCGGCTTGCACCAGTTGGCCACCACGCATCACGGCCAGTTGCTCGGCAAATGACAGCGCTTCGGCCTGATCATGGGTGACCAGAATGGTGGTAATACCGGCATCGGCCAGCAGGCGCGCCACGGTCTTGCGTAAGGCGACACGCAACCCGGCATCCAGCGCGGAGAACGGCTCATCCAGCAACATCAGTCGCGGTTGCTGCGCCAGGGCGCGGGCCAGCGAGACCCGTTGCTGCTGG
>JAYROM010000128.1:0-22100 GCA_041911695.1 Aeromonadaceae bacterium
GAAATTCCAGGGAGTTGGGACGGATTACCTGAAAAACTATCTGGCGTGGTTCCGGGTCTACAACCAAGAGCCCAACAGTGCGAAATCCTGGTTATCTGGTGGGGTCAAAATTCTGAACAACACGTAAAGGGAACAGCGCCATCGAACGCACTACGGGCGGCCACGATGCGATCAGGACGATTATCGGCATCAATTCCCTGCAGGCTAAACCACTGATAGCCCGCCCCAAACGGTGTGGGAAACGGCGCATTAGGGGAGACAAACTGTGCTGTCGGCAAGGCTTTAGCCCATTGGTTACCCAGCCCAATCAGATCTTGTCCATCAGAGCCAAAGCCATGTAGAAAGACCACCAGCTGTTTAGGTGTCGACATCTCTTACTCCTTACAATCCGTAGGCGGTCAAATCCGGGCCCACCGGCACCAATCCTACCGGGTTCAATGCTTTGATCGAATAATAACCCTGCTTGATATGCTCCATGTTGACCGTGCCGCGCACGCCGGGCAAATCCAGCATCCGTCGCGTATAGGCCAGCAGCGCCGGATAATCCGCCACCCGGCGGATATTGCATTTAAACAGGCCGTGATAGGCGGCATCAAAGCGGATCAGGGTGACAAACAGGCGGATATCCGCCTCGGTCAACCGCTCGCCAAACAGGAAAGGTAGACCATCGCTCAACCGGCTTTCCAGCGTGTCCAGCATGGCAAACACCTCGCCGACCGCTTGCTGGTAACTGACCTGGGTGGTGGCAAAGCCGGCACGATAGACACCGTTATTCAGTTGCGGATAGATCTGCGCATTCAAGGCATCAATCTCTGCCGCCAGATCTGCCGGATAGAGCGACACATCCGGACTGGCCCACGCGGCAAACGCGCTATCCAGCATGCGGACAATATCCGCCGACTCGTTGTTAACCAGCCGGCCGGTCTGCTTGTCCCATAACACCGGCACGGTCGCCCGGCCAGTAAAGTGCGGATCGGCACGAGTGTAGAGCTCATGCAGCCAGGTGGCGCCGTTCAAGGTATCGCTATCCGAACCCGGATAATCGCCAAAGTGCCAGCCCTGCTCCAACAGACGCGGCTCCACCACCGATACCGAGATCACCTGTTGCAACCCTTTAAGCTGACGGGCAATCAGGGTGCGGCTGGCCCACGGGCAAATCAGTGCGACATAGAGATGATAGCGCCCCGGTTCAGCCTTGAAGCCCCCCTCCCCGGTCGGCCCCGGGCGGCCATCGGCCGTGACCCAGTGGCGGAACGAGGAGGTTTGGCGGACAAATCCACCCTGACTGTCGGTGGCTTGCACCGGTTGCCAATCTGCTTGCCATTGTCCGTTAACCAGCATGGTGCCGTCTCCCCAATCCCAGTCAGTCGCGACCAGCAAAGGTCAGTTTGATGGCATACGGACCATCACCGATCAGGGCCAGCGCAACCAGACCGATGATCCACAGTGCCGGGAATTCCCAACCGCCATTCGGATTGGTGAAGAAGAAGCCAGCATGGCCGTGGACGGTAAAGATGGCACCCAGCAGTACCGGAATCATCGCAACGGCCGCCAGGCGGGCACGGAAACCGGAGAGCAGCGCCAGTGCGCCGAGCAGTTCCCACAACATGGTGACATAGGCCAGTGCCGGCGGCAGGCCGAGCGAGCCGAAGAACTGGGCGGTACCGGCCGGGGTAAAGACAAACACCTTCAGACCAAGGTGGGCCAGAAACAGGATGCCGAGCGCGACGCGCAGCACCAGGGCAGCATAAGGGGCAGTACGGGTATCGATCATGGTGGTGTCCTCAATGTGTTAACGAATTGAGTACAGCCTAACTTCTTTCCAGAATGATGATTAGATAGCCTAATCAGCAAGATTAACTTCCAAAATGGAATTAATGCTCTGCTTTCGTTACCAGCCCTGCTCCCATTCGGGCTGGCCAGCAAAGGCCTGCGCCAGGTAATCAATCAGTACTCGCGTCTTATGTGCCAGATGACGGGCCGGTGGATAGACGGCATATAGCCCGAGCGCCGGAATATCATAAGCCTGCAGTATGGGGAGTACTTGTCCGCTACGCAGGGCCGCACCGGCAACAAAACTCGGCACCCGCGCCACCCCCAGGCCAGCTTGTGCCGCCTGCAGACAGGCCTCAGCATTGGAGAAACGCAGACGGCCGCGTAACGGTAATGACTGCAACTGGCCATCCGGCTCCGCAAACTGCCAGGAGAAGGCATCGCGGAAGTTGGTATCCACAATACAGTCATGATCCTGCAGGGCTTGCCAATGCTGAGGGGTACCGCGCGCTTGCAGATAGGCCGGGGAAGCCAGCGTGACCACTCTGATCGGGCATAACTTCCGTGCGATCAACCGGCTGTCATCCAACTTGCCGATGCGCAGCGCCAAATCAAACCCTTCATCGACGATATTGACCAGCCGGTCGGCATACCGCACATCCAGTTCAATCAGCGGATATTGCTGGGCAAAGGCAATGAATAAAGGGGTGAGACAGGTGGTGCCAAACGTCACGGGCACCGATACGCGCAATCGCCCGGAGGGCTGTGCTGCGGTCTGCCGAACATCGGCATCCAGCGCATCCCACTCATCAAGCAGCACCTTGACGCGTTCGTAATAGGCGCGGCCGACATCGGTCACCGCCAGCGAACGGGTGCTGCGTTTGAACAGTTGCACATCCAGTAACTGTTCAAGCCGCGCAATCAGTTTGGACGCCTGACCACTGCTGGTCCCCAATCGCTCTGCCGCCTTGGCAAAGCTGCCTAATTCATACACCGCAATAAACATGCGATCGCAATCCAACCGCTCCATCTGCGCTCCTGACCTGAAAGCCTCCTCGGTTATCGGGCCAGCATGGCTTTTGCATACCGTGACAGGGCCTCGACCAAGAAAGCTACATAACCTCGGCGATTGAAAACCAAGTTAAAACATCATGTTAACTGAAGGTTGCCGAACGCAACCAATTTTCTGCGCCAGATCAATCCCATCGCAGATAATGCCCGAAGTATTCGCCCGTTGCTGGTCTGTTTAACCGAAGAGGCAGAGAATCAGGACCGTCAGCTTTTATAGCGATGCCGACATGAAGCGCATCATCGCCGAGACCCGGTCCGCCATCGACGAGATCCCCACTCCATGTCAGGGAAAAGAGTATCTTTCCGGTAACCGGATCTTTTGCCCTGCCAGCAATTATTGCCGACAGAGACACACCTTGCCCCGATGACCGGGCTAGGTGGACGACCCAGGCTACCCCAGGGTGCTCCCACAGCAAACCTTTGGCGGATGGAGTAACGCATGATCCAGATCAGCATCGGTGACCAGCAGATCGACCTGAGCACTGAACACGCCCGCACCGTCCTCGCGCAACTGCAGCAGGCGGTGGCGACTTCCGCACAATCCGCTTCGATTCGTGCTGCCGCACAACGCCTGCAACAGCAAGCCGCCAGTGCCTCCGCTGCCCGCGCCAGCGCACTGCACGGCGAGGCGCGCCGTTTGTTAGCTGAAGCCACCATGCTGGATCAGCACTGGCATTGATCGTGATTTATATCGGCGGCTGCTCGACGCGGCGTGCCAGAATGCATAAGCCGGCACATAATGCCGGCTTTTTCATGGCCAATTGGCATCGGGTCACTACTGTAAATGCAACCAGCGCACGGCGTGATCGGGCGCCACATAGACACTATTAAAACCACGCGCGGCGGCTACAGGTTCGCCACCGGGTTGCGACAACATACACACCACATGCTGACGCGAGGCATCGGCGCCACATTCAGCCCCCTTCATCGCCGCCACAGCCCAGCCCTGTTGCTGCCACAGTTCACGTTTGGCCGCAGCGCCCAGCATGCGAACCGTGTAATGCGCGCCCGACCCCACCTCCTGCAATGTCGCCTCGTGATGGTGGGCTTGTACCTGCAAGATCATTTTGCCGTGGGCATCCTGGTAGTCGCCCTGCAAACAGGCCGTGTGGGCCAAGGCCTCGGTCGATATCAACCCCAATACCGCAAACAGCGCTGGCAGCGTCAATAACGCATACGCTCCTTTCATCTTCATACTCCCTTTTACATCCCTGCCCTCAGGCAAACGCCATATGTTAACACATTGGTAACATGCGCGAGCCCTGCCCTACCTCACTTCATCTTTGTTGAACGAAGGTCAGCCGTGTGATCTAGATCATCAAACCCTAGAAAAACGATTGCTTCGGGTGGAATTTGCGCAACAATAAACACATGTCTACTTCTAGATATTTGCCTATGACAGAACGTGAGCAAGAGATCCTGCAACTGCTGCGTGAAGATCCGATGATTGCCCAGCAAGAGTTGGCTGACCGCCTTGGTATCAGTCGCTCGGCCCTCGCCAGCCACATATCCAGCCTGATGCGGCAAGGTTATGTGATGGGTCGGGGCTATGTGTTGCGCGAAGGCCCCTACGCTGTCGTGGTCGGCGGCGCCAATATGGATATCTGTGGCAAAGCCTTTGGCGCCTTGGTCACTGGAGACTCCAATCCGGGTCATGTGCACACTGCCGCCGGCGGTGTCGGGCGAAATATCGCAGAGAATCTGGCCCGACTGGGCACTGATACCCGGCTGATCACCGCAGTCGGCGCCGACCAGCACGGTCAACGACTGATCGAGATCAGTCAGCAGGCCGGGGTCAATATGCGCCATACCCTGGTGCTGGAAGGGTTCAATACCTCCTGTTATCTCAGCCTGCATGATGCGCACGGCGAGATGAGCTGCGCCATCAACGACATGGCCATTCTCGATGCCCTGACCCCACAACGGCTGGCGCAGTTTGACGGTTTGTTATCGGCCGCCCAAGCCTTGGTGATCGATACCAACCTGAGCACCCCGACACTGGCCTGGTTGTTTGATCGCTACCCTCACCTGCCATTGTTTGTGGATACTGTCTCGGTGGCCAAGGTCGACAAGATTCGTCCATGGCTGCAAGCGATTCACACCATCAAGCCCAATCGCCAGGAGGCCGAACACTTGTGTGGCCTGCGCATTGATGGCCCAGAGCAGGGGCCCGCAGTGGCTGACTGGTTCCATCAGGCCGGTGTCAAGCGCCTGTTCCTCAGCCTCGGCGAACAGGGGGTGTTCTATAGCGATGGCGCCCATCAGGCCCATCTGCCAATCCTGCCGAGCACAGTGGTGAATGTCACCGGTGGCGGCGATGCCTATATGGGCGCGCTGGTCCACGCCTGGCTGCAAGATTACCCGCTGGCACAGAGTGCCCGCTTTGCTCGCGCATGTGCCGCCCTGGCGGTCGGCGCGGAAGAGACTGTCTTTACCGGCCTATCACAGGCTGCTGTTGAACGTATGCTGGAGACTTACCCATGCTGAACCAATATCTCGATATTCTGCCGGAAATTGCTGACGCCCTGGCCGCTGGCCGCCCGGTGGTCGCACTGGAATCCACCATCATCTCCCACGGGATGCCCTATCCGCAGAACGTCGAAACCGCGCGCCGAGTCGAACAGGTGGTGCGTGACAATGGCGCCGTGCCCGCCACCATCGCCATCATTGACGGTCGCTTGAAAGTCGGCCTGGACAGTGCCGCCCTGGAGGCACTGGGCAAAGGTGGCCACAGCGTCACCAAGTGCAGCCGCCGCGACATTCCGTTCGTACTGGCCAGCAAGCAGATGGGCGCCACCACCGTCGCCTCAACCATGATCGTTGCCGCCATGGCCGGTATCCGGGTGTTTGCTACCGGTGGTATCGGCGGGGTACATCGTGGTGCGCAGGAGACCTTTGATATCTCTGCCGACCTGCAGGAGCTGGCACATACCAATGTCGCCGTGGTCTGTGCAGGGGCCAAATCGATTCTGGATATCGGCCTGACGCTGGAATATCTGGAGACCCAGGGCGTCCCGGTGATCGGCTACCAGACCGCCGAACTGCCGGCGTTCTACACCCGCGAGAGCGGCTTTAACGTCGATTACCGCCTGGATACCCCGGCCGCCATCGCCGAAGCGCTGCGCGTCAAATGGGCACTTGGCCTGGCTGGCGGCGCCGTGGTCGCCAACCCGATCCCGGCCGCGGATGCCATGCCCAAGGCCGACATTGATGCCGCCATCGAGCAGGCACTGCAGGAAGCCGACGATCAGCACATCACCGGCAAAGCCTCGACGCCGTTCCTGCTGGCCCGCCTTTGCGAGCTGACCGGTGGCAACAGCCTGGCCTCCAATATCCAGCTGGTGCTGAACAACGCCGCCCTCGGCGCCAAGATCGCCGCCGCGCTGTAAGCGGTGGATCAAACAGGGCGACCCGCGGGTCGCCCTGCTACATGTCACCTCGATCTTGTCCATCTACTCACTGAAGCAGTGGCCGTGAACATCCCTCATCTCGCCATCGACATCAAGAAACGGAAATCCGCGGGTCAACTCGGCCCCGAGAGCATAAGCATCACACGTCTTGCAGATACGATAGTGTTGCTGTGTACGTTTCAGTGCCTGTGAAGAAATAGTACGGATATTCGGTCTCAAGAATGCCTGAATATCGACTAAGGTTTCGTGGGTAATGACCACCATCGGGGCAGCACAGGCCGGACAGGGTGTTCCCGGTTTCACTCTTCTCGTCATAGATAGTCCTTTCCTCTCTCCCTGGATAACAGGTAGGGGTGTTGTTCATCAGCAGGCAGATAAGCCGTCACCAATTGCAGCGCCAGTTGCTGCAACTTGTCGCACCACGCGAGCTTGTCCCGCCAGGCGGCCGGAATCGCATCCAGCCCGTAATAGGCCCCGGCGAGCTGGCCATAGATCGCCGCGACCGTGTCGGCATCACCGCCCAGATTGGCCGCCAGCAACGCCCCTTCGGCAAAGTTATCAGTGTGCCAGAACGCCCACAGTGCGGCTTCCAGCGAATGCACCACATAACCGCTACTGTTGATCTGCTCGCGCGTCTTGTGCCGGTAACTGCCATCGACAATCGTGCCGATTTCAGGCGGTAACTCGCCCAGCGCCACCCGTTCGGCATCGCTCAATTGCAACAGTTGTTGTTTATCCTCCGGGGCCAAGGCCATGCCATCCAGCGCCAGCGCATGGTCAATAAACAACGCCATCACCTGGCACGCGCTAACGGCCGCCGGATGACGGTGGGTCGTCATTGAACTGAGCGCTGCCATCTGAACCAGCTGCCGGCAATCCAGCGCATCACCATGTCGGGTGTTATAAAACAGCGCGACCGGCGCCAGACGCATCAGGCTACCATTGCCGGCACTGAATTCATCTTCGGCACCAGGGTAGGCTTCTCCGGTTTTGATGTAGGTCCGCAGCGCCTCGTTCACCGTGCCACCAATGTCGAAGCAGTGGCCATTGACCGAATTCTCGCCATGGCGCGCCCAGCGCAAATAGCGTTGCAGTTGATCGTGGGGATCATGCGCCTTGCAGGCCAGCAGGCTATCGGTCAGACACAAGGCCATGCTGGTATCATCAGTCCACTGCCCGGCTCGCAACTTGAATGGCCCACCGCCGACCATATCGGTCAGTGGCATATAGCTATCGCGACGGCGGAACTCCAGTGTCGTCCCCAAGGCATCGCCGGCCGCCAGACCGACCAATGCCCCTTGTGCTCTTGAATACAGGTCAACCATGGTTTTTATCCTTCTAATATGAGTGATGGTTGCTAGATCCCCTCCCCGCCACAGGCGGGAACCGGCGCCGCCGGACGCACCAGCGGGATCACCTCGGCGGAGGCGAAATGTGCCCGTCGCCATTCATCCATGGTCTGGCGGATACGCAGGGCAATCCGGTCACACTGCTCGTCATCCACCGGACAACCCATCGCCGTGCTGGACATGACTATCAGATAGGCCGAGATCGTCGGGAACTGGCCAGCCAGCGCCAAGCGCATCACATCCTCGATATAGCCGTAGTACTCGTTCTCGCACTCCTCAACACCATAGACGCCAACCGGATCCCAGTTACGCAGCAGAATCTCGTTAATGCGGCGGGTCAGATCCTGCTCCGCGGTCTCCGGCAGCACCGGCATCGGGAAACGCGCGATAACCTCGTTAAAGATCTGGTAGAGCGCATTCCCGCCTTCGCGGGTGTACTCAGGCAGTTCGGGGGACATGAAGTGCTGTTCATGCGGGAAATGGCGGTCGCTCTCCACCTCGGGGTACTCTTTATCCGGATAGCACATATAGGCCACCAGCGGCCCACCACCCGCCGCGTTGTAATCTACACAAATCACGCGGTAAGAGAGCGGTTGCGGCAGATCGTTCAACGTATAGTGGCCGACGACAACAGGCACCTCCTGCTCCGGATTCCGCAGCGCCGCGGGGAGTGGCACATCGGGTAACCGTGCCGTTTGTGCCGGTGGCACTTGCGCCACCTCACGGTAAGTCGTGGCTGACTCCAGCCACCAGCGCACCCGGATCTGCGTCCGCGTCTTGCCATGCTTGTCACGGAAGCTGTAACCGGCCGGCAGCGGAATTTCCGGCCCCTTGAGCACATGCTCGCACAGGGCATACAGTTCGTGGGTTTCGTCAAACGCGGCAACCCAGAACTCCTCCTTCAGCGAGTTATCGTCATTCAGGTACGGGCGCAAGCGCGCGATCTTGTCGTCATCCCAGCAGGCATGTACCGCACGGATATAGCCGTAATCCCGAAACAGCGGCAAACGCTTGAACCAGTTGATCCAGGCGATGTGCTGGTCACTGTTTTCCGTCACCTGTTGCAGGAACACCTCATGCTGGCGCGTGTTCGACTCGTCGTGGGCGCGCAACGGCAGCCCGGTCTGCGGATGGCGCATCAACCAGCCAACGGCATTGAATTCATGATTGCCGAGCAGACAGTCGGCATCACCGGCTTCACACAGCGCCTTGACCCGCTGCAACAGGCGCAGGTGATCGATATCTTCACCCGGCTTGTTATCAATCAGGTCACCCAGGAAAACTAATTTGCAAAACATCCCTTCCGGATACGCTTCCGGAATAAAGTCGATATGGGGCAGCAAGGCATCCAACTTATCGGCCTTACCATGAATATCACCGATGAAACAGAGGGTTTTATGGGTCATCCGTATTGTTCTCGTTGTTATGGTGATGGCATGTCCACGCGGATAACGACAAACTTCAGCCAGCAAGACACTGACCGGCAACCAGCGTGATTTGCCAGAAAATGAAAGGAGAAATATTGTTTCATTTAGATTCTATTGAGTACCTGATTGATGCTCAATCACTGTACGGAAACACATGTCCATTTTGCGAGCAGACTATCATCCCCCCCTCAACAACCTATATTCCCCGTGAAAAATCATCTACCCAGGCCACGCATCACCGCGTATCGTAACCAGGCATTGCGGTAGATGCCCGGGCACCGGATAACGGTTTGTCTCATCCCGCCGCATTGGCCCAGCAGATCTCTTCTGACGATTAAGGTGAACCATGAGCCGGTTTTCATTCCTGTTGCCTGCACTGCTTGTCAGTGTGACCCTCTCCGCCCATGCCGATGTGATCGGCACTGTCGATACCACCTTTCGCATGTTGGGTGCGAATGACAAGATTGTCATTGAAGCCTTTGATGACCCAGAAGTCACGGGCGTGGCCTGTCACTTGAGCCGCGCCAAAACGGGCGGCGTATCGGGTTCGCTGTCAATGGCCGAAGACACCTCGGATGCGTCGATCGCCTGTCGGCAGATTGGGCCGATCTCATTTGGCAAACTCAAGGATGGTGAAGAGGTCTTCAACAAACGTACCTCGTTGCTATTCAAGAAAATGCACGTGGTACGCTTCTTCGATCAAAAGCGTAATACCCTGATTTATCTGGTCTACTCTGACAAACTGGTCGATGGCTCACCCAAAAATGCCATCTCGACCGTGCCGATCATGAAGTGGAATCAATAATCAGGCCTGTCGCGGCAGTACTGCCCGGTACTGCCGTCGGCTGACAACCTCCCAGCTCATCCCCGCCTATCTCTTCTATTGATTTCCCCTCCTAGTAGCGCCGTTCTCATCGTGATCTGGTGACGACGCAATTGTGTAAAAAAAGGACTCCAAAGGCTCTACACGCTGGGGAGACAGCTATAGTTAAACGCAGATTGGCGATTCAAATCCGCAATCCCAACCCCGTAGCCAATTGCTCGGTGCTCGCACCGGTCCATCACAGGGGAGCTTGATGATGAAAAGATGGATGCATTTCTCACGCTGGCTGACAGGACTTTTCAGCTGTATGCCACTGATCGTTCAGGCCGGCAGTACCATCTGGAATGGGCCGGAAGAGGGTCCCCCCAGACAAACCGGCATGCATATCATCTATCTGGCGGATACCATGCAAAATGGCGGGATCAGTGGCGTCTATCGCGGTCTGCAGCAGGCCAGCCAGTGTCTGGGTTGGAAATTAAGCTATCTCGACTCCAACAGTGTCCATGAGAAGCTGATCAGCCAATTTAACCAAGCTGTTGCCGAACATGCCGACGCCATCGTCCTTGGCGGGATCAACAGCGATGCCATCAAACCGGCAATCCAGGCTGCCAAGTCAGTAGGTATTATCATCGCCGGTTGGCATGCCCAGGCGCGCGCGGGCGCCTCGGACGACCTAGTGACCAATATCACCACCGAAGCGGATCAGGTGGCGACCATGGCGGCACAATTTATCATCGAGCACTCCAGTGGTGAGGTCGGTGTGGTGATCCTGAATGATGCCCGGTTTGATATCGCCAATGCCAAGACGGCAAAAATGCAGGAGGTGATCAATAGTTGCTCTCGCTGCAGCGTGTTGTCCGTAGAAAACGTGCCGATCACCGAATCCGATGCTCGCATGCGCGATCTGGTTCCACATTTGAACCAGCAGTTCGGCAGTCGCTGGACTCACACGCTGGCGATCAATGATATCTACTTCGACCATATCAACTATCCGCTACGCACCATCAATCGCCTCGATATTCGCAACGTTTCGGCCGGAGATGGATCAGCCAAAGCCATCAGCCGGATTATTTCTGGGCGCTCGCAGCAAGTCGCTACCATCGCAGAACCCTTGAATCAGCAAGGGTGGCAGTTAGCCGATGAGCTTAACCGGGCGTTTGCTAAGTCACCCGCCAGCGGCTATATCGCGCCGCCAATATTGATCACCACTGGCTCCACACTGCAAAAAGACACCGCAGCTGGCGAAGCCGAAAGTAACATCTTCTACAAACAGTATTACCGCAAGATTTGGGGCTGTACGCCCTCATCACCATAGGCCGCCTTGCCCGTTAATGGTGCAAATGAGCCAGTCATTGGCATATCCATGCGCCGGACTTGACCTCAGCAGGGGGCCCCAGCCCCCTTCTATGCGTGAGAACCCTGAGCCGATAGCCATCTCGCTAGCTGGCACAGGCTATGCTTTCGTGTTCAACGCGATATAACGCCATGAATCACCGTCACGCATCATCACCGTCATCACCATGTATGCCCGTTTTCGCATCCTCTGTGCCGGCAGGTAATGTCATGACTGGACGGCCACAGGAGAAACAGGATGTCGAAGACCGTTTTTGAACGTCAATTACCGCCGGATGCGGTAATCCGTGCCTCACTCGCCAACACCCGCCATGCAGTGTATTGGTTAGATGCCCTCGCTGAACGACCCACCTACCCGCGCTTGCCTGGTAACCTCAAAACCGGCTTGGCCATTGTCGGCGGAGGCATGGTCGGCCTATGGACCGCCATTCTGGCCAAGGAGCGCTTCCCGCAGACCGAGGTGGTCCTGCTCGAAGCACGCCAACTCGGTTGGGCCGCCTCGGGTCGCAATGGCGGATTCTGTGAGGCCAGCCTGACCCACGGTGAGAAGAACGGCAAACGCCGCTGGCCAGATGAATATGACACCCTCTACCAGATGGGTATCACCAATCTGGACGAGATCGAAGCCACCATTGCCAAATACGGGATCGACTGCGACTTTGAACGGACCGGTGAACTGGTGGTCGCGGTCGAGCCGTATCAGGATGCCGAACTGCGCGGCGAAGGCTATCTGGATCAGGCGCAAGTGCGTGCCGAGGTTAATTCGCCAACCTTCCTCTCTGGCCACTGGGATGGCACCGATACAGCCATGCTTAACCCGGCCAAACTGGTGGTCGGCATGGGCAAGGTTGCCAGCCAGCTGGGCGTCAAGATTTACGAATCCACCCCGGTGGAAGGCCTCACGCAACTGGGCGGTGGGCGTATCGGTCTGCAGACCCCGCATGGGTTGGTCGACGCCGAGCGGGCCACGCTCGCCACCAACGTCTTCCCCGCCCTGCTCAAGCGTTACCGGCTGCACACCATGCCGGTGTATGACTATGCGCTGATGACCGAGCCGCTGAACGATGAACAGATGACGGCCATCGGCTGGCAGAACCGGCAGGGGTTGGCCGACCCGTCCAACCAGTTTCACTACTATCGGATTACCCGCGATAATCGCATCCTGTTTGGCGGTTACGACGCCCTGTACTACTTCGGTGGTCAGGTGCATGAGGAGTATGAATATCACCACCCCACCTTCACCAAACTGGCCAGCCACTTCTTCACCACCTTCCCACAACTGGCCGGGCTGAAGTTCAGCCACTGCTGGGGCGGCGCGATTGATGTCTGTACCCGGTACTGCGCATTTTTCGGCAGTGCCTATGGCGGCAAGGTGGCGCATGCTGCCGGCCTGACCGGCCTCGGGGTCGGCGCCAGTCGCTTTGCTGGCAATGTGCTGCTCGACAAGGTATTCGGCCTGGACACCGAACGCACACGGTTGAAGATGGTTAGCCAGCCAACCTTACCGTTCCCGCCTGAGCCGATTGCTTATCCAGCGGTCAAACTGATGCAGTGGCGACTGGATTGTGCCGACCATAACGAGGGCAAACGCGACTGGTTCTTGCGTAGCATGGATGCGCTGGGACTGGGTTTCGAATCCTGATCGCTGCGGGGCAAAACGCCTGTCCTCGACAGGCGTTTTAATTTCAGCTTTTGCGTTTGCCGGCATCTGCCCGTCGTGCCGCCGCCAGCGCACAACGCGCCCAAAATAGCGCCTCATCCGGGTCGTCCATCATCTCTTCCGGTGCCTGATAGTAGGAGAGCGCCACCAGCTTGCCTTGCCGCTGATAGGTAAAGGGGGCCAGCCCGCGGTCGGTATAAATACTCCGGTTGGCCATATCAGCCTTCAAATAGAGCATGTCATCAATCACCAACGCAAACATCAGGCCGTCCAGGAACAGGCCATAACCTGAAAACATGCGTTTGGTACGTACGATACCGAGAAAGCTGAACATATCCGCTATATGTTGGGCAAACTCGCGCATCCTTG
Organism: Aeromonadaceae bacterium; assembly: GCA_041911695.1. Classification (GTDB taxonomy): domain Bacteria; phylum Pseudomonadota; class Gammaproteobacteria; order Enterobacterales; family Aeromonadaceae; genus Pseudaeromonas. The sequence continues at coordinate 13,236 of JAYROM010000128.1, forward strand.
GCACTCCTGTTGTCGGCGGTCACGGACTGATGCATCACACCATAACCGAGATTTTCCAGTAGTGGTATAGCGCCATCGGTTGACGGCGAACCAAACAAAAAGCCCCCCGCATTGCGGAGGGCCTTGGTAACGATCAATCCTGAACGGATGAACGTGACAGCAGATTAATGCTCGCGACGGCTCGGCTTACGCGGGCCTGGGCGCTTGAAATCGCTGCGTTCGCCGCGGCCTTCGCCACCACGATCACCGCGACCTTCGCCACGACCAGCAAACGGACGCTCACGGTTGCCACCTTCACGACGACGCTCGCCACTGAACGGACGGCCACCACGACGGTCGCCACGATCACCACGGTCGGTACGCGCCGGCAGTTCGCCAGTGAAACGGGCGATTTCCAACGAGCGACCGCAAACACGGGCACGACGCAGCACATCCATCACTTCGTTCGGCATGCCTTCCGGCAGGTCAACGGTGGTGAAGGTGTCGAAAATTTCAATGTGACCGATAAAGGTGCTGTCCAGATCGGCTTCGTTAGCAATGGCACCGACGATCTGGCCCGGCTTGACGCCGTGCTCGTAGCCGACTTCCAGACGGTAACGTTCGGTCACCAGATCCGGATGATCCTTCAGCGGACGCGGATCCGAACTCGGGGCCTTACGGTCACGACGTTCGCGGCGTTCGTCACCGAAACGGTCGTTACGTTCGAAACGGTCACCGCGTTCGCCACGGTCGTTGCGATCGCTACGTTCCATACGCTGGCTCGGTTCCGGCGCGTTTTCGTCCATGAACAGCGGCTCATCACCCTTGACCATCTTGGCCAGGGCGGCGCACAGATCCAGCGGATCGACGCTGTCATCAGCCAGGAATTCGTTGATCAGCTGCTGGAACGGTTCCAGATCTTCAGCCAGCAGGCTTTCGCGGATCTGCTGCTTGAACATCTCAACGCGATGCTTGTTGATATCCTGCGCGGTCGGCATCTGCATCGGCTCGATCGGCTGACGTGTAGTGTGCTCGATGGAGCGCAGCATGCGGCGTTCACGCGGGGCAACGAACAGGATCGCATCACCGGTACGGCCAGCACGACCGGTACGGCCGATACGGTGCACGTAGGATTCGGTGTCATACGGAATGTCGTAGTTAACTACGTGAGTGATACGCTCAACGTCCAGACCACGGGCGACTACATCGGTGGCCACCAGGATGTCCAACTGACCCTGACGCAGCTTTTCTACCGTACGTTCACGCAGCTTCTGCGGGATATCACCATGCAGGGCTTCACAGGCGTGGCCACGGGCAGCCAGCTTGCTGGCCAGCTCTTCGGCAGCGGTCTTGGTACGCACGAACGCCAGCAGCGCATCGTACGGCTCGACTTCCAGCAGACGGGTCATGGCGTCCAGCTTGTGCAGACCGGAGACCAACCAGTAACGCTGACGAACGGTCGAGGCGGTGCTGGTCTTGGCAGCAATCTTCACTTCCACCTGGTTGTTCAGGTGACGAGTGGCCACACGACGGATCACTTCCGGCATGGTGGCGGAGAACAGGGCGATCTGGCGCTCCTTCGGGCACTGCTCGATGATCCATTCAACGTCATCGATAAAGCCCATACGCAGCATTTCATCGGCTTCGTCCAATACCAGCGCGTTCAGGGTGGACAGGTCCAGCTTACCCTTACGCATCAGATCCATCACACGACCCGGGGTACCAACGACTACCTGGGCACCACGACGCAGGGCGCGGATCTGGGTTTCATAGGAGGAACCGCCGTAGATCGGCAGAACGTGGAAATCCTGCATGTACTTGGCGTAGCTCTGGCAGGCTTCTGCTACCTGAATCGCCAGTTCGCGAGTCGGCGCCAGGATCAGGATACGGGTGGAGTTATCACCAGACTGCAGACGGGACAGCAGCGGCAGCGCGAACGCAGCGGTCTTACCGGTACCGGTCTGTGCCTGACCCAGCAGGTCGCGGCCTTCCAGCAGCGGCGGGATCGCAGCGGCCTGGATCGGCGACGGGGTTTCATAGCCAACATCGTTCAGGGCTTTCAGGATCGGGTCAGACAGGCCCAGTTCAGTGAACGACGGCAATACTTGATTCTCAGACATAAGATCTTCCGTTTGTGAGGAATGGATGGCGGGCTCTTGGCGGCAAGTCTCTTACGTCCCTACGTCGCTGCTGGCCCGGGTGTTGCTAGGTGTTTCAAAAGGGCGCTGATTATACACACAGCTTAGCGGAGATGTCGCTAAAAATGTGACAAATATCGCATTACCTCTTTTTTTGCCGCAAAACGGCCAACGTAATACGGCTGGTACAAACCAGTCGTCCGGCTTCATCGACGATCTCGATTTGCCATAACTGGGTGGTTGCACCGAGGTGCAGTGGTCGTGCGGTGCCGGTCACCACCCCTTCCCTCTTACCACGGACATGGTTGGCATTGATCTCCAGACCGACACAGCAATGGTCGAGCCCGACACACAAGTTACCGGCCACCGAGCCCAAGGTTTCGGCTAACACCACCGAAGCCCCGCCATGCAACAATCCCATCGGTTGATGAGTATGCGCCGTAACGGGCATGGTGCCACGCAAATAATCATCCCCGACCTCAGTATAGAGAATGCCCAGATGCGCCATCAGAGTATTGGCCGAGCCCAGATTCAGCCGCGCCAGATCGATGTCGCGTTTCCAGATACTCATATCTCATCCTTAAAATAGAAAACGGCTGGCGTCAGGGTAACGCCAGCCGTTGGGTGTGCAAAGTCGCCGTTACAACAGGGCGAGTAGCGCCTGCACCGGATGACGCAGCTTTTCACCCTGCATGCGCTTAACCTGACTACGACAAGAGTAGCCGGAGACCAGACATTGTGACGCCGGCAACTTGGCCAGCGCCGGGCCCCAGCTCTGATCCCAGATATCGCGCGAGTCCTGCTGGTGCTTACTGTCATGACCATAGGTGCCGGCCATGCCGCAGCAACCCAGTGCTACCGGTTTAAGGGTGGCACCGAAATGGGTGAAGATCTTGGCCCAGTCGGCATGGGTCGACGGTTTGGCGGTCTTCTCGGTGCAGTGGCCCATCAGGTAGAACGGCTCGGTGGCACGGGCCTCGCGGGCCGGCTGTGCAGAGAGAACGTTCAGCAACCACTCCTGCGGCAGCAACACCTGGAAGTCACCACGCGCCTCACCGAGCGCGCGGGCGTATTCGTCGCGATAGCACAGCACCATCGCCGGGTCGGGACCGATCATCGGCACACCGAGACGATGCAGGCGGTTAAAGAACTGCGCTGCATTGGCCGCGGTGCGCGCGAACGCCCGCAGGAAACCCTTGATGTGCTGCGGCTTGCCATTCGGTCGGAACGGCACCAGCAGCGGCTGGTAGCCGAGGCGCTCGACCAGCTTGATCAGATCGCGTACCACTGGCGCATCGTAATAGCTGGTGAACGGATCCTGCACCACCAGCACCACCTTGGCGCGCTCGGCGGCACTCATGCGTTCAAGCTGCTCCAGGTTAAACAGGGCAGCGCTGTGGCCGGCCAACTCTTGCTTCAATGTCGGCTGGCTAAGCAGCGGCACATCGACCATGCCGATGGTCTTTTCGGTCGCCTTCTGCACCCAGTTCTGGCGCAGGAAGTAGTTGACCATACCAGGCGCCTTGGCCATCAGCGGCGCGTAAGATTCGACGGTGGCTACGAAATAGTCCTTGGCCGGACGCAGGTAACGTTCGTGATATAGCTGGATAAAGCGCGAGCGGAATGCCGGCACATCCACCTTGATCGGGCACTGGCTGGTGCAGGCCTTACAGGCCAGACAGCCCTGCATCGCCTCCATCACCTCGTGGGAAAAGTCATACTCGCCGCGCGCCTTGGCCAGCTTGTTGCGCACCCGGCCCACCAGCTCGCGCCAACGCACGCCACTGGTGGTGATTTCCAGCTCTTCGGTCAGCGGGTTGTAGCCCTGCGCCTCGAGCTGGCGCAGCCACTCGCGCATCAGGGTGGCACGCCCCTTCGGCGAATGACGACGATCGCCGGTCAGCTTGAATGACGGGCACATCGGCGAATTGAGTTCAAAGGTAAAGCACAGGCCGTTGCCGTTACAGGACACCACATCACTGAAGCTGTCACGCACGGTCACCGGGATCTGGCGGTCAAATGCACCACGCTTGGTGGCATCTACCGACACCAGCGGCGTATCCACGCCGAGCGGGGTACAGATCTTGCCCGGGTTCATGCGGTTGCGCGGATCGAATGCCGCCTTGATCCGCCGCAGCTCGACAAACAGCTCGCCAAAGTAGGCCGGACCATATTCCGAGCGGAAACCGCGGCCGTGCTCACCCCACATCAGGCCGCCATATTTGGCGGTCAAGGCGACCACTTGATCGGAAATCTTGCGCAGGGTGACCTCTTCTTGCGGATCACACAGATCCAGCGCCGGACGGACATGCAGCACGCCGCAGTCGACATGGCCGAACATGCCGTAGGTCAACCCATGCGCGTCGAGCAGGGCACGAAACTCCATGATGTAGTCGGCCAGCTTCTCCGGCGGCACGGCGGTGTCTTCGGTGAACGGCACCGGCTTGCGGCGGCCCTTGGCATTGCCGAGCAGACCAACCGCCTTCTTGCGCACCGCATAGATGGCCTCGATGCCGGTCAGATCATTGCATACCTGATAACCGATAACGCCGCCCTGCTGCTGCGCCAGGCAGGTTTCGAGTTGCGCGGTCAGCGCATCCACCAGCGCCTGCTGCGCTACTGCATCTTCACCAGCGAACTCGACAATATTGATGCCCTGCATCGCCTTGCCCGGCACATCGGTGATCAGATCGCGCACCGAGTGCCAGACGATATCGCCACGCGCCAGATCCAGCACCTTGGAGTCGACGGTCTCGACCGACAGCGCCTTGGCGGCCACCATCAGCGGCGCATTGCGCAGGGCCGACTCGAAGCTGTCGTACTTGATATTGACCAGGGTGCGAAAACGCGGCACCGGAGTCAGATCCAATGTGGCTTCGGTAATAAAGGCCAGCGTCCCTTCCGAGCCGCACAGCAGGCGAGTCAGGTCCAGGGAGCCGGTGGCCGGGTCCCAGACATGTTTAAGGTCATATCCGGTCAGGAAACGGTTGAGCTGCGGGAACGAGGCTTCAATCTCGGCACGCTTGCCACGTGCCACCTCGAGCACAGCACGATAGAGGTCGCCTTCACGATCCTGTTGCGCCAGTTTGGCGTCGAGCGCCGCGCCGGAGAACGGCCCGGTCTCGAACACAGTTCCGTCTTCGAGGATCGCCTGCACCGCCAGCACATGCGCCGAGGTCTTGCCGTAGACCATCGAGCCCTGACCGGAGGCATCGGTATTGATCATGCCGCCGATGGTGGCGCGGTTACTGGTCGACAGCTCCGGCGAGAAGAACAGATCGTGCGGCTTGAGGTATTCGTTCAACCGATCCTTGACCAGACCGGCCTGTACGCGAACCTGACGCGTCGCCGCATCAAACGACAGGATGCCGTGCATATGGCGCGACAAATCGACAATGATACCGTCACTCAGCGACTGGCCATTGGTGCCGGTTCCACCGCCGCGCGCCGAAAAATAGAGGCTGGCAAAGCGGGACTCAGCGGCCAAACGGGTCAGTTTGCACAGATCATCGCTATCGCGCGGCAATACCACGGCTTGCGGTACCCACTGATAGACACTGTTATCGGTGGCGACGGCCAAGCGGCTGGAGAAGCTGCTTTCAATATCACCGCGAAAACCGGTGGCGGCCAGCGCCTCGAGAAAGACCTGGCACTGCGGGGTGACCCCGTCCTGAAGCGTAAGTTTCGGTATCATAACGTGACTTATCAATCCTTTATAAATCAGCTCGATAGGCTGGATTGGTGCACCTGCACTCCGGCAGTGCCCCCTCTCCGAGCGTCATAACCTAGCATATCCCCTGCCCCTTGTCGCCCCACCGCAAAGCGGTTCCGCTGATGGGCCTGCAACGGCGGACATCAACGACACCCTGGCTTGGCGCGCCGGGCTTTCAACAGCGATAGCAATTTTATGCTATCCCTCTGACGCATCAGGTGATGCTGTGTATACTGCCGCTACCGAACACATGGTTAACAACCCGGATGATCACTTTGATGAAACTTCGTACTCGTGTATTGCCGCTCCTCGCCTGCCTGTTACCGCTGACCTTCCCTGCCGCACAGGCATCGGAATCCATGTCTCGTGGGGACGTTGAGAAGATCGTGCATGATTACATGCTGGCCCATCCTGAACTGCTGATCGATATGTCCAATGCCCTGCGTGCCAAGCAGGAAGCCCAGCAGCAGCAGGCGGATGTCACCCTGATCCAGCAAAACAAGAAGGCGCTGTTCGAGCAGGCCAACGATCCGGTCGGTGGCAACGCCAAGGGCACGGTCACCGTGGTTGAGTTCTTCGATTACAACTGCGGTTACTGCAAGCGCTCGCAGTCGCTGGTTGAACAACTGGTCGCCACCAATAAGGATGTACGCTACATCTATAAAGAGTTCCCGATCCTGACCGAGACCTCGCTGACTGCTGCCAAGGCTGCACTGGCGGTCTCCAGCCTGCATCCGGACAAGTACGTCGCGTTCCACAATGCGCTGATGAACCATCAGGGTCCGTTCAAGGATGCCAAGGATCTCGAAGCCATAGCCAAGAAGCAGGGCCTGAGCTGGCCGGCACTTGAGAAGAAAATGCAGGACCCAGCGATCAGCCAACAGTTGGCGGATAACCAGAAGCTGGCCCAGGCGCTGGGTCTGACCGGCACCCCGGCGTTCGTCATCAACAACAGCATCCTGCGTGGCGCGCCGCGCACCATGGATGATCTGAACGACGCCATCAAGGCCAAGTAACCGGCCCGCGGCCTGCCGACCGGTGGGCCGCCCTCTTTCTCTCCCCTCTTTTCCCGGAATACTGCAATGACCACACCGACCCTGCATCTGGACTGGCCGGCCTTTCTGGCTACCTACTGGCAAAAACGCCCGGTAATCCTGCGTGGCGCTTACGCCCCCTTTGTTGACCCGATCACCCCGGATGAGTTGGCCGGCCTCGCCATGGAAGAGGAGGTCGACAGCCGTCTGGTGGCTCATCAGAACGGCAAGACCTGGCAAGTCGGCCACGGCCCCTTCGACAGTTACGACCATCTGGGTGAACAAGACTGGTCGCTGCTGGTGCAAGCGGTTGATCAGTGGCACCCGCAAGTGGCCGAACTGATGACGCCGTTCCGTGTCCTGCCCAACTGGCGGCTGGATGACCTGATGATCTCGTTCTCGGTGCCGGGCGGTGGCGTCGGCCCGCATCAGGATCAGTACGATGTGTTTATCATCCAGGGGATGGGCACCCGTCGCTGGCGAGTCGGCGAGAAGGGCGAGCTAGAGCGCCACTGCCCGCATCCGAACCTGCTACAGGTGCGCCCGTTCGAGGCAATCATCGATGAAGTGCTGCAACCGGGCGATATCCTGTATATCCCGCCAGGATTCCCGCACGAAGGCTACGCCATCACCCCGGCGCTTAACTACTCGGTTGGCTTCCGCGCCCCGGGCCAGCGCGACCTGATCTCCGGCTTTGCTGACTATCTGCTGGCCGAAGAGAGCGACGATGTGCGTTACAGCGACCCCGACCTGCAGACCACCAGCCAACCGGGCCAGATCTCGCAGGATGCGGTGACCAAACTGCGCGAACTGATGCTGCAGCGCCTACAAGGCGACGATTTTGCCCCGTGGATGGCACAGCAACTAAGCAGCTCGCGTCATCTGGATGATGTCGAGCCGGTTGAACCGCCGTACACCGCCGAAGAGGTGGCCGGACGCCTTGAGGATGGCGAAGAGGTATTGCGCACCCCGGGCGTTCGCGCCTTCTATCTGCAAGCCGCGCCACAGCACAGTGCAGGGGCACAGTTGTTTGTCCATGGCGAATCCCTGCCGGTACCGGCAGGTGCCGAGCCCTTGCTCGCCGGCTTGTGCGATCAAACCACCCTCGCCGCCGAGTTGATCGATGCCACCCTCGACACCCCGGCGTGGCTGGCGTGGCTGACCGACCTGGTGAACCGTGGCTACTGGCTGCTGGAGGATGACCTGCAGGGCGTGGAAGAGGCCGACGACGAGGCCTAACACGGCCATACGTTGCCCCTGTTACCGCTAGACGGTGAAACATCTATCTCGTCGCCCCCGCGAAAGCGGGGGCATAGCAAAATTAGAACCTGCGGATTCAAAAGCAGACCATTTCGAATATCCCATTCTGGATAAGAAATTCATACCACCGCTTCTGGCATCACGCATAAAACCGATCCGTTTTGATATATCGGACCGCCCGGCTATTTCGTATGATAAAAGTCATGGTTAATGACGATGAAATGAATGATGTATTCATCTTCTCCTTATTCTGCAGACCCGTTATTCCCCGGTTATCCGTTCGATATTTTTCTGGTCGGTGGCCTGACGGCGATAGAGAAAAATAACGCGCTCGACTTTACTATCGACCGGCCACTTGGCATGAAAGGCTATATCCTCAACCTGACCACCCGTGGCAAGGGCGAGGTAACGCTGGGTGACGAGAAACGGATTGTCGGGCCGGGCGATATGTTGCTGTTTCCTCCAGGTGTGATGCACCACTACCGGCGCGCCGCGAGCAGCGAGCGCTGGCACCACCGCTGGGTCTACTTTCGCCCCCGCGCCTATTGGGCCGACTGGCTGGCATGGGGCAACAAATGTGGCGGTATCGACAGCCTCTCCCTGCCGGACTTGGCTAGTCGGAGAGAACTGGAAGCCCAATTCGCGGCAATTGAACAGCATCACAAACAGCTGCGACCGATGGCCGAGCCGCTGACGATGAACCTGCTCGAGAGCCTGCTGATCCGCTGCTACGAAGTGGCCA
>JAYROM010000129.1:0-28007 GCA_041911695.1 Aeromonadaceae bacterium
AAGCCCAGATGTTTGGCACTGTGCTGCTGGTGCCATGGAACAGGATGGCGACGCCGGTGGCCGGGGCATCATAGTGGCAGGAGGAGGGGTTGTAGGTCGGCAGGTTATTCATACTGCTGTCGAGCAGTTCGCCACCGTCCAGATCAACTGCCGTGTTGGCCGGCACGGTCACGGACAGACTTCCTTCACCGGTCTTGATGGCATAGCCGTCATCGGCTTTGACATCAATCTGGATGCTGCGCTCCGAGCTGGATTTGGTAAACGTCACCAGGGTGCTGGCGCCGGTGCCGACCGCTTTGCCATCCTGCTGCCAGGTGTAGGTCGCGTTGGTGATCGGACTGGTGGTGGTTAGCCGGTAAGTGATGGTCGAGGCGGTTTCGGCGGCGACTTCGGCCGTCGGAATCAGCGGATAGACCACATAGCAATCGGCCGGCACCGACTGGCAGACTTGTTCGGTACGGCAGACCGGCTCGGACGGCTCGGACGGTGTGGTCGGGGTTTCCGGCTCGACCGGGGTCGAGCTGCTGTCCAGACCGCCCTTAACGTTGCCGATCTTGGCCAGCGGTACATCATAGCTGTCGAAGTCTTCCTTCTCATGGGAGGTCGATTCGTCCTTGCTATAGGCCACAATGGCGCTGTCGACCAGATTCGGCGTCCACGGCAGTGCGTCCATCATGGATTCACCGAAGGTGCTGAAGGTCATCAGGCCGAGACCTGACGTTTCGATATCAGACTTGCTGACCCCCAGGGTCGCCAGCGGGATGGTGACCTGGTACAGGCGTCCCGAGGCGCTACCGGTCAGCAGGTTGCTATAGGTGGAGGTGAGCAGATAGTCTGCCGGGGTCCGCCCGTTGCGCGCTGCGATGCCGTAGTAGGCCTTGCTGACGGTGCCCGATTCGACCTTGCGGGTAATACCGGCCTTGTCAAAGCCCATCAGATAGCCGTTGGCACTGTCATAACTGAAGGTGCCGCTACTGTTAGTAAAGAAGATCCCCGGCGTGTTCACCGTCGGTAGGCGAGGGTGGAACATCAGCAAGGTGTCGATACCTTCGGCAATCTGGTAGAAGCTGCCCGAGGTCCAGACATTGTTGCCGGTGGCGAGCAGACCGTTGCCGGCCACGCGTTTGCCGGTACGGATGCCGATCCCCATCGGCAGGAACTGGTCGCAGGCGTAATCAAAATCACCGCAGGCGGTTGCACCGTCAAGATTCGGCATTTCGACCATGACATAAAGGTTGGTCGTATCCCAGGCGGCATACAGGGCATAGAAGTCGGTGGCTTTTTCATGGCCGCCGCGATAAGCCCGCGGATCATCATTGGCAGCGCTTTGCGCCACGATCATGTCGGTCGTCCAGTCGGACATGCTGGTAATGGTCTTGTTCTTGCCCAGCTGGCCGTTCGGGTTGGTGGCATGATAGGTGGTGCTGACGGCGGAGGCTGTCGCGGCAGTTTGTGTGGCCCGCGATTGCTGCAAGGTGCGGGTTACGGTCGCACTGCTGGCCGTGGTGGTCGCGCTGTCGCAGATCTCCTTTTCTGAGCAAACCGGCGTACAGCGACCGCTATCGGTGACGGTCACTGTGTCAGCCAGCGGCGTGGACGCGTTGCCGGCCTCATCGGTGACGGTCAGCAGGATGCTATAGGTCTTGGCTTCCTGGTAGGTATAGGTGATTTCACGACCATGCCGCGTACTGCCATCACCCATGGCCCAGACATAGGTCATGCTCTCTGGACTGGAAATATTATCCGTCGCGTGGGCGGTCAGGGTCACGGTCATGCCGTCGACGCTCTTGGTCAGCGTGGCGGTCGGCGGGATCTTGTCAACAGCCGTCACCTGATGAATAACCGGTGCCGATGTGTTGCCGGCCTCGTCGGTCACGACCAGCGACACCTGGTAACTGCCCGGTTTCAGGTAGCTATGGGCCACCGAGGCACCGGTGCCTTTGGTCCCGTCACCGAAATCCCAGCTGTAAACCAGCTTGTTAGCGGGCGAGACGTTGTCTGTGGCTGTAGCGGTAAAGGAGACATCCAGTCCGTTGACCGTGTTATTGAAACTGGCGGTCGGTGCGACGTCATCCACATAGGTCACATCGACATCAACCGCATGGCTGGCCGTGCCGTTACGGCCATCACTGACCACCAGTGTCACCGTATAACGCTTCGCTGCATTGGCGTAGGTATGGGAAGGGGTCTTTGCAGTCGAGGTGGTGCCATCGCCAAAAGACCAGAGGTAGGTCAGGCTATCACCATCCGGATCGGAGGACTGGTTGGCGGTAATCGTCAGTACCTGCCGTGCGAGGGACCAGGTAAACGCGGCCACCGGCGGGTTGTTTGCCGGTTGTTCGGTCTGCTTGGCGATGGTGATGCTACGGCTAACCTGGTGACTGGCCTTGCCATCATTCACGGTCAGCGTGACGCTGTAGGTCTTGTCCACTGCCAGTACGGGGAAGGTAAATACCGGGTTGGCGACCGTGGAAGTTCCCTGGCCACCGAAATTCCACTGATAGGTCAATGTGTCACCGTCAGCGTCGCTGGAGCTGTCAGTGAAGACCACGGTATTGCCGGTGATATTGAAATGGAAGCCAGCCACCGGTGCGGTGTTTTCCGTAGCCGCCAGCGCAACCTTGACCTGGCTAGTGGTGGTGGAGGTCAATCCGCCCTCGTCGGTGACCTGCAATGAGACGGTAAAGGTGCCGTCCTCACTATAGGTAAACGATGGATGCTTGGCTGTAGAAGTACTGCCGGCCTTGTCACCGAAATGCCACAGATAGTGGAGATTGTCAGCAGTACTTTCCTTGTCGGATGACTGGTTGGCAAACTGCACAGTGCGTGACGTGCTGCTGCCGCTATAGGTAAAGGCGGCAGTCGGTTTAGTGTTTGATGTCCCCTGATCCTGGACTTTTGCGATAGTAACCGGCAGGGCTTTTTGTACCGAGTGGGTGCCATCGCTGATGGTCAGTGTGACCAGATAGCTCCGGTCTTCATCCAGTGCGGGGAACGTGTAGACAGGATCCTTGTCGTCCGACGTTGCCAGGCCGGCAAAATCCCAGCGATAGGTGAGGGCATCGCCCTCGGGGTCTGACGACTGGTTGGTGAACACCACGGTCTGGCCGCTGACACTATAGGTAAAGGCTGCAGTGGGCGCCTGGTTCTCCGTTGTGCTCTGCTGGACGGTGACTTGCCGGTAGGTTTCATCCGTAGCTCCGTCTGCATCCGTTACCGCCAGTTTGACGGTATAGGTGCCGGCTGCCGGATAGGTGAATAGCGGACTTTTTTCTGACGAAGTGCTATTGGCCGTATCGCCGAACGACCAGGCATAGACTAGGTCATCTACCGCGGTTTCCTTGTCACTCGACTGGTTGGCAAAGGTCACCGCCAATCCTTGGCTGGTAAAACTGAATTTGGCCGCCGGCTTCTCGTTGGTCGCCGGCGTGCTGCCATCCGGACCTTGGAAAACCTTGTGATAGTTGCCGTTGGCGTAGTGGTCCTTGGCTGAGTTGACCAGGGTGTCGCGGTCATGCGAACCATTTTTTACCTGGGTATAGGCGTTATCGAACATCTGTGTTTCGTTGGTAAAAGCGGACTGCTTGCTTTCGGCCTGTTTATAACCCAACGACGCGATGACAGCGGTAAATGTCCGCAGCGCGCTTGAAATAGTACTGATACGCAGTGAACTTGCGTAGAGGTCCGTGACTTGCGAATCATAAGCGATCTGGCTCTGGATGGCAGAGGCCGCACTGGTAATCGATAAATTATTTACCGATGCATAGATAACAATAAGATTGGTCACCGGATTTAAATAAGACTGACCCAGATCGACAGATCGGGTGCTTTTCACGCCGGTAGCGCGTGTTTGCGTCGCCGCAATGGCCGCCGAAGCCGATGTGTCAATCGGCAGTACATATAATTCACTGTGGTCCGTCGATTGAGCCAGAATATTATAACTGGTGCCATCATTTATATCGGCATGTGTTTCGCTCGTCCAGGCAAGGGTTGCGATACCGCTACTATCTGCGCTGGTAACGATGTCATCGCTAGCGCATAGACCATCACGATTGATATCAAGACAGACGGTTGCATTGGCCAGCGGCACTACGTCATTGCTCGTGCTGGTGGTTTCAACCGTCTCTTGCTTGGTATAGCGAGTGAACTGGTTAGCCTGGGTTTCCGATGAGCCGCCACCACCACAGGCGGTGAGTGTTATCCCGATAGCGACTGCTATCGATAAATGTGTCAGCTTGATCATGAGGTAAATCCTATGCGTTGCGATATATGCAATATGTTTGAATTTGTGCATAAAATTCATGCAGCGCACACCATGCCATCATATTTATAATAAGCAGAGCACTATTCGTGGTGGCATATATAAATGACAGTGACAGACGTGACTTGCGTCAAATGGTTGAGCTGGTTGCGTTATTTATTATGAAAAATTGAGAGGTAGGTAACAAAAGTTGGCTTTGCACTGAATTTGTGACAGTGGAATAAATTGAATGACGTTGTTTAAAGGGATTTAACTATGTGATTAGCCAGTGGTGATAATAATCGCAGTTGCGACACAAAGTAAAACGTGTTCTCGCAAGATGAATATCTGACCGTCAGTTCTCAGATAAGCCGTTGGGGATCCCAACAATGAGCGATCATCGGCTGTTGACCGAGGACGCGAACAGATTGCAAATACTGTGCGCGAGATATGATTTCTGCACCCAATGAGCAGAGATGAGGGGTTGGAAGTTGGCAATCGATCAACCGACCTCCGTGTGCCAACAGATGCTGACTGAGCGCTAGCATGGCGATCTTTGACGCATCGGCGCTTAACGAGAACATCGACTCGCCACAAAAGAGTTGGCCAATCCCAATACCATAGAGACCGCCACACAGTTGTCCATCGCGCCAAACTTCTACGGAGTGGGCATGACCCTGTTGGTGCAGGCGGTGGCAAGCCTCCATCAGATCGTTAGATATCCAGGTCTGATCGGTGTAACTGCGGGGTCCGGCGCACGCCATTATCACCTCCTTAAAGGCATGATTAAGGGTGACGGTGATCGGTTGTCGGCGTAACGTGCGCTGTAGGCTTCGGCTGGCGTGAAAGCGTTCCGGGTGTAACACACAACGTGGGTCGGGGGACCACCACAAGAGAGGGTGGTGCGCATCAGACCAAGGAAATATGCCGGACTGGAATGCGATCAGCAAGCGAGCGGGGGATAGATCTCCGCCCAAAGCCAATAAGCCATTGGGTTGCGTCAGGGCGGTTTCCGGATCAGGAAAACGGAGATTGGTGGGATCCAGTTGCGTAAGATATCTACCCATAAAGATCCGTTACCATCTTGGGCATCAAGGAGGGGCATCCTCTGTCGAGGATGCCCGGTACTACAGATAGCTTAGCATCACAACCCGTCAAGGTAGCGTTCGGCATCCAGCGCGGCCATACAGCCGGTCCCGGCAGAAGTGATCGCCTGGCGGTAGATGTGGTCCGCGACGTCGCCAGCCGCAAAGACACCAGGAATACTGGTCTGGGTGGCAAAACCGTCACTGCCGCCCTGTACCTTCAGATAGCCGTTCTGCATGGCCAACTGGCCTTCAAAGATGGATGTATTCGGACTGTGGCCGATGGCAACGAACAGACCCATTACGGCAAGGTCTTCAAGTTTTCCATCAGCGACATGGCGCAAGCGCACGCCGGTCACCCCCATCTCATCACCCAGCACCTCTTCGAGTGTTTGGTTCAGGTGCAGATGGATGATGCCCTGTTCAACCTTGTCATAGAGACGTTTGATCAGGATCTTCTCGGCACGGAACTGGTCACGACGATGGATCAGGTGCACTTCTGATGCAATATTGGCCAAGTACAGCGCTTCTTCGACAGCAGTATTCCCCCCACCGATTACCGCAACCTTTTGCTTGCGGTAGAAGAAGCCGTCGCATGTAGCACAGGCCGACACGCCCTTGCCCATAAAGGCCTGTTCGGAAGGCAGCCCCAGATAACGCGCCGAGGCGCCAGTCGCGATGATCAGGGCATCGCAACTGTAACGACCACTGTCGCCTTCCAGCAGGAACGGACGCTGCTGCAGATCAACCTTGTTGATATGGTCAAACAGGATAGAGGTATTGAAATGCTCAGCATGCGCTTTCATGCGCTCCATCAATGCTGGCCCGGTTAACCCTTCGGCATCCCCCGGCCAGTTCTCAATCTCAGTTGTGGTCGTCAGTTGACCACCTTGCTGCAAGCCCGTGACCAGAACCGGATCCAGATTGGCGCGTGCCGCATAAACGGCCGCGGTGTAGCCAGCTGGGCCTGAACCAAGGATGAGTAATCTGGCGTGCTTGATATCGCTCATTCGACAATCTCCAGTAAAATATGCTTCGGATTCTAGGCAAAAGGGGGAGCGAGGGAAAGGGGGACTTAGACGATTGATGCCATCGAAAAACATCTTAACCATAGCGATCGCGTATAAGACCATCTTGCCAAGAGGCGGTGCAAATGCACTGATTCGGTACAAATCCGCAGCTTTCATGCCAGAAAACCGCCTAGCGGCATGGTTGAGTATGCTGTTTTTTTCCATATGTTAAGCAAATTCTCTTGAACAATAGTCAGGACTATGGCAATTGTTAGTCAACTCTGCGGCAGAGCACTCCGCGCTGATAGTGATTGATTATGCAATTGCCTTTATTGGCTTAGCTGAACGATGGCTGAAATTGTCAGCACCAGAGCGTATCTGTTCAGAGTTTGGCGTCACCTCATGAGAAATGATGGATAGATATACAATTTTACTGTATATTTATTCGCATAATAAGCATCCAGGCGGGAAGACCACGGATGCAAACTGAAAAAAAATGGGCGTTTTGCAAGTCTGACTATGGACATGCATAGGTTTGAGTTAAATAATTGCCCAGATTTGGAATAAATCTCTGATAGTTTATCAAAGGATGGAGCAATATGCTGGAAGAGAACAGTCGGTTGCGGGATCTGGACCGGATCGATCGCAATATCCTCAACGAACTGCAAAAGGATGGCCGCATCTCGAATGTGGAGTTGTCCAAGCGCGTTGGTTTGAGCCCGACCCCTTGCCTGGAACGCGTACGTCGACTCGAGCGCCAAGGGTTCATTGAAGGATACACCGCGATCCTCAATCCCCATTTTCTCGATGCCTCGTTGCTGGTATTTGTCGAAATCACCCTGAATCGTGGCGCACCGGATGTCTTTGAACAGTTCAACAAAGCTGTTCAAACCCTGGAAGAGATCCAGGAATGTCATCTTGTCTCCGGGGACTTCGACTACCTGTTGAAGACCCGCGTATCCGATATGTCCGCTTACCGTCGTTTGCTGGGTGAAACCCTGCTCCGCTTGCCGGGCGTGAACGACACCCGCACCTATGTGGTGATGGAAGAAGTGAAGCAGTCGAACCGTCTGGTGATCAGCACACGCTGAGTCAGCCATGCGACTCAATACATATCTGTATGTTTATCCAGCAAATGAGCGGCTTGCCGCTCATTTGTTATTTGCAATAGGGCAACCACTCGCGGGTATAATGGGCCGCCCAGCAGTATGTCCGCTATCGGGGCAGGGGAGGCGTCTGGATGTATAATAAAGGAGTCGCGGTTTTGACGGCGAGGAAGTTCACGCCCATATCAGGGTTTAAGCGCATTTTTGAAACAGGCCTGATCGTCTTGTCGGTCGCTGCACTGTTTCTGTTGCTGGCATTACTGACTTACCATCCCGCCGATCCGGGTTGGTCGCAAACTGCATGGGGCGGCAAGGTTCACAACGCTGCGGGCAGTGCCGGCGCGTGGGTTGCCGATCTGACCTTCTTCATTTTCGGGGTGTTTGCCTACCTGATCCCTGTATTGATGGTATTCATTGGCTGGAGCATCTTCTGGCGCCCTTATCGACTGCTGGAAGTTGATTATCTCTCTCTTGGCCTGCGTATTATTGGTTTCCTGCTGATGTTTCTGTCGTTCTCCGCCTTGGGGAGCATGAATTTTACTGACATCCACAATTTCTCCTCCGGTGGCCTGATCGGCGACATGCTTTATGGCAGTGTTGAGCCGTTGCTGGGAACGCTGGGCAGTACGCTGGTGCTCCTATGCTGTGCCGCCGCAGGGGTGACGCTGTTTACCGGCTGGTCTTGGGTGATGATTGCTGAGCGTCTCGGTGAGTGCATTACCAGCCCTGGGCAGATGCTGATGCGTATTCCTCGCATGATGGGAGGGTGGTTTGCCCGCCGTGCAGGTTACGTCCGAGCTGATCAGCTTGGCCAGCGTGATGACGAACAGGATGATGAGGACGGCTATGATGACGATGAGGATGACACGCCGCCTGTGATGCGGGCTGAAGAGTCTGATGTGCCGCGTATTCGTACCCCACGTTTCTCTGCGCAGCAGCGTCAACCGGTAGAGCCTGTTGTGGCAGCCGCTGTACCCGTAGCAGCAGAGCCTGTTGAACCACAAATCAATTTTCAGACACCAGCTGAAGCCTTGCCCGTAACAGGGCAGGGGGGGCGTCGCGAACCGCAGTTTACCATGACGGCTCAACCAGAGCCTGTTGCTGCGCCGGCACCGGCGCCACGCTCGACGGCCATCATCACCAATCGCAGTGAGCGCATGGCTGCAGCGGGGCAGGTTGCCGCCGCGCCCGTTACCATGACTGCGCCACTCCAGGCGACGGTCGCAGCGGTGCAAGCTGCTGCCGTTTTCGATGATGATGACGCCGATGCTGATGACGACGGTCTCGATCTCCCATGGCAGCACGCTGAACCAGTATCGGCGCCTTCTGCTGTTGCGCCAGCTCCCGTGACCGCGATGCCACAAACGCTGGCCTCGGCGATGGCGGCACTCAAGCCCAAGCCACAAGTTGTCGGCACCTTGCCGTCGGTTGCCCTGCTGGACGAACCGCCGCTCAAGACCCAAGTGATGTCGGATGAAGAGCTGGAGCGCATGGCGCGTCTGGTTGAGGCCAAACTGGCGGATTACAACATCCAGGCCCGTGTGGTTGACGTTTATCCGGGGCCGGTGATTACCCGCTTCGAGCTGGAGCTGGCACCGGGGATGAAGGCCAGCAAGATCACCGGCCTGTCCCGTGATCTTGCTCGCTCCCTGTCTGCGGTCAGCGTCCGTGTCGTCGAAGTGATTCCGGGCAAGCCGTATGTCGGCCTGGAGTTGCCAAACATCCGTCGTCAAACCGTCTACCTGAAGGAAGTGCTGGATTGCGAACGCTTCCGCCAGGCCGCCAGCCCGTTGACCATGGTCCTGGGTCAGGACATCTCCGGTGAACCGGTGATCGTCAATCTGGCCAAGATGCCGCACCTGCTGGTAGCGGGGACCACTGGCTCCGGTAAGTCGGTCGGCGTCAACGTGATGATCCTGTCGATGCTGTTCAAGGCCACGCCGGATGACCTGCGTTTTATCATGATCGACCCCAAGATGCTGGAGCTGTCGGTGTATGAGGGCATTCCGCACCTGTTGACCGAAGTGGTCACCGATATGAAGGATGCGGCTAACGCGCTGCGCTGGTGTGTCGGGGAAATGGAACGCCGCTACAAGCTGATGTCAGTAATGGGGGTGCGTAACCTCAAGGGCTTTAACGACAAGGTACTGGCTGCCCAAGCTGCCGGTGCGCCACTGTGTGATCCGCTGTGGCGTCCGGGTGACAGCATGGATGCGACCGCACCGGAACTGGAAAAGCTGCCGCAGATCGTGGTGGTTATCGATGAGTTTGCTGACATGATGATGATTGTCGGTAAAAAGGTCGAAGAGCTGATTGCCCGTATCGCCCAGAAGGCGCGCGCAGCTGGTATTCACCTGATTCTCGCCACCCAGCGTCCATCAGTGGATGTCATTACCGGCCTGATCAAGGCCAACATCCCGACGCGTATCTCGTTCCAGGTGTCATCCAAGATTGACTCGCGGACCATTCTCGACCAACAGGGTGCTGAATCACTGCTGGGGATGGGTGACATGCTCTATCTGCCGGCTGGTGACAGCGCACCAACCCGTGTTCACGGCGCCTTTGTCGACGATGACGAAGTGCACAAGATCGTAGCGGACTGGAAACTGCGTGGCGAGCCAAACTATATCGACGAGATCCTGAGTGGCGATATCACGCCAGAAACCGTGCTGCCAGGCGAGCAACTGGAAGGGAGCGACGAGGATCTGGATCCGCTGTTTGATGAAGCCGTTGCCTTTGTGGTCGAGTCGCGCCGCGGGTCAACCTCCAGCGTACAGCGTCGTTTCAAGATTGGTTATAACCGTGCCGCCCGCATCATCGATCAGATGGAGATGCAGGGTATCGTGAGTCCGCCAGGCTCGAATGGTCAGCGTGATGTGCTGGCGCCGGCGCCGATGCGCGACTAATCCCTATTCAGGAATGCAGGAGTAACGTTTGAAGAAATTGCTGATTGCCCTGCCGCTGTTGTGCCTGGTCGCTGGCCAGGCCTTCGCGGACGATGCGGCCACGCTGCGTAACCGGTTGGCCAAGGTCAATGCTTTCAGTGCCCATTTTGAGCAGACGGTGCTGGACCAGCATGGCAAGATTCTGCAAAAGGCCAGTGGCGAGATGCAGGTGGCCCGGCCGGATCGTTTTCGCTGGGATACCCAGAAGCCGGATGAGAACCTGATTGTCTCTGATGGCAAGACGGTGTGGGTCTATGATCCGTTTGTTGGCCAGGTGTCGATCCTGAATTTGGGCAAAGCAATTGAGAATACGCCGTTCTTGTTGATCACTAGCAGTGATCCGGCCATCTGGAGTCACTATCAGGTTAAGGAAGAGGGTGACAGTTATACCGTCACCAGTCGGAGCAAGAATCAACGCATTGAGTCCCTGCGCATTATTTTTGATGACCAGTCACGTTTGACCCGTTTTGAGGTCGACGAGGCACAGGGTCAGCGTAGTGAATTCCAGCTTAGCAGCGTGAATACCGCCCTTAAGGTCGATGCCCAGCAGTTCAGTTTCAAGGTGCCGGCCGGGGTGGAGGTGGATGACCAGCGCTGATGAGTTCACTGGATCTGGATTTTTCCGCCGATTTTCGTCCTCTCGCGGCGCGGATGCGCCCGGAAACGTTGGACCAATATATCGGCCAGGAACATCTGCTCGGCCCCGGTAAACCGTTACGACGGGCGCTGGAAGCCGGGCACTGCCACTCCATGATCCTGTGGGGGCCGCCCGGCACAGGTAAGACTACGCTGGCTGAATTGGCCGCCCATTATTGTCAGGCAGAAGTCGAGCGCGTCTCAGCTGTGACCTCCGGTGTTAAGGAGATCCGCGCCGCGATCGACAAGGCGCGCGATAACCGTTTCCGCGGCGTGCGAACCCTGCTGTTTGTTGACGAAGTACATCGCTTCAACAAGAGCCAGCAAGATGCGTTCTTGCCGCATATCGAAGATGGCACCATCACTTTTATTGGTGCGACCACTGAAAATCCCTCGTTTGAACTCAACAATGCACTGCTGTCGCGGGCGCGAGTCTATCTGCTCAAGCGGCTCGATGATCGGGCGGTGATGGCGATTATCCAGCAGGCATTGACCGACCCCCGCGGGTTAGCTAACGAACCCTTGGTGTTTGATGAGGGGGTGTTGACCGCACTGGTGCAACTGGTGGATGGCGATGGACGCAAGGCGCTGAACTGTCTTGAGCTGCTCAATGATATGGCCGAGCTGCAACAAGGTGAGAAGCGGATTAACCGCGAACTGCTGGCCGCAGTTACCGGGGAGCGGACGGCGCGTTTCGACCGTCAGGGCGATGTCTATTACGATCTGATTTCGGCACTGCACAAGTCAGTACGCGGCTCGGCCCCCCAAGCGGCACTGTACTGGTATGCGCGGATTGTCGCGGCTGGCGGTGATCCGCTCTATGTCGCGCGTCGCCTGCTGGCCATCGCCTCGGAAGATGTCGGTAATGCCGACCCGCGAGCGATGCAAGTGGCACTGGCCGCGTGGGACTGCTTCGAGCGGGTCGGACCGGCGGAGGGCGAGCGTGCCATTGCCCAGGCCATCGTCTATCTGGCTTGCGCACCGAAAAGTAATGCAGTGTATGTGGCCTGGAAGGCGGCGCTGGGCGATGCCAAGCAGTTACCCGACTACGAAGTGCCCGCACATTTGCGTAACGCGCCGACCACGCTGATGAAAGAGCTGGGCTATGGCCAAGAGTACCGCTACGCCCATGATGAACCCGGCGCCTATGCGGCGGGCGAATCATTCTTTCCCCCCGAATTGCAGGACCGCCACTACTATGTGCCGACCGATCGCGGGCTGGAAAAACAGATCGCGCAGAAACTCGCCTATCTGGATGAACTGGATCGGCAAAGTCCCCGTCAGCGTTATAAAAATTCCTGATTCGACCGTCACCGCCTCTTTGTGCAGCGTGGCATGCGCAGGGCGGATTTGGTAGACTGCACTCCATCCGCACGAGCCCCGGACGCAAGGCTGCTGAATTGCAGCGCCGCTCCGCGACGTGCTTACCGTGAATAACAACAAAGCAGGTTTGTCATGCTAGATCCCAAATATTTGCGTGCAGACATTGATGTCGCCGCAGAGCGTCTCGCCACCCGTGGTTATACCCTTGACGTGGCGCGTATCAATGCGCTGGAAGAACAGCGCAAGGTGCTGCAGACCCGTACCCAGGAGCTGCAGGCCGAGCGTAATGCCCGCTCCAAGGCAATCGGTGACGCCAAGCGTCGCGGTGAAGATGCCGCACCGCTGATGGCCCAGGTCGGTGAGTTGGGGAGCGAACTGGATGCCTGCAAGCGCCAGCAGGATGAAGTGCTGGCCGAATTGGATGCCATCGCACAGACCATCCCGAACCTGCCGCACGAGTCGGTGCCGGTGGGTAAGGATGAGGATGACAACGTCGAAGTTCGTCGCTGGGGTACTCCGCGCGATTTCGGCTTTGCCGTCAAAGACCACGTTGCGCTCGGCGAAGCACTGGATGGCCTGGATTTCGAGGCCGCTCGCCGCATCTCCGGAGCCCGTTTTGTGGTGATGCAGGGGCAGATCGCCCGTATGCATCGCGCCCTGGCGCAGTTCATGCTGGATCTGCACACCGGCGAGCATGGCTATACCGAATGCTATGTGCCGTATCTGGTGAGTCCGTCCGCACTGCAGGGGACCGGCCAGTTGCCGAAGTTCTTCAACGACCTGTTCCATACGGCGATCACCGGTGAGGGTGATGAAGAGGGCAAGGTCAAGAAGTTCTCGCTGATCCCGACCGCAGAAGTGCCGCTGACCAACCTGGTGCGTGACAGCATTGTCGACGAAAGCGAACTGCCGCTGAAGTTTACCGCGCACAGCCCGTGCTTCCGTTCAGAGGCCGGCACTTATGGTCGTGATACCCGCGGCCTGATCCGTATGCACCAGTTCGACAAGGTCGAGATGGTGCAGATCGTCCACCCGGATCGTTCGTGGGATGCGCTCGAGGAGATGGTTGGTCATGCTGAGAAGGTGCTGCAGAAGCTGGGCCTGCCATACCGCGTGATCACTCTGTGTACCGGTGATATGGGCTTTGGCGCGGCCAAGACCTATGACCTGGAGGTCTGGGTGCCGGCACAGGACACTTACCGTGAAATCTCCTCCTGCTCCAACTGTGGTGATTTCCAGGCCCGTCGCATGCAGGCGCGTGTCCGTGGCGCCGACGGCAAACCGCAGCTGGTACATACCCTGAACGGCTCTGGTCTGGCGGTGGGTCGTACCTTGGTTGCCGTGCTGGAGAACTATCAGCTGGAAGATGGCCGGATCGAGATCCCCGAAGTGCTGCGCCCTTACATGGGTGGGCAGACCCACATCGGTTAATGCCATCCGGGGCCGCGTTTGCGGCCCCGCTTGTTATGTGTGCAGGTCGCTCTCCTGTACTGAATTTTGCGAGGCAAAGCGCAATCGTTTTTGCTAGAATGCGCCGCAACTCGCGACACCCACTGGAGTCTGTGTGAACTGGATTGATATAGCCATTCTGGCGATCATTGGTCTGTCATCGCTGATCAGCCTGATCCGCGGCTTTGTCAAAGAAGCACTCTCACTGGTTACCTGGTTTGTTGCCTTCTTTATTGCCAGTAATTTCTACGGTGACCTGGCGGTCTACTTCACCTCTATCTCTGAACCGCTGGTACGCAATGGCACGGCCATTCTGGCGCTGTTCGTCGCTACCCTGATCCTTGGCTCCATCGTCAACTATGTGGTCTCGACCCTGGTCGACAAGACCGGCTTGTCCGGCACGGACCGGATGCTGGGGATCATCTTTGGTGCTATTCGTGGCGTGCTGATTGTCAGCGCTCTGCTATTTTTCATGGATACCTTTACCAGTGCGCCGCAGGCCGCATGGTGGAAGTCATCTGTGTTGGTTCCGCAGTTCGGTATTGTGATTAAGTGGTTCTTCGAGTTTATGAAAAACTCGTCGAGCTTTATTAAGTAGTTGTTTTGCCAATTAAAAGTTAGTGACCTCGAGGAAACAAGGACATGTGTGGTATTGTCGGTATTGTGGGCACCACCCCGGTTAACCAGGCCCTCTATGACGCGCTGACCGTGTTGCAACACCGCGGCCAGGACGCAGCGGGCATCGTGACCATCGCGGATGGCAACTTCAAGCAGCGCAAGGCCAATGGTCTGGTGAAGGACGTCTTCGAGACCCGTCACATGCAGCGCCTGAAGGGCAACATCGGTATCGGCCATGTGCGCTATCCGACTGCGGGTAGCTCCAGTGCAGCCGAAGCGCAGCCGTTTTACGTCAACTCGCCGTTCGGTATTTGCCTGGCGCATAATGGCAACTTGACCAATGCCAAGAACCTGCGCGAGCAGCAGGCACTGTTGGCTCGTCGTCACATCAACACCACTTCTGATTCTGAAGTGTTGTTAAACGTTTTCGCTCACGAACTGGAGCGCACGGTGGACATGCCGCTGCGTCCGGAAGATGTGTTTGCAGCGGTCAGCCGCGTGCATCGCCAAGTGCGTGGTGCCTATGCGGTGGTGGCGCTGATCATCGGTTACGGCATGGTGGCGTTCCGTGATCCGAACGGCATCCGTCCGCTGGTGCTGGGGCGTCGCGAAAACGAAGACGGTCATCATGAGTATATGGTGGCGTCCGAAAGTGTGGCGCTGGACGTGATCGGCTTTGAACTGGTGCGCGATGTCGCCCCGGGCGAGGCTATCTACATCACCGAGCAGGGCCAACTGTTCAGCCTGCAGTGCGCCGATAATCCGCGCCTGTCGCCGTGCATCTTCGAGTACGTCTACTTTGCACGTCCGGACTCCTGCATTGATCAGGTGTCGGTGTATGCCGCCCGCGTCCATATGGGACGCAAGCTGGGCGAGAAAATCCGCCGGGAATGGGCCGACCTCGATTTTGATGTGGTGATCCCGATTCCGGAGACCTCGTGCGATATCGCGCTGGAAATCGCGCAGACGCTGGGCAAGCCCTATCGTCAGGGCTTCGTGAAGAACCGTTATATCGGTCGTACCTTCATCATGCCGGGTCAGAAGCAGCGCAAGAAGTCGGTGCGCAACAAGCTGAATGCCATCTCGTCGGAGTTTAAGGGCAAGAAGGTCCTGCTGGTCGATGACTCTATTGTGCGCGGAACCACTTCCGGCCAGATCATCGATATGGCGCGTGAAGCCGGCGCCGAGAAGGTTTATTTCGCCTCGGCTGCACCGGAAATCCGCTTCCCGAACGTCTATGGTATCGATATGCCGACCAGCAGCGAGTTGATCGCCTATGGTCGTGACGTGCCGGAGATCTGCAATCTGATCCGTGCGGATGGCCTGATTTTCCAGGATCTCAAGGATCTGGAGTCGGCGGTACGCGAGGAGAATCCGGCGCTGGCCCGTTTTGAAACCTCGGTATTCAGTGGCCAATACGTCACTGGGGATGTGGATCAAGCCTATCTGGACTATCTCAATGTGCTGCGCAGCGATGATGCCAAGGCGGTACGCGAGTGGAGCGAAGAGGTCGCAGATCTGGAATTGTATAACGGCGAAAGTTGATATTACTTTTGCCTACCAGAGCAGCCCGCATGGGCTGCTTTTTTTTGCACAAAATATGGCCAGACACAGCAGTTGAATATTTCAATACAGATCAAATCATTGATTGAAAATTGGGCTTTTAGTGACCAAGGTAGCGATTGCATGACATTTTTATGCTAGCCTCGGCACTTAATCTTGATGGTGTGGTGGACTTCACGCCACACAAGCGTCTGTAAACATGGAGAGGTAACAGTAGATGCAACAACCTGCAAAGGGATTTGGCGGCTGGCTAATGAGCACCAGCCTGGTGACGCGTATCGCATTCGGTTTGCTAGCCGGTATTCTGTTGGCGCTGTTTTCCCCTGCGTTGGCTAAATCGGCCGGCCTGCTGGGCAGTCTGTTCGTAAGTGGTCTGAAAGCCGTCGCGCCGGTATTGGTGCTGTTGCTGGTGACCTCATCGATTGCCGGTCACCAACAAGGGCAGAAGACCAGCATCCGTCCGTTGCTGGTGCTCTACATTCTGGGCACTTTCAGTGCGGCTGTGGTCGCCGTGATTGCCTGCTTTATGTTCCCGTCAGATCTGGCGCTGGTCACGCATAGTGGTGATGCACTGACCCCGCCGGGCAGCATCTTTGATGTGTTGGGGACATTGCTGTTCAATGTGGTGACCAATCCGGTCAAGGCGCTGATGGAAGCCAACTACATCGGTATCCTGGCGTGGGCGGTGGCCTTGGGGATGGCGTTGCGCCGTGCTGCGCCGTCTACCCGCGAGGCAATGGTGGATCTCTCGCATGCGGTCTCTTCTATTGTCCGTTTGATTATCAGTTTTGCCCCGCTGGGGGTGTTTGGTCTGGTGTCCAGCACCTTGGCCGAAAGTGGTTTTGGTGCTTTGCTGGGCTACGCGCACCTGCTGACGGTCTTGATCGGCTGCATGGTCTTCGTCGCCTTGGTGGTAAACCCGCTGATTGTTTGGCTGAAACTGCGCCGCAATCCTTACCCACTGGTATTTACTTGCCTGCGTGAGAGTGGCGTCACCGCGTTCTTTACCCGCAGCTCCGCGGCCAACATTCCGGTCAATATGGCGCTGTGTGAAAAGCTGGGCCTGCCGGAAGAGACCTATTCGGTCTCCATCCCGCTGGGTGCCACCATCAATATGGCTGGTGCGGCCGTAACCATTACCGTGCTGTCGCTGGCTGCAGTACATACGCTAGGTATTCAGGTCGATGTGCCGACCGCCGTTCTGCTGAGCGTTGTGGCCACGGTCAGTGCTTGTGGTGCCTCGGGTGTGGCTGGCGGGTCGTTACTGTTGATCCCGTTGGCCTGCAGCCTGTTCGGTATCAATAACGATCTGGCGATGCAGGTAGTCGCCGTTGGTTTCATCATCGGTGTTTTGCAGGACTCCTGCGAGACGGCGCTGAACAGTTCGACGGATGTGTTGTTCACGGCCGCGGCTTGCCTGGCTGATGAAAGTGGTGAGCAGGCGACTGTCGTCGTCGAGCAAGCGGACGCTTGATGGCGCCGTTAACCGATGCACCGAGCCCCGCAGTAGCGGGGCTTTTTTATGCCCGTACTTTTTATCGATAAAAAAGGCACCGGACTAGCCGGTGCCAAGGATGCGTGCGGGTACATCTGCGGAACTACTTACACTTGCGGATTAGGGGCGGGGCAATGCGGCCGCTTCGCGCGCCAGGGCTTCTACATGAGCCCAGTCACCAGCATCGACGCTGGCAGCTGGCAGCATCCAGGAGCCACCGACACACAGGATATTTGGCAGCGCCAACCACTCCGGCGCATTGGCCGGGCTGATGCCCCCGGTCGGGCAGAACTTCACGTCCGCAAATGGACCACTGAAGGCCTTGGCCAGACGCGGGCCACCAATTTCCATTGCCGGGAACAACTTCAGGCGATCAAAGCCCCATTCGGTGGCTTGCATGATTTCTGATGCGGTCGCCACACCCGGCAGCAGGGAGATGGCGCTGTCACGCGCTGCCAGAGCGAGCTCACGAGTCAGGCCCGGGCTCACGGCAAACTTTGCACCTGCCTTGATGGCCGCGTCCAGTTGGGCAGGGGTGCGCACGGTACCGGCGCCGACCACGGCATCCGGCACTTCGCGGGCAATCAGTGCCATCGCCTCCAGCGCGACCGGGGTGCGCAGGGTGACTTCCAGCGCCTTGAGGCCGCCGTTCACCAGTGCACGGGCCATCGGCACGGCATCAGCCAGACGATCAATTCGAATTACCGGGATGACCGGCGCAAGACGCATGACCTGTTCACAGTTCATGATAGGTTCCTTTTGTTGACAAGGGTTGAAACAGACGACTTAACCACCAAACAAGGCGCTTAGCGGTGGCATGGCCGTAGAGGGAATGATGGCGCCGGGATGCTGGATCACCGTGGCAGCCAGCAAATGCCCGGCTTTGGCGGCGGAGACCTCGTCCAGACCGCGTAACCGCGCAGCGAGATAACCGGCACCGAAGGAGTCGCCCGCCGCGGTAGTATCGACCACAGTGGCGACGCGCTGGCCGCTGAC
This sequence comes from Aeromonadaceae bacterium, assembly GCA_041911695.1. GTDB lineage: Bacteria > Pseudomonadota > Gammaproteobacteria > Enterobacterales > Aeromonadaceae > Pseudaeromonas. The sequence continues at coordinate 18,467 of JAYROM010000129.1, forward strand.
CTCATGGCGCTGTCCGGCTGCATGGATGACACAGGGTTGTGCTCCGCGTTTGATGACGATTTCCCGGCATCCACTGGCACACACGGCCGCTTCCGCCTGTTGAGCATCCAGACCGCGCAGCGCCATCTCGTCATCGAGCGTGACCTGGGCGATATCCGCGAGCCGATAGCAATCGTCATACAGCGCAATGGCTTCTGCGGGCGAGGACCACAGGCGGGGACGGTAGTTGTTATCGAACACGATTTGCGCACCCTGTGCGCGCAGGCGTTCCATCAGCGCGAGCAGTCTGGTTCGGCCAGCTTCCGGTAAAATAGCCAAGCTGATACCGCTCAGATAGAGCACATCAATCTTTGCTGACGGCTGCAGCAACGGGCAGTCGTCACTGTCCAGATAGGCTTTGGCGGCACTGAACTGGCGCCAATAAGAGAAGGTGCGCTCACCACTGGCATCCACCTGAATGGTATACAGCCCGGGGAGGCGATCCGCGGAACGGGAGACCAGAGACAGACCAATCTGTTCGGCCTCCCAAGCGGCCAGCATCTGCAAACTGTAAGGATCATCCTTGCCCAGTCCGGTGGCATAGCTGACCTGAAAATGGTTGCCAGCTAACCTCGACAGATAGATGGCCGTATTAAGCGTGTCGCCACCAAAAGATTGATGCAGGGTGTTGGCACCCGTGGCACGCAACTCGATCATGCATTCGCCTAGAGAGACGACATGTTTGACATGACTGGTCATGTATTACTCCACTCAAACAGCCGTCCCGGGCTCCTTGTCATCGGAACCATTCCGCGCCTGTCGGTGCGGAACGAAAAGGACAGCGTTACCAAGCCGTTGGAGGGGTCTCCTGATCGGCCAGGTTGTTAACAAAATAGTCCGGCCGCATGGTGCGCGCGTTCTCGACCACCGGCAGTACATCGTCCAGATGGACTTGCATGGCTTGCAACGCTGCTTCGCTATCACCGGCTTCCAGTGCGCTTACGACGGCTTCATGTTCACCGACCACCAGATCCATACGACCCGGCATCGGCAAGGTAAGGCGACGATATCGATCCAGCTGTACTTTGGTCTGCTGGATCATGCGCCAGATTCCGGGCACCCCGGCGATATGGGCCAAGGTCTCGTGAAAGTTCTCATCCGTCTGGTGAAAGGCGCGCATGTCATTGCTGATCACGCAGGCATGTTGTTCCAGCAGGATGTCGCGTAACCGCTGCAAGCCATCAGCGGTGATCCGTTCGGCAGCTCGCTTGACGACGGCACGCTCCAGCGCGGTGCGCGCCAACATGGCTTCATCCAGCTCGTTGAGTGGAATGCGGGCCACAAAGGTGCCAACACGCTGTATTACTTCAACCAACCCCTCTTCGGCCAGGCGTAACACCGCTTCATGAACCGGGGTCCGGCTGGTGCCATGCTCGGCAGCGATATCACGTTCGACAATTCGGGTGCCGGGCAACATGCGCATATCGATGATGCGTTGACGCAGTTCGATATAGACACGGCGCGCCGCGCTCATCTGTGGGGCGTCAGGGGCGGTTTGAGTAACGGTTTTTTCCTGCATTTGTCTTAGCTTCTTCTTCGTACGGCCCGTTTTGTCGGGGGACAATATCGGGTCAGGAAAGGGGAAAACCATTCTATTCAAGCCTTTGCCTTGGCGCTATGTGTGACGATAAGGTTATCGGTTGACTCGCCTCGCGTTTTTCAACGCGAGGCGAGTCGGGTATTGCCAATCAGGGTTAGCTGTGTGCAGCAGAAACCTTCATCTCAGCACCGATGGTCACTTTTTTTTCGTCAGCACGCTGGCGAGCCAGCAGACAGACCACGACCGCAGCAATCAGGTCAAAAATGGCCAGCACAACAAACAGCGGGCTATAACCGATCTGGGTAACCAGGATACCGAACACTGCGGTGAAGGCCGCTGCACCGAGGTAGCCCATCATGCCGCCCAGGCCGGTAGTGGTCGCCACTTCGCCTTTACCGAACATGTCGGAGGTCACAGAGTAGAGGCCGCCGGACAGGGTCTGGTGAGCAAAACCACCGACGCACAGCAGGGCGATAGCGGTGTACGGGCTGTCAACGAAGCCAACACAGGCCGGGCCAACCATGAACAGGGCACCGGTGACCACCACCATCTTGCGTGAGGTGAACAGGGAAACGTTCAAGTACTTGTGGAACAGCGGGCTCAGGTAGCCACCCAGTACGCAACCGATGTCTGCGGCCAGGAACGGCAACCAGGCAAACAGCGCGATCTCCTTCAGGTTCATATGACGTTCGGTCATCATGTACAGCGGGATCCAGGCGTTAAAGGTCTGCCATGCCGGTTCGGACAGGATGCGCGGGATACCGATGGCCCAGAAGTTACGGCTGGAGATGATTTCGGTCCAGCGCTTCTTCGGTACATTGGCGTCTTCGGCAAACTGGGCTTCCTGACCTTGCAGGATGTACTGATGTTCCTCTTCCGACAGCAGTTTCTGGTCGCGCGGGTGCTTGTAGAAGAAGACCCAGAACACCGTCCAGACCACACCGATGGCACCAACGATGGCGAAACCGGCTTGCCAGCCACCATGCAGGATGGCCCACACCACCAGCGGCGGTGCCAACAGGGCGCCGACTGAGGAGCCGATGTTGAACCAGCCGATAGCGACCGAGCGCTCTTTGGCCGGGAACCATTCAGTGGTGGCCTTGACGCCAGCTGGAATACCAGCGGCTTCGGTGATCCCCAGGATCCCGCGGAACACGGCCAGACTCTGCCAGTTATGTGCCAGCGCAGCGGCCGCACAGGCCAAAGACCAGGCCAGGGCGAAGATGGCAAAGCCAACCTTGGTGCCGATGGTATCAATAATGAAACCGGCAATCGGTTGCATCATGGCATAGCAGACCTGCCATGCGACCACGACGTGGGAATACTGTTCGGTACTGATGTTCAACTCTTGCATCATGGTAGGCGCGGCGACAGACAGGGTGTTGCGCGCCAGGTAGTTGACGATCAGGCCGAGCGTAAGCAGCCCCACCATCCACCACCGGATTCCCTTGATCTTGATCATTATTCTAACCTCAGATATTCTGATTGCACTTTCGTAACAATTACCGTCGCAAGCAGATTTCAGGTTCCATTTTGCCGAGGATAGCCTGAAAGCTATTGCTGACGCCCTTTTTCAACGAAGCAGGTTGTGAGCCGCTTCGTGTTTCCCTTTAGAGGGGGAGTCATTAGCTCCCCCTTTTTTTATGCCTGCGTTGTGTTGGCGATGGATTGCCAGGCGTTCGTGTATTCCGTGTCAAGCGATGGACTGCAGCGTGTGACGCATGCCGTGTTGGGCAATCTGCGCCAGTGCATCAGTCAGCGCTTCGGTCAGGCCAGCCAACCCATTCAGGTCGCTGCCCCACAGCGGGGTATAACCCAGCCATTCGACGGCCATGGTGTGCAGGCTCCACTCTCCTTGTTCCACGCGGGACCAGGCAGTGGTGAACCATTCCAGATTGGCGGCGTCGTCGGCCAGCTTGATTTGCTGACCGCGATAAAGGTGCATGGTGGCTGCCAGGGCGAGGACCAAACGAACTGGCAACCGACCATGCTCCTCAATACAGGTGCGCAGTTGAGGCATGACGCGTGCGGCGAACTTGCTCCAACTGTTCAGGGCAATCGACTCCAGACGGTGACGGATGAAGGGATTGCGGAAGCGACGCAGCACATCGGCAGCGAAGCTGTCGAGTTCGTCGCGGGATAACGGTAGGGCCGGGATGATCTCCTGATCCAGCGCCTTGAGCAGGAACTGACCGACATCCAGGTCATCTACCGCTTCGCGAACAGTTTCCAGACCAGCCAGCAGGGCTACCGGTACCATGGCGGTATGACCACCATTGAGCACGCCGACCTTGCGTTGCTTGTAAGGGGTGATGTCATCTACCAGCTGGATATTGAGGCCAGAGTTGGTCAGATGCAGTTCATCTGCCAACCACTGCGGCCCTTCAATCACAAACAGGTAGAAGTATTCGGCGGTGACCAGGAAGTGATCGCGATAACCCAACTCCTGTTCAATCTCGGCCATCTCTTCGCGCGGATAACCGGTAACGATACGGTCCACCAGGGTAGAGCAGAAGGTACAGGCTTGATCCAGCCACAGGCTGAAGGCCTCACCGAGTTGCCACAGCGCGGCGAAGTGCTTGACTGCCGCCTTGAGCAGTTCACCGTTGTGGTCCAGCAGTTCGCACGGTAACAACACCAGGCCTTTGTCTTCAGCCCCATTGAAGTGGGTAAAGCGTTCATGCAGCAGACGGGTCAGCTTGGCCGGGTAGGCTTGTGCTGGGGCCGCGTCATAGGTGTCGGTGTCGTTGATAGCGATACCGGCTTCGGTGGTGTTGGAGATCACGAAGCGCAGAGTCGGGATGTGTGCCAGCTGCAGGTATTCCTGGTACATGGAGGCGACATCGACTTCACGTTGGATACAGCTGATCTGGCGGTAATCCTTAACGGCCTCGCCCTCTTCATTTAGACCACGGATCAGGGTGGTATACATCCCGCCCTGGGTGTCCAGCAGCGGCATGTCGGCACGCGCGATAGGGCGTACGATAACTACCCCGGCATCCAGACCGGTGCGTTCGTTCAGCAGATCGATCTGCCAGTCGACAAAGGCGCGCAGAAAATTGCCTTCACCAAATTGCAGCACCTTGATTGGCAGTGCGAAGGCGGCGTCACGAGTTAACTGTTTCATGGTCATTTCCTGATGGCCTTACAGACCGAAGTAGTGCTTGGCGTTCTCGTAGGAGACGCCACGGACGATGCGCGACAGGGCTTCCAAGTCATGCGGATATTCGCCATCAGTGACCCAACGGCCAAGCAGGCGGCACAGCAGACGACGGAAGTAGTCATGACGCGGGTAGGAGGCAAAGCTGCGCGAGTCAGTCACCATGCCGACAGAGGTGCCGAGCACGCCGTGGTTGCCCAGGGTCTGCAACTGTTCGAGGTTGCCGTCCTTGTGGTCATTGAACCACCAGGCCGGACCATACTGCATCTTGCCGGCGACACTGCCGTCCTGATAACAGCCGATCAGCGTTGACAGCACTTCGTTCATGCCCGGATTCAGGCAGAACAGCATGGTCTTCGGCAGTTCGTTGGTCAGGTTCAGGGTATCCAGCAGAGCGGCCAGACCGGCGCTGCAACTCATATCGGAGATCGAGTCGTAGCCGGTATCCGCGCCCAAACGGGACATCTGCAGGCTGTTGTTGTTACGTTGTGCGCCAATGTGCAGGCACATGGACCAGCTGTAACGGGCATAAACGCGGCCGATAGACTCCAGCAAGCCACGCAGGTAGACGCCTTGCTCACGTTCATTCAGTGCGGCACCACTCAGACGCTTGGCAAACAGGCTTTCCAGCTGGTCAATAGCCGGACGCTCGGTCGGCAGGGCAACATCCACCGCATGGTCAGAGATGCGGGCGCCGCGCTCATGGAAGAAGGCAACGCGCGCGGCCAGGGCATCCATCATCGAGGCAAAGGAGTGCACCTTGATGCCAGATACTTGGGTCAATGTGGCCAGGTAATCAACAAAGCACGGTGCGTTGACACGCATCGCCTTGTCCGGACGGTAAGCCGGCAACACGCGGGTCTTGAGTCCCGAGGCCGCGATTTCGTCATGCTGCAGCAGGTCATCAGCCGGATCATCGGTAGTGCAGGCGATTTCCACCTTGGACTGCTCCAGAAAGCTCCAGGTGTCCATGGTGGCCAGTTTGGCGTTGGCCTCTTCCCAGATCAGACTGGCGTTCTTTTCATTGATCAGGCGATCAATGCCGAACAGGCGATGCAGCTCAAGATGACTCCAGTGGTAGATCGGGTTGCCAGCGGCCAGTGGTAACGCTTTACAAAAGGCGCGGAACTTGGCTTCGTCAGACTGGGTGCCGGTGATGAAATCTTCGGTGATGCCGGCGCTACGCATCAGGCGCCACTTGTAGTGGTCACCGCCCAGCCAGAGTTCGGCAATGTTGCGGAACTGCTTGCGAGCGGCGATTTCGCCCTGCTGCAGGTGAGAGTGATAGTCGATAATCGGCAGATCGGCGGCTACATCATGATACAGCTGGCGCGCTACGGCGGTATCCAGCAGGAAATCCTGGTTGATAAATGAGGACATGGTTCTGTGGTCTCCTGGGCCCATGTGTTGCAGTACAGCGAGGGCGTTTAACGTGTTTCATTGCTGCACAACCTGATATATCAGAAAAGTAATCCTGATATATCAGCAAAACAAGCACGAACAGTGGGGGAATGTGCTGCGTGTCACATGTTGGGTGGTGATTTGCTATAAAACGTGCGCAGGATCACTAGCGGGCATAGTGAAATCGAAGTAACCGTTTCCAAAAGTGGGTTGCTATCAGTGGCTGGTTAACGTCGACGGCAGTGTGATGGCAAAGCGGCAACAGGCTGCTACTAACAAAGCGGTGGTTTTGGTATTGCGCAGGATTGGCCTACAACAGGGCAGGGTGTTCTTCGTTCAAAAAAAACGGGGCCTGCGGCCCCGTCTGTCAACAAGCGTTGTGATTAACCCAGTAGCAGTTTGTTCAGGCGCGCAACAAAGCTGGCTGGATCGACCAGGCCACCCTGTTCGGCCAGCTGGGCCTGCTCGAGCAGCAGTTGTGACCACTCGGCAAAGCGGGTGTCATCCGCCTCGGCCGCAACGCGCTGTACCAACGCATGCTGTGGGTTGAGCTCCAGAATAAACTTCTGATCCGGTACCGGCTGACCAGCGGCCTTCATCAGCTTCATCATTTGGCTACTCATGCCGTAGTTGTCGGTGACCACACAGCTCGGGGTGTCGGTCAGGCGGTGACTGATACGCACCTCTTTGACCTGATCGCCCAGTACCTTGGTGATGCGCTCGACCAGACCGGCATGCTCCTTGGCCAGCTCTTCCTGCTGTTTACGCTCTTCGGCGTCATCCAGCTCGCCCAGCTCCAGGTCACCGCGGGTGACCGAGACCAGACGCTTGCCGTCGAATTCGCTCAGGTGGCTCATCAGCCATTCATCGACGCGATCCCACAGCAGCAGGACTTCAACGCCCTTCTTGCGCAGCAGTTCCAGATGCGGGCTCTTGCTGGCGGCAATGTAACTGTCAGCGATGATGTAGTAGATGGCCTGCTGTTTCTCCTTCATGCGACCAATATAGTCAGCGAGGCTGACGGTCTGGGCATCGGAGCCGGTGTGGGTTGAAGCAAAGCGCAACAGGGCGCCGATCTCTTCGCGATGAGCATAGTCCTCGGCAGGACCTTCCTTCATCACGTTACCGAACTGCTGCCAGAAGGTTTGATACTTTTCCGGCTCGTCCTTGGCCATCTTCGACAGCATGGACAGCACGCGCTTGGTACAGGCCTTGCGCAACTGGGCGGTGATCTTGTTGTCCTGCAGGATTTCACGCGACACATTCAGCGGCAGGTCGTTGGAGTCCAGCACACCCTTGACGAAACGCAGCCAGGTCGGCATGAACTGCTCGGCGTCGTCCATGATAAAGACGCGCTGGACGTACAATTTCAGACCGTGTTTCTGTTCGCGATTCCACATATCCCACGGCGCACGGGCAGGTACATACAGCAGGGAGGTATACTCCTGGCTGCCTTCGACGCGGTTGTGCGCCCAGGCAAGGGCATCTTCGTAGTCGTGGCTCAGGTGCTTGTAGAACTCCTGGTACTCTTCGTCTTTGATGTCCTTCGGGGTACGGGTCCACAGCGCGGTAGCGCGGTTGACCTGTTTCCAGGCCCCTTCGGCAACCACTTTTTCTGCCTCTTCGCCCTCTTCTTTGGCTTCGGCTTCCGGGACTTCCCACATCTCGACCGGTACGCTGATGTGGTCGGAATATTTGCCGATCACGGTGCGCAACTGCCAATCATCCAGGTATTCGCCTTCCTCTTCCTTCAGATGCAGGATAACGTCGGTACCGCGGCTTTCCTTATGGATATCCGCCACGGTAAAGGCGCCTGAGCCGTCAGATTCCCAGCAGACACCGCGTGCAGCATCTTCACCGGCGGCACGACTGAGCACCGTCACCTTGTCAGCCACGATAAACGCCGAGTAGAAGCCGACACCGAACTGGCCAATCAATTGGGAGTCTTTGCCCTGATCACCAGACAGGTTACGGAAGAATTCCGCAGTGCCGGAGCGGGCGATGGTGCCTAGATGTTCGATCGCCTGATCGCGGGTCATGCCAATGCCATTGTCGGAAATGGTCAGTGTGCGCTTTTCCTTATCAACCAGCAGGCGGACGCGCAGTTCACCGTCATTTTCAAACAGTGATGCATCAGACAGCGCCTTGAAACGCAACTTGTCGGCCGCATCGGCCGCATTGGAGATCAGCTCGCGCAGGAACACCTCCTTGTGCGAGTACAGGCTGTGTGCCATCAGGTTCAGCAGTTGTTTGACTTCGGTCTGAAACCCATGGGTTTCAACATGAACAGCTTCGCTCATCTTTGATTTCCTTGATGTTTAGTCAGGATATGAATTCATCAGAAAGCTATATGGGGTCGTTCTGGGCCGTTTCAAGGGGGGAAATTGTTTTGTCTGCAGCAGTAGTGATGACCACCATTTTTAATCTGTGCGGGATGTTATGCGGTGGAATCACTGAGATATCCGTAGTTTTCTCATGGCTAATTCGGAAAACTCGATGACCATGACTTAATCAATCAAAAAAATGATGATCAATTGTACAAGTTAAGCGTGATTTCCGTCACAAAACAGCGATAATAGCGGCCGCTTTTTAATCAAGCGTAGATTCTTACCTCCATTCCGTTATCGTTCGAGACACACCGCATGAACTACAGCGCTTTACCGGATAAGCAGTTAAATCAACTGGTCGCCGAGACGTTGGATATTGCTCATCGCCCGTTCCACCCTTGTAATGAAATTGAACATGCATGGCCGATTATCACCGGTCATGGGATTGCCTTGATCCCGGATCAAAATTCCAGTGCCTGGCTCGGTGTCGCCGATCCGGGTTATGTGCAACTCTCTGGCCACCTGCTGGTTGCCGGCGAGTTGGCGCGCGATGACAACCCGCTACGTGCGGCCATGATCGCTTTTTTAAGATTGCAGGAACAATTGCAACTCGCGAGCTGACCTGGTTGGGATGTCACCAGCGGTGAGAGTGACATCACTATGCAGCATGCTGTACCGAAGGAATGGAAACAGCCGGGCTGCACGGAACAGACACAGCACACGATGTATCATGCAATAGAAAACGGCCTCGAGATGAGGCCGTTTTCGTTGGTGTGATCGAGAGGGGCTATCCAGCCCGTAGACGATCAGACGGTCACACCTTCAGGCTGAGAGACGCGCTGTTTCTCCCTGATGGTGGTGAGTACGACGGTTGCGGTGGACAACAGGCGGTCGACCAGCGGTTCGTTAAAGGTCAATGGCGGTTCGATACGCACGGTTTTGGCGTTAATCAGGGTACCGGCCACCAGAATCCCGGCGTCAAACATGCCCTTGGCAAAACTGTAGCCCAACTGGTTCTGATGGAACTCGATGGCTTGCAGCATGCCCTGGCCACGGACAGCCACGATCAGGTCG
>JAYROM010000130.1:0-2975 GCA_041911695.1 Aeromonadaceae bacterium
AACCAGTTGCAGGTCTTCCCTGTAGTAATGGCCGAACGCGGCATGGGGCGGTTGAGTTCGAAGCCGAGTGCCGCACGGGCATCATCGGAGACCTTGTACGTGGCAATGCAGCCAGGGCTGTTCAGTTGTTTGCCCAGTTGGTCTGCCAGGCGGTTGAAGCTCATACCGTGATCCAGCCACGGGGACCAGAGTGCAACCACCAGGGCCCAGATCAGGGTGATGCCGGTAAACCAGTGCTGTATACCCCGTACCGGTGAGCGTGGAATGTTGCGCATCAGCACAAACCAGCCAATGGTCAGCAGGAATGCCACGGCCGGTGCCAGCAGGGTGAGTGGCGTTCTGAAGCCCGGTTCCAATCGGGTCACCGTCTGCGACAGGTGTTCGGGCCAGCCGAAATGAATGGCGCTCCAGCCCAGCCAGACAAAGGCGGCTGTGAAGGTAAACAGGGTCAGCGTGAAGGCATCCAGCATATTGGCGGCACCACGACGTAGGTGCGTCACCGAGGCCGTGGCCAGCAGCAGCATCGGCATGAGTAGGATGAGTGATTTGGAAGGGCGGATGGCTGAGGCGCCGATTTCCAGGGCCAGCGCTGTAAATAGGACGACCAGCGGAATGATCGTTTCCCGACGCCAGAACGTGAGGCGGCGGCGCCACAAGGTCCACGCAGCAATGGGCCAGGCCGGCCAGGTGGCCCAAGCCAGCAGTTTGATGAAACCTAGTGCGGCGGTTGGTAGTTCGTTGACGGTGCGCCAAGTCGTTGTCGGCCAGATGGCGTTAAATAAGGCATCGGCCAGATTGGTCGCCTGGGTGTCGGCAAATGCTGCGGCATGGATGAACCAGGAAAAACCAATAAGCAGGCCGAGCATCAGCCCAATCAGTGTGTTCAGCCGCAGTCGGGGTTTGACCAGAAACAGGCCTAGGAGTACCAGCACTAAGGGGAGGGCAATGCTCAAACCGCCGGCAAGCAAGGTGATGCCAACCCCGAATCCTGTTAGCAACGAGCCGGGCGTGACTTTCTCAAAACACAGGCGGCTGGTGCCCCAGAAAAAGACGGCATACCCCGCCATGACGGCCAGATCCGGTTGTGTTTCGTGGGCGCTGAGCATCAGCCCGGGGGCGCTCAATGCCAGGAAGGGCAGGACGCGGGCATCCTCATTGCTGAGCGTGCTTCGGGCGGTCTGATAGAGCGCATAGATCGTGAGGCTCACCCAGAACAGATTACCCAGTCGTGCTGCATCCGGTAGTGACAGGATCAGACTGAAGGGCCAGGCAATCAGTGCGTTGACCCAGTAGTAGAGCGGGGACTGGTTCCAGACCTCGCCCTGGAACATTGGCGTCAGCCATGAACCACCCTGCAGCAACTGCAGAATGACCCCGAAATGTTCTGCGTCATCGCCACGCCAGGGGTCTCGTCCCAATAGGCCCGGCAACAGGAGGATCAGCGCCAGGCAGAGCGCCACAGGCCAGCCCATCAGCAAGGGTTGCCGTGAGTAGGTGCTCCAGCGCACCGATGCGTCATGCTGGGCCGTGGGCGGAGTAGGTCTCAGATCAAGGAAAGACATAGTAGTGAATCATGTGGCCAATAAAGCAAAAGGGCAGCCTAGGCTGCCCTTTAAGCGGTTTGCACCGTGCAACGGTCTTAGGCAGACTTGCGCAGGCCGCCAAACTTCTGACGGAACTTCTCAACGCGACCAGCGGTATCGACGATCTTCTGCTTGCCCGTGTAGAACGGGTGGCAGTTCGAGCAAACTTCAATGTTCAACGCCTTGTTCATGGTCGATTTGGTCGTGAACTTCTCACCACAGGAGCAGGTGACTTCGATATCTTTGTATTCGGGGTGGATGCCAGACTTCATTTGTAAGAATCCTAGTTGAGTTACACCGATCCGGCGATTGTGGCGGGATCACTTAAGCTCTTAATTATCGCTGAATTTTCAATCGATTGCAATGGCTTTGAATAACAGGGCTTAGCCACGGCGCATGGCGTCGAAGAATTCGGCGTTGTTCTTGGTGGCGCGCACCTTGTCGAGCAGGAACTCCATAGCCTCGAGGTCGTCCATCGGATAGAGCAGTTTACGCAGCACCCAGATCTTCTGCAGGATTTCCTGCGGAATGAGCAGTTCTTCGCGACGGGTACCCGAGCGGTTAACGTTGATCGACGGATACAGACGTTTTTCCGACATCTTGCGATCCAGATGGATCTCCATGTTGCCGGTGCCCTTGAACTCTTCGTAGATCACATCGTCCATACGGCTGCCAGTGTCGATCAGTGCCGTGGCGATGATGGTCAGGGAGCCACCTTCCTCGATATTACGGGCTGCACCGAAGAAGCGCTTCGGCTTTTGCAGCGCGTTGGCATCGACACCGCCCGACAGTACCTTGCCAGAGGCCGGCTGCACGGTGTTGTAGGCACGGGCGAGGCGGGTAATCGAGTCGAGCAGAATGACCACATCCTTTTTGTGTTCGACCAGGCGCTTGGCCTTTTCAATGACCATTTCCGCCACTTGGACGTGACGTACCGGGGGTTCGTCGAAGGTGGACGCAATCACTTCGCCGCGCACGGAGCGCTGCATTTCGGTCACTTCTTCCGGGCGTTCGTCAATCAGCAGCACAATCAGCACCACATCCGGGTGGCTGGCGGTAATGGCGTGCGCAATATTCTGCAGCATGACCGTCTTACCCGACTTGGGCGAGGCGACCAGCAGACCGCGCTGGCCTTTGCCGATGGGCGCCACCATGTCGATGATGCGCGAGGTCAGGTTTTCTTCGGTTTTGCTGTCACGTTCCAGACGCAGCGGTTGGTTCGGATGCAGCGGTGTCAGGTTTTCAAACAGGATCTTGTTCTTGCAGGCATCCGGCGCTTCGCCGTTGATGCGGTCGACCTTGGTCAGGGCAAAGTAGCGCTCGCCCTCACGCGGCATCCGGATTTCGCCTTCCACGGTATCCCCGGCGCGCAGGTTGTAGCGGCGCATTTGC
>JAYROM010000131.1:0-5864 GCA_041911695.1 Aeromonadaceae bacterium
AGATCGACGCACTACCGGTGCGCTTCTCCTGATAGGCCTGTCCGGTCCACTCGATGCTGTAGCCGGCGGGCAGGGTGGCGCGCGCCACCTGTTCCACCGCGGCGATGGCATCACCCGAGCTGTAGCCCGGCTTGGCACTGCCCATGATTTTGGCCGCCAGATAGCCGTTATAACGCTGGATCTGCTCCGGGCCGACAATCGGCACCACGTCGATCAGCGCCTTGAGCGGGATCATCTCGTTGGTGCTCTGCGAGCGGACATACAGCTTGCCCAGATCTTCCGGACGGGCGCGGTACGGTGCATCGGCCTGTACGGTGACATGGTAGGTACGGCCCGAGCGGTTGAAGTCATTGACGTACAGCGAGCCCATCTGTGCCTGCAGTGTCGAATAGACATCCGCCACCGGTACGCCCAGTGACAGCGCCTTCTCGCGATCCACATCCACGCGCAACTGCGGCACATTGGCGGTAAAGAAGGTCTGTGCCGGGGCCAGTGCCGGATGTCTGGCCATGGCGGCGAGCAGGTTTTGTGTCACACGCGCCAGTTGTTTGGCATCGCTGCTCTGGCGCGACTGCACCATCACTTCAAAGCCGCCGGCCGCTCCCAACCCCTGGATACTGGGCGGGTTGAAGGCAAACGCCAGCCCGTCGCTCAGGCTCATCCCGGCACCGCCGACCGCGGCCACCAGCTGGCTGGCGGTCTGTGTGCGCCTGGACCAGTCTTTCATTGGATAGAACAGGGTCGATGAATTGCTCTTGGCACCACCGCCGATCATGTCAAAGCCGTTGATTTCGAAGATCGCCTCGACCGCCGGGTTCTGTTGCGTGCGCTGGCGCAGCAGGCTCATCGACTGCTCGGTACGCGACAGGGTCGCCCCATCCGGCAGCATGGCCGCCGCGATGATGTAGCCCTGATCCTCTTCCGGTACAAAGCTTGATGGCACCAGACGGAACAGGGTGGCCGCGCCGCCCAACATCAGCACGAACAGGCCCAGCGCCAGCACCTTGTGGTGCAGCACGCGGGTGACCGCGGCGAGAAAGCGCTGGGTCAGCCAGTTAAAGCCGCGGTTAAACGGCGCAAACCAGTGGGCTAACCGGCTGTTGTCATGCTCGTGCGGCTTGAGCAGCAGGGCACACAGCGCCGGAGTCAGGGTCAGTGCCACCAGGCCGGAAAGCACCACGGCGATGGCCACGGTAACCGCAAACTGGCGGTAGAGCTGGCCGGCGATCCCGCCCATAAAGGCGACCGGAATAAACACCGCGCACAGCACCAGCACGATCCCGACCACGGCGCCGGAGACCTCGCGCATCGCCTCGATGGAGGCGGCGACCGGGCTCATCTGCCGCTCGCGCATCAGACGCTCGACGTTCTCCAGTACCACGATGGCATCATCGACCACGATGCCGATGGCCAGCACCATGGCGAACAGGGTCAGGGTATTGATCGAGAAGCCGAACAGCCACAACCCGGCGAAGGTGCCGAGCAGCGACACCGGCACCGCCAGCATCGGGATCAGGGTGGCGCGCCAGGTCTGCAAGAACAGGAACACCACCACCAGCACGATCACCGCCGCTTCCAGCACGGTATGCAGTACCTCGCTGATCGAGGCGGAGACGAACTGGGTGGTGTCATACGGCATGGCATAATCGACATCACTCGGGAACTCCTGTTTCAGCTCCTTCATGCGCTGCTTGACCGCGTCACCGACCTGCAGCGCGTTGGCGCCGGCCTGCAGGAAGATCCCGACCGAGACCACCGGTTGGCCATTCAGCCAGCTCGACTGGTCATAGTTCTGTGCTCCCAACTCGATCCGGGCGACATCCTTCAGGCGTAACACCCCCTCGGCACCGGCTGATCGCACCGCGATATTGCCGAACTCCTCCGGTTGGGCCAGACGGCCTCGCGCGGTGACGGTATAGCCGATGGACTGGCCCTTGGGGGCCGGCTCCGCGCCGATTTTGCCGACCGCATACTGGGCATTCTGGGCGGCGATGGCTGCGGTGATGTCATCGGTGGTTACTCCCAGCTGCGCCATCTTGTCCGGCTGCAGCCAGATGCGCATGCTGTAGTCGCGGGCGCCGAACAGCGAGACTTCCGCCGTCCCCGGGATGCGCTTGATCTGATCGACGATATTGCGGGTAGCAAAATTCGACAGGAACAGCGGATCGCGGGTCTGGTGCGGCGAGGTCAGGGTGAGTACCAGCAGGAAGTTGTCCGAACGCTTGGCGACCACCACGCCGTTACGGCGTACCTCGTCCGGCAGACGCGACGAGGCTTGCTGGACACGGTTGTTGACGTTCATTGACGCCTTGTCCGCATCGGTACCGACTTCGAAGGTCGCGGTGATGGTCACGGTGCCGTCGGCGGCGGCATTGGAGCTGAAATAGAGCAGGTGCTCGACGCCGGAGAGCTGCTCCTCAATCGGTGCGGCGACGGTCTTGGCCAGGGTTTCGGCCGATGCGCCCGGATAGCTGGCGCTGATGGTAATGGTCGGCGGCGCAATCTCGGGGTATTGCGCGACCGGCAAGATGCGCATCGACACCAGTCCGGCGAGGACGATGATGATCGACAGCACGGCGGCGAAGATCGGCCGCTGGATAAAGAATCTGGAGAACATACAGGCTCCCGTCAGTTGGACGCAGTCGCGGTGGCGGCGGAGGCCGCCGTGGTTGCGGACGTCGCCGCCGGTTTGCTGGCCGGTGCGGCGGCTGGCTTGCTCGCCTGTGCGGCGACGGGGGCGCCCGGCTGCAGCTTGATCAGGTTATCGACGATTACCTGATCGCCCTCCTGCAGGCCTTGCTCGATCACCCAATCCTGGCCTGACCAGGGGCCGGCCTGTACCGGCACAGCGACCGCTTTGCCGTCACGCGCGACCCAGACCTGATAGCCCTCTTCGGTCTGCATCACCGCCACCTGCGGTACGCGGAACACCGACTGCTCTTCACCCAGCAGATGGACGCGGACAAATTGGCCGGGCAGCACCGCCAGCTTGGGGTTGGCAAACTCGGCGCGTAACTGCACTGTGCCCAGCCGCGGGTTGACCGTGGAGGCGGTGAAGTTGATCTGGCCATGCTCCAGCAGGGGTTTACCTGCCGCATCGGTCAGGGTCACGCCGTGTTGTGCGCCGCGACGCAACTGTGCTGCTTCACTGGCGGACAGGGCAAAGTTGACCCACAGCGGATTGGTCTGGCTGATGGTGGTGAGCGCGGTGTCCGTGGACGGATTGAGCAAATTACCGACCGAGCGGCTGGCATGACCGCTGATCCCGGCGATCGGGGCGCGCAGGGTGGTGTAGCCCAGATTGAGTTGTGCGGTGGCGAGTGCCGCTTGCGCTGCGGACAGGGCGGCGTCGGCCTGCCGGGCGGTGGTGACCGCCTCGTCATAGTCGCGACTCGGTACCGCGTTGCTTTGGCTCAGTGCCTTGAGGCGCTGTTGTTCCCGATGTGCCTGGCTGGCCAGCGCCTGGCGCTGGGCCAGTTCGGCTTTGGCTTGTTGTACGGCGTTGGCGTAGCTGTCGCGCTCCAGACTGAACAGCGGTTGGCCGGCTTTCACCGCGTTACCCTCCTGAAACAGCTGGCGCTCGAGCACGCCCGCCACCCGCGCCGGCACGGCCACTTCACGCGAGCCTTGGGTTTCACCAATCGCCTCCAGCGCCATCGGCAAGGGTTGGCGCTGCGCGGTGACCACGCTGACCGGCAGTGCCGGCATGGCCGGGGCGCCAGCGGCGGCTGAACCTTGCGGTGAACAGGCGGCGAGCGGTAATAGCGTCAGGGCGATAGCGACCAGCCCGGCCAGACGGGTGAGGGGACGTTGTGGGGGGAGATCCTGGGAAACGGCACTTGGGGTCATCATTATCCTTGATTCCATTTCAAATTATTGTGGGTGCAATGGCCTGAGTACTCACTCATTGCTTGTGTACAAAAATTCACATAAAGGGGGTCTTGTCGGGGCGCTGTGCAGCGTAAACAACTATCGAGGACCGGAACTATCCTGCTGTGGTGTCCGCTCGATAGCCTTGCACTACGGTACAGCTAAAATAAGTGAGTGAGCAGTCATTCTATTGGCGTGATTTATCGCACGCAAGCGATATTTGTGATCTGTATCGCGAACCGTAATGCCTTGCGGCGAGCAGGCACTGCTGCGTCGGGTCGATACCGGTATTGCAGGGCAGGGGCGTCACGCGGCCCGTAGCACGGAACGTCTGTCGCCGGTCACTGATACGGTTGACGTTGCGTGATAACACCCACAGTTTGGGTCTATCCCTGCCGGGCTAAACGGCAGGTTCAGCCAGGGCTTTATATAGTTAAGGAACCCCAATTCACGAGGTGACCTTATGGGCGCATGGCTATCCCGCTACTCTATCCGGCGCTTTACCCTGGTGTCGGCATTGATGATTGTACTGGTCATATTTTTCAGTAACTGGTGGCGACAGCATATTGCCACGCAACTGGCGCTTATCCCGCAACAGATGGAGCAGTTACACGATACGGCTGCGGCATTGCAGGAGTTGCGCTATCACACGACGCAGGTGCAGCAGTTCTACACCGATGCGTCGCTCACCGGCGCGCAGGATGCCATGGCCGAGGCGGCACAGCATGCGCAGGATGCGATGAGTGTCCTGCAACTGCCGGCGATTCAGGAAGAGAAACTCGACTTGAACACCCTGATTAGCGACCAACGGGATGTTGGTGCAAGGATGGTCAAGCTGTACCGTACGCAAGGCAGTGCGGCTGGCGATGCACTGATGCAGGCGCCGGATAAGGGGTTTGACGCCTTGTCGGCACAGATAGCCACGCAGATAACCCATGCCATTACTGATCATCGCCAGGAGCTGGATAACTACAAGCAGCATGCGCAGGCCATACAGTCCAGCCTGGCAAAGCAGTCGTTATTCCTGATGGTGTTCAACGTCTTGCTGGTGCTGGTACTGCTGTATCTGATGTACATAAAAATCAAGAATCCGCTGACCTTACTCATGCAGCAGATAGACAACTTATCCCGCGGCAGCAAGGATCTCTCGTTCCGGTTGCCGGAGTTCGGCAAAGATGAGTTTTCGCGTCTGGCCCTCGCGTTTAACCATTTTCTGGGCGATATCGACCATATTATCTGTACGATCCAGAGCGGGTCGGCACGCACTATCCGGCAGATCGATGCGCTCACACAGCATGCCCGTTCGACGCATGCCAGTATGGATGAGCTACAGAGCAATACAGATGCCCTGGCGACGGCGATTAACCAAATGGCCCATACGGTGGAGGATATCGCGCGAAATACCGAACAGGCCAAGCAGGATACCGAATTAGCCCAGCGCCAGGCCGAGGCGGGGCAGACCAGTGTCGATACCTCAGTGACCCTGATCCGGTCGGTGGCGGAGGAGATGGAATCCTCTGCCGTGGCCATCGAACAGCTAGCCCGGGAGAGTGGCCAGATCGGCGATATCCTTAACGTGATCCAGACTATCTCGGCGCAGACCAATCTCCTGGCGTTGAATGCTGCCATCGAGGCCGCGCGTGCCGGCGAGGCCGGGCGCGGATTTGCCGTGGTCGCCGACGAGGTGCGTCAGCTTGCGCATCGGACCCAGACCGCCACTGTCGAGATTCAGGGCAAAATCACCCGTTTACAGCAAAAAACCGATGAAGCGGTCACTAATATGCAGGAGACACACCGGCTGACCGAACAGGCGGTACTGCGTGCCAATGAGGCCGGCCAGTCGCTGCTCAGCATCGTGAATGCGGTCGATCGCATCAACAATATCAACACCCGGATTGCGACGGCAGCCGAACAGCAGTCACTGGTGGCGGCCGAGACCAATCGCAATGTGGTCACCGTGGCCGATATCGCGCACCAGACCTTGCAGATGGCAC
>JAYROM010000132.1:0-1705 GCA_041911695.1 Aeromonadaceae bacterium
ACTGACCAACGGAGTCGCGGTGCCGGCAGATCTTTCGGACTGGCCCGCGTCGTCCCCATCATCGGCTCCGGCACCGCCTCGCCCTGGATAAACAGTGGCCAGCGCGTCTCTTGTACCTGCCAGCGCCAAGTCTGCCCCCAGCCGGTCAAGGCGTCGGCCATTCCTGGCAATAGCCGGGCTGGATCAACCATCAACTGCACACTGGCCTCTTGTCGCCAGAACTGGGCGGATTGGTTATCGGCCTGCCAACGAACCCCGTCCGGCAGACGGGTTTGGGCAACCACTTGCTCGATTTCATACTGATACAGCGCACTGGTTCCCCACCAGGTGGCGGCCAGCAACACCAGTACGACACCACTGGTGAGAGAAAGAGAGGTTCGGGTCATGGATGATTCCATTGGTCAAAAGAGGATCAGAGCAGCGGGCTGAACAGATAAAGGACATTCTCCAGCAGCCGCTTGCCCCACGAGCGCTGCCGCCAGTCGGAATAGTACAACCGTTGGGCCTGCGCCATATAGCCATGCTGGATGCGGGTCAGTTGTTGGGCAAACACCGGATCATCCACCAGCAAGGTGGTCTCGAAATTGAGCCACAAGCTGCGGCGATCCAGATTCAAGGTGCCGAACAACGCCATGCACTCATCCACCACCACGCTCTTGGTATGCAGCAGCCCTTGCTGGAAACGGTAGATCTCGACCCCGGAGATCAACAGCTCATTTAAAAACGCATCACTGGCATGGCGCACCATAAAGGAGTCATTGCGCGAGGGCAGGATCAGCTGCACGCGAATACCGCGCTCCGCCGCCGAACGCAGTGCTGCCACCAGCGAGTCATCCGGCACAAAATAGGGGGTCGTGATCACCAAACTGCGCCGCGCCTGGTAGATCGCCAGCAACAGGATCTGCTGGATACAATCTCCCCCGGTAAATGGCCCGGACGGGATCAGCTGCAGGTGGGCATCCGGTGTCTCCAGATACTCAGGGCTATGCTGCTGGGTTTCCAGCAACCGCTCACCGGTCTCCAGCTCCCAATCGCGCACAAACAGCGACCAGATCAACGGCACAATCGGCCCCTGCAGGCGCACCATGACATCAATCCACTGCCCGACCCCGGCATCGCGCTTAAAGTAACGCGGGTCGACCAGATTCATCGAGCCGGTATAGGCCACCAGGTCATCAATTACCACCAGTTTGCGATGCATGCGCAAATCCTGACGTTGCAGCGGAATACGCCAGGCGCCGACCGGCAGCACCTCAATCAAGCGAATCCCGACTTCGGCAAAGCGCATCGGCCAATCACTATCAAAAAACGCGGCACCGCCGACCGAGTCCAGTAACACGCGACAATCCACGCCGCGCTGTGCCGCATCGATCAGTGCAGTAGCGACCTCATCGGCCCAGCCCCCCTGTTGCCAGATATAGAACTCTAGATAACAGGAGACTTTGGCAGCACGGATATCCTGGGCAATCGCAAACAGAATGGCATGCGGCTCATCCAGCAACTCATAGGCATTACCGCCGAGCATCGGCGACCCCAAGCGGGCAAACACCAATTCGCTGATCGGCTCCGCTGCCGCCGAGACCCTGGCCGGTTGGCGGGTAAAACTGCTGACCAGTTCACTGACCCAGCGCGCAAACGGCGCATACAAGGCCCGCGCACGCTCGACCCGTTGCCGCCCGAGACGGATCTCACCAAACAGCAGATA
>JAYROM010000133.1:0-10534 GCA_041911695.1 Aeromonadaceae bacterium
ACTATCGGATGTACGACTATGTGGTGGAGGAGTTGCCGGCACTCATCGAAGCACATTTCCCGGTGACCCAGCAACGCGCGCTGGCCGGACATTCGATGGGTGGACATGGCGCCCTGACCATCGGAATCAAGGCTGCCGCACGCTATTGCAGTGTGTCGGCGTTTAGTCCAATCAGCCATCCGATGGCCAGCCCCTGGGGACGCAAGGCCTTCACCGCCTACCTCGGCGCGGCACCGCAGCACTGGCGTGAACATGATGCCAGCCTGTTGATGCAAGAAGCGAGCACCGGCTTGCCCACCCTGGTTGACCAAGGACTGGATGACCGTTTCTTGGCCGATCAATTAATGCCAGAGCAGCTAGAATTGGCCGCTCAGCATAGCGGTTATCCGCTGACGCTGCGCCGGCATGCCGGGTACGATCACAGCGATTATTTCATCGCCAGCTTTATCGATGATCATCTGCGCTTTCATGCGCGTCACCTTGGGCTGATTGCCTAGCGGCCAAGGCCTGCTATTTGTCAAAAGGCACGCCATGCGTGCCTTTTGACTTGTGCGACCAGCCAGCGCGCTGACCGGATGGGTTGTTGATATTGACGATCAGGGCGTTGTCGCCTCGTCATGCGCAGCGGCAGCAGTCAAGTTGCCTTGCACAAACGGATCTTGCGGCAATTCACCGACATCCACCCGATCCAACGCGAAATTGGTGACATACGCGGCCGAAGCAGCCGGTTGCTCGGAGATGAAATGGTAGCGTGGCGTCACCTCACGGCTGCTGATCCCGCTCCACTCAGCAAACAGCGTCATAAAGTCGTTCGCCGAGCGGGTCGCCTTGATCACTTGCTGCTGCTTGGCGCCACTGGCCGTGATGAACAGCGGCACCTCGTAGTTCTGCTGGAACTGGTCATTATGCGACAGGTATTCCGAGGGTGAACCGCGCTCCTTGAATGCCAGCCCATGGTCAGAGAAGTAGAGCATGGAGAAACTTTTACCACTGGCCTGCAATTGCTGATTGAGTGAGGCGAGGAAATTATCAGTCTGGGTGATGCTGTACAGATAGCAGGAGACCTCCTCGTTATCCACGAAGGTCACATAGCGGTGGTAGGTGCGTTCGCAGGCCTTGGGGTGTGAGCCCATCAGGTGATAGACCAGCAGTTTGGGGGCGTCCCCCTCCTCGGCGAGTGCCGCACCGGTGAACTTCAGCAGATCCATATCCTGGGTATCTTGCGAAATAAAGTTGCCGGTCTTCAGAAAGCGGGTCTCATCCGCACGTTTGGCGATACTGGCAATCGCGGTATCGTAATGGCCAAGCTGGCCCTGGTTGGAAAACCAGTAGGTCTTGAAGCCAGCCCGTTTGGCCAGCGTGATGATGTTATTCTGGAATTGTGGTTGTCGATCTTTACCAACCAGGGTCAGCGTGAGGCCCAAAGACTGCTGGGTTGAGGAGGCCGCCGACAGGTAGTTCTGGAAACGAATGCCCTTGGCATGGCTGACAAACGGGGTGTTGTCCCAGTGGCCACCAAAGGCGCCCAACGCATCCCGCCGGGCACTCTCGCCGATCACCACCACATAGACCTGGTGCGCCGGTTTGACCGCCAGCACATGCCAGTTATCCTGCAAGGTGGCCAAGGCCTGCATACGCTGGTGTTCGGAACTGACCGTCATATTAATCAGCGTCAGGTCTTTAACAAACCGGAACACCGGGTAGCTCATGTTCAATAGCGAGAACGAGCCATGCGTATAAAAAACATGTAGCGGCGAGGCCAACGACACGGCCACAAAGAGCGCCAGCAACGACGCATGTTGACTCGACCAGCGAGGATAGGCTATCACCGGCCGCTTCAAACGCAGCGAGGCCAGTCCGAGAATCCCTAGCGAAACCAGGTAGTACCACAACGGCAGCACCCGCAATATCTCGCCGGCCTCTTCCGGGTTTGACGAGTAGAGGGACAGCACGCTGTTAAAGTTCGGGGCGCCGTAGGTGCGCCCAAACGGGAAATAGCAGGCCGCCACCAGCGCGACCCCGATCAACGTATATTTGAATGCCCGCCAGGAGAGTCGCTCCAGCAAACACAGGAAACAAAAAAATCCCAAGGTATCCAGCACACTCAGCTCATAGCCCAATGAGATGTTCATCAGCCAAGCCAAGGCGAGCACAATACAGGAATTCCAGTTCAAGAAGGATTGAACTCGGGAATAGGAGACAGCCTGTCGTAAGGTTAGGGTCGTGAAATTCATCTTATTTTTCTGAGTGGTGTTACAACTGAATTGAGGGCTGCCACGCGGTCGCACGTGAAGCATTGACGCGATTGAATCTTGCTGATGCGTCTCACTTTTCCCGCAGTGAAAACACTTCCAGCTTATGTCAAAAGCCAAAAATTGGAGCCGTTATTCCTGTGACGCAGCATGCAAAATGAACGTTTGATGACAAAAAAGTGAAAGAATGATCACGTCAGCCATGAAAATACCGACAATGTGACCTGCCTCAATCGACGCTAACTTGATTTGGCCATCCTTGCCCACCCAACCGGCGCAGCATGGTGCGCGCATTCCTCGCCACATGATGCACTATTTTTGCACACGATCACCTAGAATGTGATGCGCATCACAATTTTATTGCAATCTATGACGTGCCCTGCGAGGATTGCCAGTGAGACATGCATCACATTTTTGGAGGCTACCATGTTTAATTACGACCCGCTGTGCGTGGCCCTGCTGAGCCAGTGGCTCAATCGCAAGATGCAAGAACAGCACTCGTCACGTCGCTGATTTCGCCACCCGACGGCATCGCCTTCACCCGGCGGTGGCGCAACACGGTGGCACGGCAGTACACACTGCCTTTCTCTTCCCTGTAACGGTCTGGCAAGCCCGTTATCCAGTGTAAAAAACGGGACCACTCGGTCCCGTTTCTGTATCTATCCCCGTTACGATCGGCGTTATAACTGATGCTCGGTACGATTGATAATGTCGTCCTGGGTATCCGGTGACAGCGCGGTGAAGAATGCCGAGTAACCGGCCACCCGCACCACCAAATCGCGATAGTCATCCGGATGCGCCTTGGCGGCCAGCAGGGTATCGCGCGAGACGATGTTGTACTGCACATGCCAGCCATGATGGTCCTCGAAGAAGGTGCGCAACAGCATCATCAGCTTGTGCCGGTCGTGCGGGTTCTCCAGCACCGCCGGATTGAGCTTCTGATTGAGCAGCACCCCGCCCAGGATCTCGGCAGTCGGCAGTTTGGCCAGCGAGTTGAACACCGCAGTCGGCCCCTGCATATCCGAGCCGGACGCCGGGCTGGCCCCTTCC
This sequence comes from Aeromonadaceae bacterium, assembly GCA_041911695.1. GTDB lineage: Bacteria > Pseudomonadota > Gammaproteobacteria > Enterobacterales > Aeromonadaceae > Pseudaeromonas. Next base: position 3,303 of record JAYROM010000133.1, read on the forward strand.
GCCAACGGCGCATGGGCATGTCGGCCATCCGGGGTGGCCATGGTGGCCGCGCCAAATGGCACGTTGGCCGAAATCGACGAGGTGCCAGCATAGTACCCGCCGCCGATCGGACCGCGACCATAACGGGTATTGTGGAAGGCCGGCAGCGCATCGATATAGGTGCGATAGGCGCGAACCAGCAGATCATCCACCGCATCGTCGTCATTGCCATACTTGGCCGCCACGTTCACCAGACGCTGGCGCAACTGCTCGCCTTCCGCGCCAGCAAAATCATCGGCCAACGCCCGCGCCAGGTCAGCCTGCCCGACCTGGCCCCGCGCAAATACCAGCTCGCGCACCGCTTGCAACGAGTTGCCCAGATTGGCGATACCGACTTGCAGGCCGGAGACCCAGTCATACACGGCGCCGCCCTCCTTGACGCTACGGCCGCGACCGATACAGTCATCCACCAGTGCCGAGCAGAAGACATCATGGGCCAGCGCCTCGAGTGCGCTGTCCACCACGCAGTCGATCTCGATCGACTGACGGGTATACCAGCGGATCTGCCGATCCCAGGCGGCCAGCACCTGTTCAAAGTTGTCGAAGTTCGCTAACGACAACCCCTGCGGCTGCGGCAGGAATACCTGGCCCGAGGTGCTATCTCGCCCCTGCTCCAGCGCGGCCAGCAGCACGCGGGCCATATTGACGAAGCTCATACCGGTACAACGGTAGCCCCACTTGCCCGGCACGGCGGTCTCGATACAGCCAATCGCCGAATAGTTGTAGGCATCCTCACGGCTCACGCCGAGGCGGATAAACTCGGGGATCACAATCTCGTCATTGTTGAAGGCCGGCATACCGAATCCGCAGCGGATCACCTGAACGCAGCCATCCAGAAATTCGTCACTCATGCCGGCATGGTAGCGCACGCTGAGGTTAGGCTGAGTCGAGCGCAGCCGGCCACACGACTCCAGAATCGCCCAGGAGAGCGGGTTGACCGCATCACGCGCCTGGCCGTCGACCAGCAGCTGGCCGCCGATGGTCACATTCTGGTACAGCGGGTTACCTGCCGAGGCCTTGGAATGCGACCCGGAGCGGATCTTGCTTACCTCAAGCAGCTTGAGCCAGCAGCACTGCAGCAACTCGATCGCCTGCTCGCGCGCCACGCCGCCTTCGACCACATCGCGCTGGTACCAAGGGGCCAGATATTGATCCATCCGCCCGAACGACACCGAATGGCCATTTGATTCAATCTGCAGCACCAGTTGTACGAAGTAGCATAACTGCAACGCCTGCCAGAAACTGGCCGGTGGCTGGCTGGCAATCTGCTGGCAATTGGCCGCAATCTGCCGCAATTCGTCTGCTCGCCACTGGCGTGACTCGGTCACTGCCATCTGCTCCGCCAATTGGGCATAGCGCAAGATGTAGTCGGAGACCGCGGTCAGCACCAGCGCCACCCCCTTCAGGAACTGCTCGCGTTGCAAATCCTGCCAGTCGGCCCGATCCAGCTGCTCGCGCCGCCGAGCGACCTTGTCACGCAGTCCATCCAGCCCCAGCGTCAGCACGCTAACAAAATCGACCGCCAGATGACCATCCCCGGAGGTCATGTTGCCCTCTGCCTTGATCATGCCGGCGGCCATCAGCGCCTTGTGCTCATCGGTGAACATCGCCATACAGCGATCCTGCACCGTCTGACCGTGCCAGAACGGGCAGATATCGTGGATCACCTGGCGATGGGCTGGACTTAAGGTGAACCCGGCGCCCGGGCGGTCGCCCAGTTCATCCAGCTCCTTCTCAATCCAGCCAATGGTGTACTCGGGGAAGATCGGTGCGGCACGAACTTCGCTCGCCAGGTTGCCGACGATCAGTTCGTCATGCTTGATCCAGATCTGCTTGGTTCGCAGATGGTGCGCCAGTGCCAGCGCCCGGCGGACCACCACCGGCTGGTCGGCATGCTGGCGGTAGATATCGGTGTAGGCCTGCGCGCGCTCGGTACAGATCGGCGGCTTGACCAAGGTGATCAGGGCCTGCTTGTGGGCACGAATGCGTGCGCTCAGGGTGGTCAGATCCAGGGTCGTCATCATGCTTCTCCTCTCAATACCGGCGTCAGCCCGAGGTCTCGGGCACTGGCGGCAGCAAACTGCAACAGATGGTCATCATCAAGGGGCTGCGCCGGCGCCTGATAGGGGCGCCCGAGCAGGGTATATTTGTGTCGGCCCAGGGTATGATAGGGCAGGAAGTGCACACTCTGCGCCCGGGTCTCACGGGCAACAAACTGCAGCATGGCGCCGAGACTCTGCTCATCGGCGTTAAACCCCGGAATCAACGGAATACGGATCACCGGCACCACACCGGCTTCGGTCAGTTGACGGAAGTTATCCAGCACTTGGCCGACCTTGCCACCGGTCCACGCGTTGAACGGACCCGGCTCAACATGCTTCAGGTCGGTAAGCCACAGATCGGTATAGGGCAAGGCTGGCGCCAGGTAACGCCATGGCACATGCAGACAAGTCTCCACCGCGGTGTGGATGGCGGCCTGATGGACAGCGAGTAACAGGGCGCGGGCAAACGCCGGTTGCATAAACGGCTCGCCCCCGGAGAGGGTCATGCCGCCGCCACTGCGTGCAAAGTAAGGTTTGTCGCGCAGCACCTGTGCCAAGACCTCGCTCACCGCCTGTTCGGTGCCGACAGCATGCAGGGCGCCACTGGCACACTGCGCGCACAAGGCTGGCAAGTCCGCCGCAGAGAGTTGCGCCCGATCGATCTGCAAGACACCGTCTACCGCGCGCTGCACCGCCGGTGAGGCCTGACAGGCAACACAATCGGCCAGACACAGACGGGCATCCCACTGGAGTTCCGGCTCGCGGTGCATACTCTCCGGGTTCTGGCACCACAGACAGTGCAGACTGCAGCCCTTGAGAAACACCACGGTGCGGATCCCCGGGCCATCATGCAGGGCAAAACGTTGCAGATTGAACAGCAGGCCGGTCATGACGCCCCCATCGAACGAAAGAATTTAATCAGCTTCGTTCATAAGACTAGTTCTTTCATTTGAAAGCTGAATTGATTTTGATCAAAACAAAGCACACTTACTGTGCATATAGTAGACACATCTTCCGACCCATCGCTGTTACGAGGTCCGCACATGGAACTTTATCTGGATACTGCCGACATCCGCGCCATTGAACGACTGGCCCCGATCCTGCCACTGGCCGGGGTCACCACCAATCCGAGTATCGTCGCCGCCGGCCGCATGCCGTTGCGCGAGCTGCTACCGGCCTTACGCAGCGTACTCGGCCCACAAGCGCGATTATTTGCCCAGGTACTGGGACATGATGCCGATACCATGGTGGCCGAGGCCCGGCAATTACGCGAACTCGATGCCGACATCGTTATCAAGGTGCCGGTCACCCGGGCAGGACTGACCGCCATCCAGCAATTGGCCCGAGATCGCATTCCCACGCTGGGCACCGCCGTCTACACCCCGTTGCAGGGCTTGCTAGCTGCCCAGGCCGGCGCAGAATATATCGCCCCCTACGTCAACCGGATCGATGCCCAGGGCGGCAATGGCATCGCCAGCGTGCGTGAATTACAGCAGCTGTTGCAGCAACATGTACCGACCTCGGCGGTGCTCACCGCCAGTTTCAAGACCCCGCGCCAGGTGCTGGATTGCCTGCTCGCCGGGTGCACGGCGCTGACCATTCCGGTCGATATTGCAGAGCAGATGCTCACCTCGCCGGCGGTCGATGCCGCCATCGCCAAGTTCGATCAGGATTGGGCCGTCGCCTTCGGCGATAACACCCTCGGCTAAACCGCGCCCGACAACATAGACCGTTCTTAACCGGCACAGACAAAAAAGCAGGGTCCGCTAACGGACCCTGCTTCGTCTCATCTCGCCAACATGCGGCGCATCATCCGCACTTGGAGTCACCGCAGTTCAGGCAGGTCATGCAGCCATCCTTCTGGATCACCGCCTTGGTGTGGCACTTGTAGCACAGGGTGGCGTTGGCCGGAAAACTGCTCACCGCACTGTCATCCGGCACATCATCATTCAACTCGGCCTGCTTCTGTTCGAGGAACGCCTTCTGGTGTTCATCCAGACTGGCGCTTCTCAACATGCCGATGTCACACAGATGCTGTTCAATCACGTTACCGATCTCGGCGATCAGTGACGGGACATAACGCCCTTTGTTCCAATAGCCGCCGCGCGGGTCAAACACTGAGCGTAACTCCTCGACCAGGAAGGTGATGTCCCCACCCTTGCGGAACACCGCCGAGATGATACGGGTCAGCGCCACGATCCACTGGTAGTGCTCCATGCTCTTCGAGTTAATAAAGATCTCGAACGGGCGCCGCGTCTCGTGCGGCGTCCCCTCGTTGAGCACCATGTCATTGATGGTGATAAACAGCGAATGCTCGGAGATATGCTCCGGGGTTTTCAGCTTGTAGGTGGTGCCCATCAGCTTCTCCGGTCGCTGTACTGTCTCGTGCATATGCACCACATTGCGCGCCTCTTCGGCCTGCTGCTCTTCCTTACTTTTGACCTTGTAGGCCACAATCTTGCTCTGGATTTTTTTGACCATATCTTGTGCCATCACCTGCCGGAATGTGATCAGAACTTGCCGTAGTAGCCTTCTTTCAGCGCGTCGTAGAGGTTGGCGGCCGAATGGGTCTCGCCGTCATACTCCACCTCCTCGTTGCCGCGCAGCGCAACCACCGAACCATCCTCCAGCGTGAATTCGTAGAGGGTGTTTTCCAGATCCTTCTCCTTGACCAGCACCCCCTGGAACGCTTCCGGATTAAAGCGGAAAGTGGTGCAGCCCTTGAGGCCCTGTTCATAAGCGTACATGTAAATGTGCTTGAACTCCTCATACGGGAAGTCGGTCGGCACATTGGCGGTCTTGGAGATCGACGAGTCAATCCAGCGCTGCGCCGCAGCCTGGATATCGACATGCTGATCGGGGGTCACATCATCGGCGGTGATGAAGTAATCCGGTAACTGGCAGGCCGCCTCCTCGCTGTACGGCATCGCCGCCGGATTGACCAGGGCACGATAGGCCAGCAGCTCGTAGCTGTAAACATCCACGCTCTCCTTGGTCTTGCGCCCAGTCTTGATCACATTGCGCACATAGTGGTGGGCAAAGCTCGGCTCAATCCCGTTGCTGGCATTGTTACCCAGTGACAACGAGATGGTGCCGGTCGGCGCAATCGAGCTGTGATGGGTGAAACGGCCGCCCTCTTCCGCCAGTTGCTTGACCAGCTCCGGCGCCACCTCCGCGACCTGCTGCATATAGCGGCTATAGCGCGCATGCAGGATGCGCCCCGGCACCTGGTCACCGATCTTGTAGCCATCCGCCTTCATCTCCGGACGCTTGCGCAACATCGCCGCGGTGACGGTAAACGTCTGCAGCAGGATCGGTGCCGGCCCCTTCTCGCGCGCCAGATCCAGCGCTGCCTGCCAGCCGGTAATCGCCAGCTCTTGAGCTACCTGCTCGGTAAAGGCCACCGAAGCGGGCGAACCATAGCGGATCCCCAGCATGGTCAGTGTCGAGCCCAAACCGAGGAATCCCATGCCATGACGACGCTTGCTCAAGATCTCGTTGCGTTGTTTCTCTAGCGGTAACTGGTTGATTTCAACTACGTTATCCAGCATGCGGGTGAAGATCGCCACCACTTTACGGAACGCCGGCCAGTCGAAATGGGCAGCCTCACCAAATGGTTGGCGGGCAAAACAGGTCAGATTGATCGAGCCGAGCAGACAAGCGCCATAGGGTGGCAACGGCTGCTCACCACAAGGATTGGTAGCGCGGATCTCTTCGCAGAACCAGTTGTTGTTCATCTCGTTGACCTTGTCGATCAGGATGAAACCCGGCTCGGCATAGTCATAGGTGGAGGTCATGATCACGTTCCACAGCCGGCGCGCCGGCAGGGTACGGTAGACACGGCACGCCACCCGGCCCTGTTCGTCCTCCACCAAATTCTCGTGGGTTGGCCAATCGGCCCACACCAGTGCCGGATCGGCCAGGTTGATGCCGTCCAGCTCCACTTCCTTGCGATTAAGCGGGAAGATCAACTGCCAGTCCGCATCGGCCTTGACCGCTTCGATGAAATCCTTGGTGATCAGCAGCGACAGGTTGAACTGGCGCAGGCGGCCATCCTCACGCTTGGCCTGGATAAACTCGAGCACATCCGGATGGCGGATATCCATGGTGCCCATCTGTGCTCCTCGCCGACCGCCAGCCGATGACACGGTGAAGCACATCTTGTCGTAGATATCCATAAACGACAGCGGGCCTGACGTATAGGCGCCGGCGCCGGAGACAAAGGCGCCACGCGGGCGCAGGGTGGAGAAGTCGTAGCCGATACCGCAACCGGCCTTGAGCGTCAGCCCCGCCTCATGCACCTTGTTAAGGATGTCATCCATCGAATCCTGAATCGTGCCAGAGACCGTGCAGTTGATGGTCGAAGTAGCGGGTTTGTGTTCAAACGCCCCGGCATTGGAGGTGATACGTCCGGCAGGAATGGCGCCATTGCGCAACGCCCAGAGAAAGGGCTCGAACCAGGCGTCCGGATCCTGCTCCTGGGCGGCCAGCGCCTTGGCGACGCGGCGGAAGGTATCATCCGGCTGCGTATCAATCGGCGTGCCGTCCTTGCGCTTGAGACAGTATTTGCTGTCCCAGATCTCCCATGAGGTATCCTGCAGCGGGATCTGTTGTACCTGGCTGGTTTCGCCCTGTACCACACCGTCCACCTTATCCATTGCCATTGCGCCTCCCCTCCCGGATCTGTGGCTTGTCCTGTAAATCGACTGCGAGACTCTAGCAGCAAGATTTATCGATAACCTTGAGCTAGCGCGCAGAGACACGATTCGACCATCCAGCACCAAACCACAACATCCTGTGGTTAAAGCGCCTACGTGACACAAACTAGGGGATTTATTCTAGGCGCATCTGCAGAGGATGCAGCTCATAATTGCGGCAATCATAGTAATTGATTCATTTTGTTTGGATTTTTGTTTTCGCTGATAAAACGCATAACAAGGTGCGACATGTGTACGCCCGCAACGTGGTTGCTGACCAGTTACCGCAGCAAATATCAACAAAATGCAGAAACAACAAGGCCCCGATATCGCTATCGGGGCCTTGTCTTTGACCTCTCGGTCGAATGGGAGCCTGGCAGTGTCCTACTCTCGCATGGCGAATGCCACACTATCATCGGCGCTACAGCGTTTCACTTCTGTGTTCGGCATGGGA
>JAYROM010000134.1:0-24301 GCA_041911695.1 Aeromonadaceae bacterium
GGCTCTTTACCCAGCCTTAACCTGATCCCGAGCCAAGAAAAAGCCGACCCGCAGGTCGGCTTTCACAGGCCACCGGGCGTTAATTCCCCCGGTGCAGGCAGAGACCTCGGTTACAGCACCGAAGCGACCGTGCCGGAAGTCGCCGCACTGCGGCGCTTCTTGATCTGGTAGCCGATACCAATCACCACCAGCCACACCGGCACCAGCTCGACCGCCAAGGTTTCACCCAGCATGTACAGCACCACCAGCATGCCGGCGAGGAATGCCAAACACAGGTAGTTGGCAAACGGGAACCAGAACGCCTTAAAGACCGGCTCAACGTGTTCCTTCATCTTGCGACGACGGAAACGCAGATGGGTCAGGCTGATCATCGCCCAGTTGATGACCAGTGCAGCAACCACCAGCGACATCAGCAGCTTGAAGGCTTCGCCTGGGATCAGATAGTTAATCAGCACACAGACCAGCGTAGTCGCAGCAGACAGCGCAATCGCCAGCACCGGCACACCACGCTTGTCGACCTTAAGCAGCTGGCGCGGGGCATTGCCCTGCAAGGCCAAGCCGTGCAGCATACGGCTGTTGCAGTAGACGCAGCTGTTATAAACCGACAGCGCTGCAGTCAGGACCACCACATTGAGGATGTTCGCGGTCAGGCTACTGTGCAGCGCATCGAAAATCATCACAAACGGGCTACCGCCTTCGGCCAGCTTGTTCCACGGGAACAGGGCCAGCAGCACAGCCAGGGCGCCGATGTAAAAAATCAGGATACGGTAGATAACCTGGTTAACCGCCTGCGGAATGCTCTTGCGCGGATTATCTGCTTCAGCTGCGGTAATCCCGACCAACTCCAGCCCACCGAACGAGAACATGATGATCGCCAGCGACATGATCAGACCGTGCCAGCCGTTCGGCATAAAGCCGCCGTGCGCCCACAGGTTGCTGATGGTGGCATCCGGACCGCCAGTCCCGCTGAGCAGCAGGTAGCCACCGAACAGGATCATGCCAATAATCGCCACCACCTTGATGATGGCAAACCAGAACTCCAGCTCGCCAAAGTGCTTCACGTTCGACAGGTTGATGGCGTTGATCACCACGAAGAATACCGCCGCCGACACCCAGGTCGGGATATGCGGCCACCAATACTGCACATAAACGCCCACAGCGGTCAGCTCAGCCATGCTGACCAGCACATACAGCACCCAATAGTTCCAGCCAGCCAGGAAGCCGCTAAAGCCATTCCAGTACTTGTGTGCAAAATAACTGAACGAACCGGAAACCGGCTCTTCGGCGACCATTTCACCCAACTGGCGCATGATCAAAAAGGCAATAAAGCCACCGATAGCGTAACCGAGCAGCACTGCCGGGCCGGCCATCTTGATGGTGGAGCCGATACCGAGAAACAACCCGGTACCGATTGCGCCGCCAAGCGCAATAAGCTGGATATGACGATTCTTCAAGCCACGCTTGAGCTCGCCATCCTTCTGTGTGACGTCCATGGAGAGATCATCCTCTATTCAATTACTTTTATGGGGGGTGTCAGACATTGCAACAGGAATGCCATCCTGGCATCCGGCAAACATCAAACAATCGTCATCGGGCTCGTGCAGCACCTGGATGACGAGGCATTCTCCTGTCTTGGTTAGGCCGTCGACCAGAATACCCGTAAAAGCAGATCAATCCAGTATCTACGACAACAAATCGTGCAATAAGCCAGCGATTCGTTGCGATTTATTGGCAACAGCACCGCAGATTGTTTCAGCATCTTCGCAAAACTTGATTCCGTACGACACCTCTTGCTGACTGAAGCATGGCCATCCGTGGCCGCAGCCCGGCCCGACCGCTAAGGTGCGCGCACAAAAAAAGCCCCATAACGGGGCTTTCATGTTCAATTGTCAGGCAACCGCTCAGACGCTGGCTTTCAGACACGCCACCGAATGCTGCTCGTTGCCCTGCATCTGCGGGCGCTGGTTGGCACATTCCGGGCCAGCCAGCGGGCAGCGGGTACGGAACACGCAGCCTGACGGCGGCTTGATCGGTGACGGCAGATCACCTTCCAGTAACTGGATGGTCTTGTTGCGCTCCAGCTCCGGATCCGGCACCGGCACGGCGGACATCAGCGCGCGGGTGTACGGGTGCAGCGGGTTGGCGTAGATCTCCTGGTAGTGGCCCAGCTCAACCGCATTACCCAGATACATCACCAGCACACGATCGGAGATGTGTTTGACCACCGACAAATCGTGGGCGATGAACACCAGCGACAGCCCCATCTCCTTTTGCAGCTCCTTGAGCAGATTGACCACCTGCGCCTGGATCGACACATCGAGTGCCGACACGGGTTCATCGCAGATAATCATCTTCGGCTCGAGGATCAGCGCACGGGCGATGCCGATACGCTGGCACTGGCCACCGGAGAACTCGTGCGGATAGCGGTTAATCAGGTTCGGCAACAGGCCGACCTTCATCATGATCGCCTTGACGCGATCCAGCACCTCGGTCTTGGTCAACTTCGGATAGAAGGTCTGCAGCGGCTCACCAATGATCTCGCCAATGGTCATACGCGGATTCAGCGAGGCCAGCGGATCCTGGAAGATCATCTGGATTTCCTTACGCTTCTCACGCATCTCCTTGGCCGGCAGACGGGTCAGATCCTGACCCAGCCACACCACCTTGCCGTCCGTCGCCGGCACCAGGCCGATGATGGCGCGCGCAAAGGTCGATTTACCGCAACCAGACTCGCCGACCACACCCAGTGTCTCACCTTCGTACAGGCGGATGGATACCCCATCCACTGCCTTCAGGTTCAACGGCGCCGCCCACGGCCAGGCCTTCTCGCTCTTGATCTTGAAGTGAACTTTCAGCGCGTCCACTTCCAACAACAGTTTCTTGTCGCTCATGCCTTGTTCTCCTCCCACGCCCAGTGGCACGCACGCAGGCGGCCTTCACCGAAACCGGTCAGTGCCGGTGCCTGCTGACAGCAGACATCGCTGACGCGGTGGCAGCGCTCCTGGAACGGGCAGCCGACCGGCAGACGCAGCAGGTTCGGCGGATTACCCGGAATAGTCGCCAGCGCTTCGCCTTCGCTGTCCAGACGCGGAATCGCCTTGAGCAGCCCCTCGGTATAGGGATGAGACGGCTTGTAGAAGATATCGTTGACCTGACCATATTCCATGGTGCGACCGGCATACATCACCAGTACCTTGTCACACAGCCCGGCGATAACACCGAGGTCATGGGTGATCATGATGATGGCGGTGTTGAAATCACGCTTCAGCTCGTTGAGCAGGGTCATGATTTGCGCCTGTACGGTCACGTCGAGCGCGGTGGTCGGCTCGTCAGCGATCAGCAGTTTCGGATTGCACAGCAGCGCCATGGCAATCATCACACGCTGACGCATCCCGCCCGAAAACTCGTGCGGATACATGCCCATACGCTTGCGCGCTTCCGGGATCTTGACCGCATCCAGCATGCGCACCGAGGCTTCGAAGGCTTCCGCCTTGCTCATCCCCTTGTGCAGCAACAGGACTTCCATCAACTGGTGCCCGACCTTCATGTACGGGTTCAGCGAGGTCATCGGGTCCTGGAAGATCATGGCGATCTTCTCGGAACGGATACGGTTCAGCTCCTTGACCGGCAGGTTCAGGATCTCGCGGCCTTCAAACAGCGCCGAGCCCTTGATAACACCGTTGCGGGCGAGCAGGCCCATCAGGGCGAAGGCGGTCTGACTTTTGCCCGACCCCGATTCACCGACGATGCCCAGGGTCTCCCCTTCGCTCAGGGAAAAATTCAGATCATTGACCGCGACAACGCTCCCTTCGGGCGTCTTGAATTCAACGCGCAGGTCTTTGACTTCCAGCAGTGACATGTTGCGCTCCTTACCGGTCTTTCGGATCCAGGGCGTCACGCAGACCGTCACCCAGGAAGTTGAAACAGAACAGGGTTACCACCATGAAGCCGGCCGGGAACAGCAGATGCCACAGCGCCACCTCCATAGATTTGGACCCTTCATCCAGCAAGGCCCCCCAGCTGGTCATCGGCTCCTGGACACCCAGGCCGAGGAAGCTGAGGAAGGATTCGAACAGAATCATGCCCGGAACCAGCAGCGTAGAGTACACCACCACGATACCGAGCACGTTCGGCACGATATGACGGGTGATGATTTTCCACTGCGATACCCCGCAGACATGCGCCGCCTCAATGAACTCCTTGCTCTTGAGGCTCAGCGTCTGCCCGCGCACGATACGCGCCATATCCAGCCAACTGACCGCACCGATGGCGATAAAGATCAGCCACAAGTTACGACCAAAAAACGTCACCAACATGATGACGAAGAACATGAACGGAAATGCATACAGGATTTCCAGGGTGCGCATCATGACGCGGTCCAGACGGCCACCAATAAAGCCGGCTGCCGCGCCATAAAGGGTGCCGATCACTACGGCTACCACAGCGCCAAGTACGCCGACCATCAGGGAGATCCGTCCCCCCATCAGCGTACGAACAAACAGGTCTCTTCCCAGACTGTCGGTACCGAAATAGTGCCCAGAGGCAAAATCCGGCCCAGTGTGCATGGCGGTCCAGTCCGGATCGTCATAGGTAAATGACGACAGATGTGGACCAAGAATTACCAATAAGGTAATCACGGACAGGATAACCAGACTGGCCAGCGCAGCCTTGTTCCTGAAAAAGCGACGTGCAGCATCCTGCCACAACGAGCGGCCCTTGATATCCAGTTCATTAGCGAAGGTCGCTACGGCCTCTCGGGATTGTTTACTCACCATTTGCTGCAGACCTCAACCTCAGTAGCGGATCTTCGGATCGATGAAGGCGTACAGGATATCCACCACCGCATTGAACGCGATGGTCAGCGTACCCACCAGAATGGTCAGCCCCAGAACCATGGAGTAGTCGCGGTTCAGCGCGCCATTAACGAACAGCTGGCCGATACCCGGCAGACCGAAGATGGTCTCAATCACCACCGAACCGGTGATAATACCGACGAACGCCGGGCCCAAATAGGAGACGACCGGCAACATGGCAGGACGCAGCGCATGACGCAGGATGATATGACGCAGCGGCAGGCCTTTGGCACGTGCGGTGCGGATGAAGTTGGAGTTCATCGTTTCAATCATGCTGCCACGCATAATACGGGCAATGGAGGAGATGTAGTACATGGTCATCCCGATCACCGGCAGGATCAGGTAAGGCAGTTGCCCTCCGTTCCAGCCACCCGCAGGTAACCAGCGCAGATTGATCGCAAACACCAGGGTCAGCACCGGCGCGAGCACAAACCCCGGCATCACCACCCCAAGCATGGCGAGCGCCATACTGGAATAGTCCACCCAGGTATTCTGCTTCAAGGCGGCAAAGATGCCGAGTGTCACCCCCAGTCCAACGGCCAGCAAGAAGGCGAAGGAACCGATGGTGGCGGATACCGGCAGCGCCTTGCTGACCAGATCGTTGACCGTGAAGTCCTTGTACTTGAAGGAGGGGCCGAGATCGCCCTTGGTCAGATTACCCAGATAGGTCAGGTATTGCTGATAGACCGGTTTATCCAGACCATATTTTTGCTGGATATTGGCCATTACTTCAGGCGGCAGCCCGCGTTCAGTTGAAAAAGGATTACCTGGCGCAAACCGCATCATAAAGAACGAGACGGTAATCAGCACCAGCAAGGTTGGAATGGCTTCCAACAGTCGTTTGAGTATGAACTTGATCATAACGTTTCCGGCAGTTGCCCAGCACGGAGACGCCTAATGACAGAAAAAACCCGCCCGTAGGCGGGTTTTTGAGTCATCACGTGGCATCAGCCGCGCTCTTAGTGAGCAATGATGTACATATCTTTGGTGTAGAGGTTATCCAGCGGATTGTTCGGATAGCCACCTACATAAGGCTTGACCAGACGGGCAGTTACGTACTGGTAGATATCAGCCAGCGGCTGATCAACTGCCAGAATCGCTTCGGCCTCGGCATACAGCTTGTTACGCTCTTCAGCGTTGCTGACCAGACGGGTCTTGGCCATCAGCTCATCGTACTTCGGATTGGAGTACTTGCCGTCGTTGTTACCATGGGTGGTCTGCTTCAGATCCAGCATGGAGGATGCTTCGTTGTAGTCAGCAATCCAGCCAGCACGGGCGATATCGAAGTTACCAGCCTTCTTGGTTTCCAGGTAGGTCTTCCACTCCTGGTTCACCAGGGCAACGTCAACACCCAGGGTCTTCTTCCACATGGCGGCAACGGCAACCGCTACCTTCTTGTGGTTTTCGCTGGTGTTGTACAGCAGTTCAAACTTCAGCGGGTTCTTGTCGTTGAAACCTGCTTCAGCCAGCAGCTTCTTGGCTTCTTCGTTACGCTGTTCCTGAGTCAGCTTGGCATAAGCCGGCACCTGCGGCACGAAACCGTCAACGAAATCCGGTACCAGGCCGTATGCCGGCTTCTGGCCCTGACCCATCACGGCATCAGCGATCACAGCGCGATCAATCGCGTAGGACAGTGCAGTACGAACACGTACGTCATCAAACGGCTTACGCTTGCAGTTGAACTCGTAGTAGTAGGTACCGACGTAGCCGGTCACACGTACTTCATCCGGGCGCTCTTTCTGCAGACGCTTGAACTGTTCGATCGGGGTTTCGTAGGTCATATCTACTTCACCGGCCAGATAGCGGTTCATGTCCGCATTCTGCGACTGGATCGGCAGGTAGGTAACCTTGTTGATGGTGGTGTTCTTGTCATCCCAGTACTGGTTATTACGTTCCAGGACGATCTTCTCGTTAACCACCCAATCCTTCAGCTTGTAGGCGCCGTTACCAACCAGGTTGCCCGGCTGGGTCCACTTGTCGCCGAACTGCTCAATGGCTTTCTGCGGTTCCGGGTAGACAGTGGTGTGGGCCATCATGCTAACGAAGTAGGACAGCGGCTGGGCCAGGGTCACTTCGAAGGTGTGATCATCAACAGCCTTGACGCCCAGCTCTTCCGGCTTGGCCTTGCCATTGATGATGGCGGAGGCATTGACGACACCCGGGGTTTCCAGGTACCAGGAGTACGGGGAGCCAGTCTTCGGATCAACGACGCGACGGAACGCATAGACGAAGTCATTAGCGGTCACCGGTTCACCGTTGGACCACTTGGCATCCTTACGCAGATGGAAAGTGAAGACCTTGTTATCCTTGGTTTCCCAAGTTTCAGCGACACCCGGACGGATTTCGCCGTTCGGGCCAGTGGTGACCAGACCTTCGAACAGATCGCGTTGGATGTTGGATTCGACGGTACCTTCGGTCTTGGCAGGATCCAGGGTGGCCGGTTCAGAACCGTTACCCTTTACCAGTTCCTGCTTTTCAGCCAGTTTGACATCAGCCTTGGTCAGCGGCTTGGCAGCAGCTTCCTTCTTGGCATCAGCAGCCGGGGCAGCCGGCTTGGCCTGTTCTGCTTGTTGCGGTTGACCGCAGCCGAACATCATCACTGACGTAGCGACCGCTATCGCGAGCACTTTTTTATTATGCATGTCCTTACTCCGTATCAGATTATCCTTGTCGGACTCGCAGCCCAAATGGGTCCCTGGCGAGAATCCGAACCTTTGAATAATTCCCTGACACAGCAGTGAATGCAATAGATTTTATGGTTAAACCTACAAAAGACAAATTTTTAGACAAGTATCACAGTATGACTACAGAACATATGTTCGCCAACGGTTCCCTTGTTTGAGGCGACTGCACCATTTTGAATCATGACCGACGAAGGAACAAGCAATTAATCACCTGTGGCCAACATACCTTCACTACATCAGCCCCGGGAACATATGTTTGAGCCCGGCAACAATGATCTCGATACCCAGTGACATCATGATCAACCCCATGATACGGGTCACCACGTTGATACCCGTCTTGCCCATCAAGCGAAACAGCAAGGGCGCAGCACGAAACACCAACCAGGAGAACAGCGAGAAGACCACCACCACCAGGCTCAACCCGAGCAACTGCCCTGGGGTGCGGAACTGGCTGGCGTAGACAATGGTCGAACTGATAGCGCCCGGGCCGGCCATCAACGGCAGTGCCAACGGCACCACGGCGATCGACTCCTTGGCCACGCTCTCGCCTTTCTCTTCCTTGTTATGACGCACTTCACCCAGCTTACCCTGCAGCATGGACCAAGCGATCAGGGTAATCAGCGAACCGCCCGCGATACGGAACGAGGCGATCGAGATGCCGAAGACATCCAGAATGACCTGGCCAAAGAACATGGAGACCCAGAGGATAATCATCACCGCCAAGTTGGCCGTGGTATTGGTACGCATCCGCTCAATCGGCGTCTGATGACTGGTCAGGCTGACAAACACCGGCAGCAGACCAAGCGGATTGATGATGGCCACCAAGCCGATGAAAAACTTCAGATACAGCGAGTATTCCAGATGTTCCATGGTGACAGCCCGTAATTATCTGCGTATGGGTTATAGGGTAAATCAACGGCCCCCGAAATGGCGCGCGGATTATGCAAACGGATGAAAAATTTGACCAATCAAATAATGTAATCACACCCGGTTCGGATTAATTGATTCTGAAACATTGTTTTATTTATATCAACCTGCGGTGTTACATTTAATATCAAAAACCTCAAAAAACTCATTGAAAAATGTCGAAAACTTCCACGCAGGGCAAACCGCCATCCAGCCCCAAGTCCACAACCTAGATCACAGATTTAACATTTCACAGCGTGACGCAACGCTCATTTATTCAGCAACACCCGGGCAACTGCTCAACAATCCCGCGACAAAACAGCTTGAAATAAAATTTCTTTTGTCATTTTGCAACAATTGACGTGGATCAAGTTCACCCCTCAGCCCTGCTCCTATAATCCGTGACGAAAATTGTTTCCTAAATGACGCAAGTCGGGAAATTGTAGGAAATCGCGCATTGTGTATACTCCTTGCGTTGTTTGATGTCCTAGCCCGTCTGCGAATCAACTGGTTTAGTAAACAGTTTTCAAAAACTCAGTAGGAGAAACTACTATGGCAGTAACCAATATTGCTGAACTCGACGAACTGGTAGCCCGTGTCAAGGCCGCCCAGCGCGTTTACGCCACCTACACCCAGGAACAGGTCGACAAGATCTTCCGTGCTGCCGCCCTGGCCGCCAACAATGCCCGTATCCCGCTGGCCCAGATGGCAGTTGCCGAATCCGGCATGGGTATCGTTGAAGATAAGGTTATCAAAAACCACTTCGCTTCCGAGTACATCTACAACAAGTACAAGGACGAGAAGACCTGCGGCATCCTGAGCGAAGACGACGAGTTCGGTACTGTCACCATCGCTGAACCGGTTGGTATCATCTGCGGTATCGTGCCGACCACCAACCCGACTTCCACTGCAATCTTCAAGTCTCTGATTGCACTGAAGACCCGTAACGCCATCATCTTCTCCCCGCACCCACGTGCCAAGAACTCCACCAACGACGCTGCCAAGCTGGTTCTGGATGCCGCTATCGCTGCTGGCGCCCCGGCTGACATCATCGGCTGGATCGACCAACCGACCGTTGAACTGTCCAACGCGCTGATGAAGCACGCTGACATCAACCTGATCCTGGCCCCTGGCGGCCCGGGCATGGTGAAGGCAGCTTACTCTTCTGGTAAGCCGGCTATCGGTGTAGGCGCTGGTAACGTACCGGTTGTTATCGACGAAACCGCTGACGTGAAGCGCGCTGTGGCTTCCGTACTGATGTCCAAGACCTTTGACAATGGTGTTGTCTGTGCGTCTGAACAGGCTGTCATCGTTGTTGACGCTGTTTACGACCAGGTTAAGGAACGTTTCGCTAGCCATAAGGGCTACGTTCTGGCCAAGGATGAAGCGGACAAGGTTCGCAAGGTTATCCTGATCAATGGCGCCCTGAACGCCGGTATCGTCGGTCAGCCGGCGACCAAGATCGCTGAAATGGCAGGTGTCACTGTTCCTGCCGGCACCAAGATTCTGATCGGCGAAGGCCTGAAGGTCTGCGAAGAAGAAGAGTTCGCACACGAAAAGCTGTCTCCGCTGCTCGGTATGTTCCGTGCCAAGACCTTCGAAGAAGCGGTTGACATGGCTTGTGCCATGGTTGACCTGGGTGGTATCGGTCACACTTCCGGTCTGTACACCGACCAGGATCTGAACGCTGATCGCGTGAAGTACTTCGGCGACAAGATGAAGACTGCACGTATCCTGATCAACACCCCGACCACCCACGGTGGTATCGGTGACCTGTACAACTTCGCAATGGCTCCGTCCCTGACCCTGGGTTGCGGTTCCTGGGGTGGTAACTCCATCTCCGAAAACGTCGGTCCGAAGCACTTGATCAACAAGAAGACCGTTGCTAAGCGAGCTGAAAATATGCTGTGGCACAAACTTCCGAAATCCATCTACTTCCGTCGTGGTTCCCTGCCGATCGCCCTGGGCGACCTGGAAGGTAAGAAGCGCGCCATGGTTGTTACCGACCGTTTCCTGTTCAACAACGGCTACGCTGACGAAGTTGTTCGTCTGCTGAAGGCCATGCGCATGGAAGTGGAAGTGTTCTACGAAGTAGAAGCTGACCCGACCCTGACCATCGTTCGCAAGGGCGCTGAAGTGGCCAACTCCTTCAAGCCGGATGTTATCCTGGCGCTGGGTGGTGGTTCACCGATGGATGCTGCCAAGATCATGTGGGTGATGTACGAACATCCGGAAACCTCCTTCGAAGATCTGGCCATGCGTTTCATGGACATCCGTAAGCGTATCTTCAAGTTCCCGAAGATGGGCGTGAAGGCCGAACTGGTCTGTATCACCACCACTTCCGGTACCGGTTCTGAAGTTACTCCGTTCGCCGTAGTAACCGATGATGCCACTGGCGTGAAGTACCCGCTGGCTGACTACGAACTGACCCCGAACATGGCTATCGTTGACGCTAACCTGGTTGCCAACATGCCGAAGTCCCTGTGTGCGTTCGGTGGTGTTGACGCCGTGACTCACGCCATGGAAGCTTACGTGTCTGTTCTGGCCAACGAGTACTCTGACGGCCAGGCCCTGCAGGCGCTGAAGCTGCTGAAGGAATACCTGCCGTCTTCTTACAAGAACGGCAAGGCTGACATGGTTGCCCGCGAGAAGGTTCACAACGCTGCCACCATCGCTGGTGTTGCGTTTGCTAACGCCTTCCTGGGTGTTTGCCACTCCATGGCGCACAAGCTGGGTGCTGAATTCCACATCCCGCACGGTCTGGCTAACGCCCTGCTGATCAGCAACGTTATCCGCTACAACGCCAACGACAACCCGACCAAGCAGACTGCGTTCTCCCAGTACGACCGTCCGCAGGCTCGTCGTCGTTACGCCGAAGTCGCTGACCACCTGGGTCTGACCGCTGCTGGTGACCGTACCGCTGCCAAGATCGAGAAGCTGCTGACCTGGCTGGACGGCCTGAAGAAGGAACTGGACATCCCGGCCTCTATCCGCGAAGCGGGTGTACCGGAAGAGAAGTTCCTGGCTGCTGTCGACCACCTTGCTGTTGAAGCCTTCGATGACCAGTGCACCGGCGCTAACCCGCGCTACCCGCTGATCAGCGAACTGAAGCAGGTTCTGCTGGATTCCTACTACGGCCGTCCGTACGTTGAAGGCGCGGTAGTAGAAGCCAAGGAAGAAAAGAAAGAAGAAGGTAAGAAGAAGAAGTAATCTTCTCCTCCCCCCTCTGACAAAGGCCCGCCTCGTGCGGGCCTTTCTTTTGGGTTCGTTGTCGACTTTGATTATGACTGGCGCGTTTGGCATCCACCTTTCAGATTCGCTTTCATATCTGATGTAGACACCTTTTGCTTATCGGGCTGCGGTTTGCTAGGTTTGCTGGGTACATGGAGGGTTTCATGGCGGATATTGCAGTCCCAGTCAATGACCTGCAGATAGGTCATTACGTCAAGCTTCCTCTTAGCTGGAAGGATCATCCTTTTCTATTCAGTGCCTTTCGAATCAAGGATGAAGAGCAGCTGCGCATCATCCGTGGTATCGGTTTGCGCGAGTTTGTGGTGGATCCAGAACGCAGTACCACCCCCATCGTCATCACTCCGCCGCCAGCACCGGTTGTTGTCGAGCCGCCACCACCTAGCGCTGAAGAGATTGCTTATGCCCAACAGCGCGAGCAACAGCTGCAGCTACGTCGTGGCATTCGTACGGCCGAACGCGCGTTTGGCAACTCGGTTACACCGCTGCGCGATGCCATGTCACAGCTGAATATGAAACCGGATGAGGGATTGGGCAATGTGGCTGAGCTAGTGCGTCAGGCAGGTAGCTTTCTCAGTCAACAAGAAGGTCCGGTTGGTCTGCATCTGATCCGGCTGCCGGCTCCAGGTGACCCACTGTTGTTGCACAGTCTGAATGTGGCATTTATTTCGATGCTGGTCGCTCGCGAAGCTGGCTGGGAGCCGCTGGACATTGAAGACGCCGGATTGGCAGGACTGGTACATGATATCGGTGAATTGAAAGTCCCCTCGACAATTTTGCGCAAGCGTACCGAGCTCACGCCCCCGGAAGTGAACTATCTGCGTATGCATGTGCGCTACGGCTTTGATCAGCTGACGCAACTGAACGCGTTCACGCCGCGTATACGCAAGGTGGTACTACAACACCACGAACGCCTGGACGGTTCAGGGTACCCTGACGGCATCAAAGACGAAGCGCTCGACCCATTGGCCAAGCTGGTCATGGTCATTGATGCCTATGATACCTCACTGCATCCTCGCGAAATGACGAGACCGGTGTTGCCCAACCAAGTGATCACCGATCTGTTCAAACGAGCGGGCAAACAACTTGACGCAACCTTCATTAAACTGCTGATTAAGGTGATCGGCATCTACCCACCAGGCAGTCTGGTAGAGCTATCCGATGGCAGTCTGGCCTTGGTGATGTCCAGCCACCCAAGTACCCCACTCAAACCCTGCGTGCTGCCTTGGGCCAAAGGCATCGTGCCCGAAGGAGTGGATTTAGTGAATCTCAACCAGGATGCACGCACCATCCGCCGGGTGGTGGATATCGACGAAATCAACCCGCAACAACGTGAGTTCTTCGGTTTGGGCAATCGCTACTGCTATTACTTTACCACCAGCCTGGATGAGCCTATATCGGCACCGACCACGCCCGCGACGGCGTCAACCGCCAAATAACGCGCGGTCTCAACCCTGGGCGATGGCGGCACAAGGCGCCGCCATCCTCAGTTATAATGGCGGCCCTGCTTGTAATCGGAGTACAACATGCAATCTTGTCCCTGTGGTAGCGGCGAGGCGTTTACGGCTTGCTGTGGCCCCCTGCTTGACGGACATCAATCGGCCCAGCACCCAGAACAGTTGATGCGCTCGCGTTTCAGTGCCTTTGCACTGGGCTATTGGCAATACATCATTGATACGTGGCATCCGGACTATCGCCCGACACTTAGCATCGAGATGCTAGCCGAAGAGGCTAAAGCCAGTCAGTGGGAACGGCTAGAGGTGTTTAGTAGCGCGATCCATGTTGAAGGCGTCGCCGGCAATGTCGACTTCTGCGCCTGGTATCGCGATGCAGACGGATTACATCCCCATCGGGAACACTCCGACTTTGTGCTGGAGAATGGACGCTGGTATTACACCCGCGGTCGTCACGGTCACCCTGCCCCAGAAATTGCCCATGCCAGCGTATCGGCCAAGCACAAGGTCCGCGTCAACGACCCCTGCCCGTGCGGTAGCGGTAAGAAATACAAGAGGTGCTGCGCCCGCCAGCATTGAGGGCGGCGCGATGCACCTCATCGTGCGGCCAGCGCTAACGCAAGGACGGCGGTAACTCGGCGGTAGGACGAACCTCTACCTTGGCACCCGCGGCCTGCAGCATCTGGATCAAACGCGGTTGTTGTTCGCGGGCCACGCGCTGGCCAATCTGTACCATCTCTTCACGCATCAGGGGGGCATAACGGATATACTTCTGCCCCTCAGCAGTACTGAAAAAATCGACCATACGGGCAATTTCCACATTGCTGAAATGGCTGTGATAGGTTTGCGCCAACTCGGCACGCATCCGCGTCCAGGTGACATACTCCTTGGCCCATTGCTGCACCACTCCCTGATAGCGGGTTAGTGCCGGCTGCTTGCGAATCATCTCTTGCAGCACCTGGTGGTTGAGTTGATTGTACTGATCCTTGCCACCAATCAGGTCGGCCAGGGTCAATGCCGCATCCTCGGCTCGACAAACACTGCTCATCACCCAAAGCAGACCAAGCGCTATCATCCTGATTTTCATCATGCTTCCCATTCAAGGCATTGTTGCAAGCATAAAAAAAAGACCTGACAAATGCCAGGTCTCATGTGAACAAGACAAACAGACTTAGCCGCGGCCACGCTTGCCTTGGGACGATGCTGCCGGCTTGCCCTTGGGGGCAGACTGGCGATTGCCTCCGCTTGGCTGGCTGCGGCCCTTACTGCCCGACGGCGCATGCCCAGCACGCTGGCCTGTCGCGGCAGCTTGTTGTGCCGGACCACTCTTGCCGGATTGTCCGCCCTTGTTCTGCTGGGTGCCCATGCCTGCAGACGCTTTACCACTGGTTGCCGCCTTACCGCCTGCACTATTACGCGAGGCATCCTGGCTAGCAGCGCGACCGCGCCCCTCTGCTGGGGCGGCCGCTTTACCGGTCAGGCGCGGTTGGTATTGCGCTTCGGTATGCCGGGTTAGTGCCGGACGACTACCGTTTTTCTGCTGCAACGCTACGCGACGGCGACGGGCTTCGTCATGCGCCGGTGGTGGCACCAGGAACTGCGGACCGGAGCCGATCAGATGGCTCATCCCCATCTCCTGCAGCGCTTCACGGATCATCGGCCAACCCGCGGCATCGTGATAACGCAGGATCGCCTTATGCAGACGGCGACGGCGCTCGCCCTTGACCACGAACACTGACTCGGACTTGTAATTCACTTTATGCAGCGGATCGAGTTCGGAATAGTACATGGTGGTGGCATTGGCCAACGGTGACGGATAGAAGTTCTGCACCTGATCCAGACGGAAGTTATTGGCCTTCAGCCACAGCGCCAGATTGATCATGTCCTCATCACGGGTACCCGGATGGGCGGAGATGAAGTACGGGATCAGGTACTGCTCCTTACCCGCTTCCTTGGAGTAGCGGTCAAACAACTCCTTGAAGCGATAATAGGAGCTCATGCCCGGCTTCATCATCTTAGAGAGCGGCCCCTCTTCGGTATGTTCCGGCGCAATTTTCAGGTAGCCACCGACATGGTGCATCACCAGCTCGCGCACATAGCGCGGATCTTCCACCGCCAGGTCGTAGCGCACACCCGAAGCAATCAGGATCTTCTTGATGCCCTTGAGCGCGCGCGCCTTGCGATACAACTCGATGGTCGGCGTATGGTCAGTATCCATATGCGGGCAGATCGCGGGATAAACGCACGAAGCGCGACGGCACGACTCTTCGGCCTTCGGACTCTTACAGCGCAGCATATACATATTGGCGGTCGGGCCACCGAGGTCAGAGATGACACCGGTAAAACCTGGCACCTGATCGCGAATGGCTTCGATCTCATTCAGGATCGACTCTTCCGAGCGACTCTGGATCACTCGGCCTTCATGCTCGGTGATCGAGCAGAAGGAGCAGCCGCCAAAACAGCCACGCATGATATTGACCGAGGTCTTGATCATGTCATAGGCCGGGATCTTGGCGCCGCCGTAAGCCGGATGCGGAATACGTTGGAACGGCAACGCAAAGACGTTGTCCATCTCCTCGGTGCTGAGCGGCAACGCCGGCGGGTTGACCCAGACATAGCGGTCGCCATGTTTCTGCATCAATGCGCGGGCACAGCCCGGATTGGTTTCATGGTGCAGCACGCGCGAAGCATGGGCGTACAGCACCTTATCAGCCCGCACCTTCTCGAAGGAGGGCAACAGCACATAGGTCTTCTCCCATGGCCTCGGGCGCGGCGGTTGCACCAGGATCGGCTTGGCCTCTACCGGCTCGCTGACTGCGCCGTTGTCGGCACAGGGCGCATCTTCCATATAAGGGTTTGGGATCGGATCAATGCGCCCGATCTGATCGACACGACTGGAGTCGACCCCTTTCCACTCCGGCAATGCCTCTTTACGCAGCACGGCGGTGCCACGCAGATCCTGCATGCTGTCGATAGACTCGCCGCGCGACAGACGATGGGCAATCTCGGCAATCGGACGCTCAGCGTTGCCATAGACCAGGATATCCGCCTTGGCATCAAACAGTACGGAACGACGAATGGTATCTGACCAGTAGTCGTAGTGGGCGATACGGCGCAGCGATCCCTCGATCCCACCAATCACCACCGGCACGTCGCGATAGGCCTCCTTGCAGCGCTGGGAATAGACCAGCACGGCACGATCCGGACGCTTGCCACCTTCATTGTTAGGTGTATAGGCATCATCGTGACGCAACTTACGATCCGCGGTATAGCGGTTGATCATCGAGTCCATGTTGCCAGCCGACACCCCGTAGAACAGGTTCGGCTTGCCCAGCGTCATAAAGGCCTCTTTGCTGCTCCAGTCCGGCTGGGCAATGATGCCGACACGGAACCCCTGAGCCTCCAGGAAACGGCCGACCACCGCCATACCAAAGCTCGGATGATCGACATAGGCATCGCCACTGATAATGATGATGTCACAGCTGTCCCAACCCAGTTGGTCCATCTCATCGCGCGACATCGGCAGGAACGGCGCCGGGCCCAGGCACTCGGCCCAGTATTTGGGATAGGAAAACAGGGAAACGTCCGGCTGCTGCATACCACTACTCTGATCTGAATCAATTTTAGGGGCGGCATTATAGCGGCTGGGCCATAGGTTGGCGAAGGTTATTTTTTCACCAGCACACAAGGAATACGGCCGTTTTTTTCTGCCATGAATTAGCTTTTCCTGATATGACCACCTAGCATATTAGTATTCACTAATTTTTAGTGCGACGAGGAGGAAACCACCATGACCGTCGATAACGGGGTTCGCGTGGTCGCAGGTTGCATGCTGTTACTCTCCCTGGTGCTCACCCATTGGGTGCACCCGGGATTTATCTGGTTAAGCGTTTTTGTGGGATGCAATCTCATCCAGAGCGCCTTTACCGGTTTTTGTCCGGCGGCCAGCCTGCTGAAGCATCTGGGGTTCAAGCCGTAAGCAAAGCAGGGCAACGCCTGCTGGATGGGCCTTTGGGCCGTGTAAGGAACAGGAGACAGATCATGGCGACTGTAGTGGTGGTTGGTGCCGGGCTTGGCGGTATGTCCGCAGCCTATGAACTCAAGGCTGAGCTCGGCAAATCGCACGAAGTCATTCTGGTGAATGACAAACCCGACTTCGAATTTACCCCCTCTAACCCCTGGATCGCGGTGGAATGGCGCACCCGGGCGGATACCTCAATGCCCATCGAACCCTACGTCAAGAAAAAGGGCATTCAGTTTATCCCGTCGGGTTTGAGTAAGCTGGTACCGCAAGAGAATACCCTGACCCTGGCTGACGGACAGACCCTGCAGTATGACTATCTGGTGCTGTGTACCGGCCCGTCACTGGCCTTCGAGGAGGTGAAGGGGGCAGGCCCCCATGATGGCGGCAGCAGTAGTGTCTGCACGCTGGGCCATGCTGAGCAGTGCCGCGACAACGTCAACCAGCTGATCGAGCATCCGGGCCCGGTGATAGTCGGCGCCATGCCTGGTGCCTCTTGTTTTGGCCCCGCCTATGAATATGCCTTTATTCTGGATCGACACCTGCGCGACAAAAAAGCCCGCAAGCATATCCCCATGACCTTTGTCACCAGCGAGCCCTATATCGGGCATCTTGGATTGAGTGGCGTCGGCGACTCCAAGGGGATGCTCGAAAGCGAGCTACGCATGCGGGATATCAGCTGGATCTGCAATGCCCGCACTGTCTCGACCCAAGAGGGTAAGATGGTGATCGAAGAGCTCGACGACGACGGGAATATCAAGAAAACCCACACTCTGCCCTACCAACACGCCATGATGCTGCCCGCCTTCCTCGGTATTCCCCCGTTGCGCGGTATTGACGGGCTGGTCAATCCACGCGGCTTTGTCATCGTCAATGAGCAACAACGTAACCCCACCTTTCCGAATATCTTTGCCGCCGGGGTCTGCATAGCCATTGCACCACTGCAAAAGACACCGGTACCGACCGGCGTACCCAAGACCGGCTATATGATTGAGGCCATGGTGCGCACCCTGTCGCACAACATCCGCGATGAGATCAATGGCCAACCCGCCACCACCAAAGCGGTATGGAATGCCATCTGTCTGGCGGATATGGGCGACACCGGGGCTGCCTTTGTCGCAATGCCCCAGATCCCGCCGCGCAATGTCGCCTGGTTCAAGAAAGGCAAATGGGTCCATCTGGCCAAGGTAGCGTTTGAAAAATACTTCCTGCACAAGATGCAGGTCGGAGACACCGAGCCGTTGTATGAAAAGATGATGCTAAAGTACTTCGGTATCGACAAGACCGAGTAACCCTCGCGCTGCGCGCGCCAGCGACATCACTGGCGCGCCTGTTCACGCGCCTCATTCCCGATTTCTTCCAATGATCGCTCAACTTTTTGAGCATGCCAGTCGCTTTATCCCTCGAAGGTGTATTCAAGGCAGCCCCTGCCTTACGTGCAATAAGCAGTCCGGACCACCTGTTCTGGGTTATTGACGACACATCATAGAGGATTGAGGTTTGGACGCGATTCAGCTGGAACTATGTAAAGATCTTGAGCACATCTCGCAACGCAAAAAGAAGCAGAACATCATTCTGTTCTTTGGACGAGACACCTTCTCCGACAACAGCAAGTACCTCTATCTCTATATGCAGGCTCACTGCAAAGCATTCCAGGTGATCTGGTGCAGTACCTGTGCGCCATTGATTCAGCAGTTACGCCAGCATGACCTGCCCTGCTTTCTGATGACCGAGGATGAAAAGGCAACCCACTCCCTGTTTCTTGAAGCAGCGATTGCCGTGTTCTGCATCAACCCTCTGGAGGTCACTCGTGGCAACCTGACCCCGTTGGCCTGCCTCAAAGGCGCCATGTCGCTACAGCTGTGGCATGGGGTTGGTCTCAAACGGTTGGATCTGGCCCTGACTGCGCATATGGATGTGGCCAACATCGTCCAGAGCAAGTCACTGGCGATGGTCAGCAGTTCCGATTATTACTTGAGCCCATCCAAAATCGTCGATGTCGGTTGGCATGAGTTTTTTGGTGCGCGCCGCCTGTTGCGGGCCGGCTACCCACGCAATGAAGTACTGCTACGTGAAGCGACGCCGCACGAAATGATCGGTTCCGCGTTGCACCCAACGGTCGAACAAGGGCTCTATCACAGCCCGAACAAGAAGATCCTGCTCGCGCCGACACATGAAAAAAATGCCGGACTGAACAACAAGGATATGCTGGCGGCGATTCTGGTCTACTGCAAACAGCGCAACATCAATGTGTTCGTCAAACGTCACCCGTTTGTACAACCCAAAGGCGAAGTGGAGAGCCAGATCGGCAATTTGTTCAACATTCCTTCCGGGCTCGATATTTACCCACATCTTAAACAATTTGACGCCTTGGTCACCGACTACTCCTCGATCGTTTTCGATTACTTGTTGGTTGATAAACCCGTGATCAGCGTGGAAGCCAAAGACAATGCACGCTTTGGATATTCACTCGTACCCGGCGGAGACAGTTTCAGTTACATGTTCAATATTGAAAACCTGCCAACCGTCTTTGATACCGCACTGGAAAACGACCACAAGTCGACGGAAAGAAAAACACTCAAGAACATCATGTTCAGCAGCAACAACCAGCGCGCCAATGAAGAAATTACCCAGAAAATTCTGGCTGCATGGAAAAAGCGCGAAAGCAACGCCTACAAAATTGAGTTGGTGTAAATCATCAGACGACTACAAGCAGTGGAATGGAACATATCATGAGAAACATTGCCGTAATTTTGGCCTCAGGCACAGGTAGTCGGTTCGGATCCAAGGTACCCAAGCAGTTTGTCAAACTGGCGGGGAAACCGGTTATCCAATACACCATAGAGGTGTTTCAATCCGCACCGGATATTGATGAGATCATCATTGTCACCTGTGATGACTATATTGATCTGGTCAGCGAGTTGGTGATGGTCAACAATCTGTCCAAGGTCACCAAAGTGATCTCCGGTGGCAAAGAGCGGTATGAGTCCTCCTGGTCCGCTCTGCATGCCATCACCGACGATGAGTGCAATGTTATTTTTCATGATGCGGTCCGCCCATTTGTGTCACAACGCATTATTGCGGATTGCGTCGAGGCGCTGAACGACCATAAAGCCGTAGATGTCGCGGTCGGCGCCATCGATACCATCATTAAAGTTAAAAATAACAATGTGATGGCTATTCCTGATCGCCGTTTTTTGCGTCGAGGACAAACCCCGCAGGCTTTCAAAAAGAGTGCGATTGTTGCGGCCTATAACGAATTCATTCATGCAGAGGTCAAAGTAGCCAGCGATGATTGCGGCATCTTTATGCGGGCATTTCCCCATGAGCCGGTCTATATCGTGGAAGGGGAAGAGTCTAACTTCAAGATCACCCACCAACAGGATATTTACCTGGCGGACAACATCATCCGTGACGGAATTCATGCGCATGTCGACAAGATAGACCTAGAACGTGACATGTCTAATCTGGTGGTGGTCATTTTTGGCGGCACCAGTGGTATCGGCTGCGCCTTGGCGGGAAAGGTTCGCATGCTGGGCGGAAATATTTATTGTTATGGTCGCTCCAACGGTTGCGATATTACTGATTGCGAGCAAATTGCTCACGCCCTCGCGCACGTTCAGCAGATAGAAGGCAAGATTGATTTTATTGTTAACTCCGCCGGTGTGCTGATTAAAAAACCACTCTCTTTCGCCTCGGATGAGGATATTGCCCTGAGTTGCAATGTGAACTATCTCGGCGCTATCAACATTGCCAAAGAGAGTTATCAATACCTGGAAGTCAGCCATGGCATGCTATTGAACTTTACCTCCAGCTCCTATACCCGAGGTCGCGCTGGGTATGCGCTTTACTCATCGTCCAAGGCAGCCGTTGTGAATTTAACCCAAGCCTTATCCGAAGAGTGGAATCCCAAGGGTATCAAGGTGAACTGCATCAACCCGGAAAGAACGGCCACGCCGATGCGTACCGCTAATTTCGGCATTGAACCGGCAGAATCATTGCTCTCCGCAGAAGAGGTCGCCGACGTGGCGCTGTCGGTCATGCTCTCCTCCATCACCGGGCAGATCATCCCGGTGAAAAAGCCCCTGTCGCTGAGCTTGGTGTCGTAAGTCGCGGACAACCCCCTTTAATTCGATCCACGAGGCTGCCATTCAGTCTCGTGATCTCATTGCAGCGAAAAAACACAATGCAAAAGGGCCAGATGATTTTCATCATCTAGCCCTTTATACATCTGGCGGAGGGGGTGGGATTTGAACCCACGGATGGTCGCCCATCGACGGTTTTCAAGACCGTTGCATTAAGCCGCTCTGCCACCCCTCCAATGCGGGCGCATCTTACGTCAGGGCGATGCATCTTGTAAAGGGGCTAAATCCACCTGCCGAACTGATTGCTCAGTCTTTCGACGCCCTGTGATGCAACGCATGGTTTTGCCTGTCGAATCTTTTAGTTATCATAGGGTTTTTGCACATCTTCGCGTGCCGAGGCCTTATGCAAGGTTTATTTCCGCTGGCATCATCCCTGCGTCGCCTGTTTAGTGACAGCCATGTCTTTTTTGCCCTCAAAGTCTTTATTGCTATGCTCGGGGCGCTCATCCCGGCGCTGTCGACCGGGACAGCGGATGAAACCGTGCTGATGTCGCTAGGCATCGTCGCGGGCGCGATCGGCGAACCGGATGACAGTGTGCCCGGGCGGGTTAAAAATCTGGCCGTCACCATGATCTGCTTTGTGATCGCCACCCTCTCGGTGCAAGGGCTCTATCCCTTCCCCTGGTTGTTCGCTGTCGGGCTGTTTATCTCCACGTTTGGCTTTATCATGCTCGGCGCTCTGGGCCCACGCTACGCCACCATCAGTTTTGGCTCATTGCTGGTTGCCATCTATTCGATGCTGGGCGTGGCCCATGCCACCAATCTGTGGCACCAACCGCTCTGGCTGTGCCTGGGGGCACTCTGGTATGGCCTGATCTCACTGATTTGGCTGAAACTGCTGCCGCACAAGGCGGTGCATGAGCAACTGGCACAGATGTTCTTTGCATTGGGTGACTACTGTGCCGAGAAGTCACGCCTGTTCCCGGTCTCGCCTGGACAGGTAGCGACCATCCGTCACCAACTCGCCCAGTTAAATGTACGCAGCGTGCGCAGCATGCAGGTGAGCCGGGAGATGTTAAGTGGTCGACTGACGGCCGGATGGGATCCGCACCTAGAGCGCCTGCTGCAGATCTATCTGCTCGGCCAGGAGATCCATGAAAAGATGGTGGCCAGCCACTGGCTATATGACCGGTTGCAAGAAGATCTGCAGCAACATGCCATTCTGGATGGGTTTCGCACTACCCTCGCCCAATTGAGCCTGAGCATCCGCCAACTGGGCAATGCTGTGCTGTGGTATCGACCCTATCAGCCGGCGGACGGTCTGGTGTGGATCTTGCGAGCGCTGGCTGACCAACAGACGCTGATCCGCCAACAGCAGAATTTGCCGGCCGAATTGGCCAGCGCCCTGGCCTTCCTGCAGCAAAACCTGCAGGCGATGCTCAACAGTCTACAGGCCTCTGTCGCGCTGACCAGTCACTACACCGCGCCAGTGGAAGAGGTCAGTAACCGCCAACTGGTACAAAACCCGCCCGCCTCGTTGCGTCATGTCCGCCATCACTGGCAGCAGCGTACTCCCCTATTACGTCACGGTCTGCGCATGGCCACTGCGTTGACCTTAAGCTATGGTCTGCTGGAGTTATTTGACATCCGCCAGGGCTTCTGGGTACTGCTGACCTGCCTGTTCGTCTGCCAGGCCAGCTATTCCGCTACGCGCCGCCGCGTCTGGGAGCGCATCGGCGGCACCCTGCTCGGGCTGGTACTGGCTACCCCAATAGCCCTATTCCATCTACCCATTCCCGTGTTACTGGGCGGTATGGTGGTTGCGGCAGTGCTGTTCTTTAGCCAGCTACGCAATAACTACAGCGCGGCAGTCACCTTTATTACCCTGTATGCGCTGACCGCCTTCACCCTGCTGGGCGCCGACAGTGAACTACTGTTAATGCCTCGCTTGTTTGACACCATTCTGGGCTCGGCTATCGCCTTTTTCGCGGTGATGGTGCTGTGGCCGGAATGGCAATATCGCCGCTTGCCGGGGCTCATCACCCAGACACTGGAGGCCTGTCGTACCTATATGCAGCAGGCATTACAGCAAGGGAGCGAGCCCGAACAGGATCTGCACTATCGCATCGCCCGGCGTCAGGCCCATGTCAGCGATAGCGCGTTGGCAGAGGCCTGGCAAAACATGCTGGCTGAGCCCAAACACAAACAGCGCTTCCTGAATCTGTGTGTCGCTCTGACGCAACGTAGCCATACCCTGCTCTCGTTTATCTCTACCCTGGGGGCACACCGAGATCGCCTGCGCCCACAACTTACCGCCGAACAGCGGCAACTCGCCGACGAAATTGGTCGTGTGCTGCACAGTGCCGCCCAGATCATGGCCGGACAAGGCAGTGTCGACGATACCCCGATGAGCCTGCCCGAGGCTTGTGTTGAGATTGAGGCCAGCGCCGAGCAGTGGTTGATCCAGCAAGAGCTGGTCTTTATTGCCAGCCAGGCCAATGAACTGCTGCGTTTGAGCTGGCTGTTGCAGCCTCTGCAGCTGGCGACCCGGCAGTGAGCCACCTATAATCGCGCGCGGTATTGCGCAGGAGACCACCATGCTGGTATTGAACGGACAAGAGTACACCACCGACGCACAGGGCTATCTGAAAGACAGTGGGCAATGGAGTGAGGCGCTGGCAACAGTGATAGCGGAACAAGAGGCTATCACGCTGAGCGAAGCCCACTGGGAAGTGGTGCACTTTGTGCGCGCTTTCTATCTGGAGTTCAATACCTCACCGGCTATCCGCATCCTGGTCAAGGCCATGGCGCAGAAGTATGGTCCAGAAAAGGGCAGCAGCCCGTATCTGTATAAACTGTTTCCGAAGGGGCCAGCCAAACAGGCGACCAAGATTGCCGGGTTGCCCAAACCGGTAAAATGTATCTAAAGGGATGGCAGAAGCGAGAAGCGAGAAGCGAGAAGCGAGAAGCGAGAAGCGAGAAGCGAGAAGCGAGAAGCGAGAAGCGAGAAGCGAGAAGCGAGAAGCGAGAAGCGAGAAGCGAGAAGCGA
>JAYROM010000135.1:0-16044 GCA_041911695.1 Aeromonadaceae bacterium
CAAAAGCCACTACGGCTATCTGTAATGCCATCTTGATGCTCCGGTCGTCACTTGGCCCAATCATAGCGCTTTCTGGCAATCGGGCCACTCACGGCGTCGACGCATGCGCGCTATGCTGTCGGTGTCCTGATAACCCGGAGCCCACAATATGCAATGCAAACACCCCGCATTGGTCGTGATCGACCTACAGAATGACTACTTTGCTGATGGCCAATTTCCGCTCTGGCATGCGGATGAAACGCGAGCACAGGTGGAGATAGCGATACGTCAGGCTCAAGCCCGTGGTATGCCGGTGATCCTGGTACAGCATGTCGCCGATGCGGCCAAAGGGATCGCCCCATTTTTCAATGCTGGCACCGAGGGGGTTGAGATCCACCCGGCCATTCGGGCACTGGCGCCAGAGGCACCGATAGTCATTAAACAGTTTGCCGACAGCTTTTTACACACCAGCCTGCAGACCACCCTGCAGCAGTTGGGCTGTGATGGCTTGCTGCTGTGCGGCATGATGACGCAGAACTGTGTCACCCATACCGCACTGTCTAGACAGGCTGACAGCTATGAGATCGCGATTTTGCAAGACGCCTGTACCACGGTCAGCGAGATCCTGCATCGCATAGCACTCAGTGCCATCGCCCCGCGGATCCCCTTGCTGTCAGTCAGCGCCATGTAAAGCCGTCGCCACTTGGCCACTAGATCTCCAGCTGGTAACGCGAACCATCCGGCAACTCGACGGCCAGATGCAGAGTGGCGCCAGTGGCGGCGACATAGCGTTTGAGAGAAGAGAGTTTCAAGTTGTGGCCGCGTTTTTCCATCCCGGCCACCGTTGGCTGGGTGATGCCCAATACGTCAGCGACTTCGCTTTGGGTCTTGCGTGACAGCTCGCGCAATGACACCAGCTCCAGTGCAGCCGGTGTAGCGACGGGCATGGAACGAGAAAGCGTTTTCATTTCTGGGACGCGAGTTCGGGTACCGTTGCTCTGTTCTAATAGAAATGTCACGGTGTCAGACATGATGTTGTGCTCCTGCGGTTCATATCAGACGGCGGTAATTTTCGTTTGAATCCGTCATTATTGAACGGCAGGATAGCCAGTTGCACGATTCATATGAAATGACGTTTTGATAATTTGTGGTCGCCTTAACATTCTTTTTTGGCAGGCAATCCGGCTGACGACTGCCTGCCATCAAGGTCAAATTCCTAAATTAACGCCTTAATTAGCGAGTCATCACGTTATTTGCATACTCAAACAGTCTATTCGGCGGAAATGTTGTCTCAGATTTGGAATATTCCACTGTGTGGCTAACGCTGGCACTGAACGGGCGTTTAGTGGTGGCCGCGGCGGCCCACGGTTGCTGATTATCGATATGTGCGCCAATCACCGAATCACGCACCACCAATTTGCCATTCGGCAGATGTGCTTGACCATCTGATGTGGTGTAAGTCCCGGAGGAGTCATCCCAGGCGCGGCCGAGCGCCGTGCTGTGGGCCTTGAGTTGGTCAGCGGCAGTAAAACGGCTGTTCAGCACCAGGAAACCGACCGGATAGTTTTGCGGATGGCTCGGCGCGAACACATAGCCCTCGCTGAGCCCTTTGCGCGCCAGTGACTTGAACTCAACCTGCTCGAACGCCGCCACGCCACGTCCGAAGACAAAATCGACATCGCCTTCCACATAGCTGTCACGGAAATAGCTGCGCGCCAGCACGCCGGCGGAACGGGACTTGACCTGCAGCGAGTCCTGGTTGCCCAGAATACGCACATTCTCATAGATCTGACGGTCGCCGGTGGTGGTCAGCGCCACCGCCTGCAACCCCTTGCTGGCCGACGACTCATCAAAGTCATTGGCAAAGGTCAGGTTCTTGGCCTGGAAATCATCGGCAAACGCCATAAATGTCGAGCTACCGCTGGTGCCATAGGTGTCCTTGCCGCTGCGACTTTCGCAGTCATTCAGGCTTAGCGCCTCTGGTTTAGGCGTGCCATTGGATTTGTTATCGATCAGCACCACCTTGCTGGCGTCCGTATCAAGGGCATACAGGGTAATCGCGGTCTTGCCCTTGACGCAGACCTGACCACGGTACACGCCGGGTTTAACCAGAATGTTCACCCGCTGCCCCGCGCCTTGCTGCATCGCCGCGTCAATCGCCGGCTGGATAGCGGTGTACTGGCCGGAGCCGTCGGCGGCAACCACCAGCGCAGGTTTGAGCGCGGCAACATCACCGATGCCACGGGCTCGCGGGTCCCAGCTATCCGCACGCAACGCGTCAGCAGTGCCGGTATGGGCAAAATGGGCGGCCAGTGTGGCCTCCGCAGCCTGATCGGCGGTCAGTTGCGGACGCTGGGCCGACGCCAGGGCCACCTGACCCAGTAACCCGCCCCCCAGAGCAACCGCCAATGCGGTGTACTTCATTGTGGAATGCAAAGCCATAACGCAAATATCTCCAGCTGATAGGGATTTCGCGGCACAGCCTCGCCAATATTGACGGTGCGACAAAGTGGCAAAACAGCCTTTCGTGAAGCGCTTGCTCTGCTATTGTTTCGCACCAATGACAAACCATTGTTGAGTTAACAGGCGACGTACCGGACATCCCGCCTCTCGCCTCTCACCTCTCGCCTCTCGCTTCTCACCTCCAACCTCTCGCATCTCGTCTCTCGCTTCTCGCCTCTCGTCTCTCGCTTCTCGCCTCTTGCTTCTCGCCTCTCGTCTCTTGCCGCCAGAAACCGCACATGACAGAAAATCACTGAGAGTCAGCACGAATGTCCATTGCGTTCAGCCAGTTAAGCAACCGACAATCGGCCATTGCTGTATGCGGGGAGTCCCCCATGTTGTTATCGCACCTGGCTTCGTTGTTTGCCGCCCATCCATTTGCCCAATCAGTCGGTTTCTGTGCAGCGGGTATCGGGATGCTGGCTTTCACCCAACGCGATCCGCAGCGCCTGCGCCGCTTTATGATGTTTTACTCGCTGCTGATTGGCAGCCACTACTTCCTGCTTGGCTCGGTGCCGGCCGCCACCTCGACCTGGATCTGCTGTCTGCGCAATATCGTCGCATTGCGTAAACGCCGCACCTGGATCATGTGCCTGTTCCTGCTCCTGGTGTGGATAGTCGGTATCGCTCAAATCACCGCCCCTATCCAGTGGCTGGCGATTCTCGGTACCACCCTCGGCACCATAGCGGTGTTCCGCGAGAACGGTACCCAGATGCGCCTGCTGATGCTCTCCAGCTCCTGCTGCTGGGTGATCCATAACCTGGTGATCGGCTCGATTGGCGGCGCCTTTATCGAGGGTAGTTTTATGCTGGTGAACGGCAGCTTCCTGCTGCGTTTTGCCCGTACCCGCCCCTGCCCGGCCAACCACAGCTGACATTAAGCTGAACCAGTGCGAGATTCCCGCCGATCAGCGCCTTTCAGGGTGCGCCAAGATTGGCACCCACCGGCCAGATCGGGTAATCTGCATCGCCTTTGTTTACATTTATTCTTTTGTTTTTTGCCAGCGCCCCGTGCCTTTATCACCGCGACAGTGAACGGGTGGCCGCTGGTAAACCTTGCCAGTGCAGGAAAGTCTTAGCATGAGCCATGACATGCAGTTTTACGTGTTCATTGACGCCGAAAACATCAGCTACAACCTGATTGATCCGCTGTTCAATGAAATCATCAAATACGGGATCCTCTCCGGTAAGCGCGCCTATGCTGACTGGTCCAATCCGGCCTACAAAAACTGGCCAGATACCCTCGACAAGTTCGGCATCCGCCCATATCAGCAGTTTCATTACGATACTGACGAGACCGACAAGGCGATCATCATGGATATCCTCGAGGTGGTGTACTCCAACCCGCGCATCACCGGGATCTGTATCATCGCCAACGACCATATCTACGGCAGCATTGCCCGCCGTATCCGCGAGCGTGGCCTGTATATCCTCGGCATCGGCACGCGGATGGCGTCGCGCAAGTTTGTCGATGCCTGCAACAACTTCATCTATATCGACAACATCACCGCCACCAAGAGCGAGCCCCTGCCGCAGGAGTCCGGCAAGGAGATGGCGCTCGAGCAGCTGCTGATCAAGGCGTTCCGCGATGTGAACGAAGAGAAGGTCCACCTCGGCGCCTTCGGCAACATGCTGAAGAAGATCAATCCAGCGTTCGACCCGCGTACCTATGGCCATGCCAAACTACTGTCGCTGCTGCAGTCGTTCAAAGATCTGTTCAGCGTCAGTGCCGATAACCGCACCCCGCCGGTCTACTACGCCGAACTGATCGAGCGCAATGGCGAGCGCGTGCTGGATGGCGTGGTGACCCGTTGGTTCCCGATCCCCAAATACGGCTTTATCAAGACCCCGGCCGGCGACTACTACTTCCATCGCACCACCATCGAGAACTATCACGAAGGACTGGTGATCGAGCAGGGGCAGAAGGTGCGTCTGCACGAGTTCCAGGCCCCTAATCCGCTCGGTGCCAGCGAATCGGAACGCAATGGCAAGGCCAGCAAAGTGCATCTGCTGCCTTGAGTTCGCCGCTCACCGTTCAAGCTACCCGCGGGCTACGCCCCAGCACCTTAGTGTTGCCGGCCGGCCCCTGGTTGACCCTGTTGGAGGGGTTGGTGGCACGCTTCCCGGCCATCAGTGCCGCCACGTGGGCTGAACGCTGCGCGCGCGGCCTGGTGCTGGATGCGGACCAGCGTCCGTTATCGGCTGACCACCCCTATCAGGTTGGGCTGCGTCTGCACTACTACCGCGAAGTGGCCGATGAGGCCGAGATCCCGTTTCGCGAACAGATCCTGTACCAGGATGAACACCTGCTGGTGGTCGATAAGCCACCGTTCTTGCCGGTGATCCCGAGTGGACGATTTGTTGAGCAGACCTTGTTGGCGCGATTAGGACGACAGCTGGATTGCACCACCCTGCAGCCGTTACATCGGCTGGATCGGCATACCTCCGGGTTGGTGCTGTTTTCGCGCCAACCCGCCAGCCGCGGGGCGTACCAGAACCTGTTCCGGGATCAACAGATCGACAAGGTGTATGAAGCGCTGGCGCCAGCCCTGCCCACTCAAACCTTCCCGCTGTGGCGCCGCTCGCGCATCGTGCGCGATGAGCAGTTCTTCCGCTCGCGCGAGACCACCGGAGAGTGCAATGCCGAGACCCGCATCGAGGTGCTCGACGCGCAAGGTCCAATCTGGCGCTACGCCCTCTATCCGCTGACCGGCAAGAAGCACCAGCTACGTTTGCATCTGGCCGCCCTGGGGGCGCCGATTGTCAATGATGCCCTCTACCCGACGGTCGATGATCGCCTGGCCGGGGACTATCAGCGCCCGCTGCAACTCCTCGCCCGCCAGATTGGCTTTGTTGATCCGCTCTCCGGCCAGCCACGTCGCTTCACCAGCCAACTGGTGCTGAATGACGCCACACCCTGCAGCCGGTCACACCGCTAATTTGTGACAAAGTTTGTCCGAGTGGCCCGTTAGTGCACGAAATGCCGCAAACGTTCTCCAACGCAGCGCCTGGTTTTCCGGCATTGCTGCCAGCCTCTTTGCTATCAAGCTACCGCACAAGATAGGGGGAACAGCGGTTAGATGCGGTGTTTTATGCCATGACGGCTGCCGTTCGACTGCTATCCTGATACATATCGCTGTTTGGCGACGCCTGCGCAGTCTGCGGGACGGCGGCGCCGCTCACACAAAACATCCCGTAGGCTGACAAAATCCGTCACAAAATCAGCGAGTAAGACACCTAAAATTCATTTGCCGGCCTTTGTTGTGACGGCGTAAATTTGCGCTCGATATCGCCTGTTTCCTATTTTCTCTTTCATTCTCGCAGGGTTTGCCCATGACCGCCGTCCAGTCCTCCACGCCCACCCCCAAGCGCGCCCTCTCCCGCCATTATCTTCTGACCGGCCTGTGCGGCGTGGTTGTGGCCGGTCTGCTTGGTTGGCATATGCTGGGTCTCTCCGCCACCCCGGATAACAAGGCACGCAACCACAACGCGATCACAGTCGGAGTTGGCCAGGCGACGCGCCAGGATGTACCGCTGTCGCTGACCGCGCTGGGTACGGTGACGGCAGCCAATACCGCCACCGTGCATAGCCGGGTGGATGGTCTGCTGGTGAAAATCAATTTCCGCGAAGGGGAACAGGTCAAGGCCGGCCAGGTGCTGGCAGAGCTCGATCCGCGCCCATTTATGGCCACGGTGGCGCAGCAGGAGGGGCAACTGCAGCGCGATCAGGCCTTGTTGCGTAACGCCCAGCGCGATCTCGACCGTTACCAGAAACTGCTCCCCGCCGTCTCTCGCCAACAGGTCGAAAGTCAGCAGGCGCTGGTCGAACAATATCAAGGCACAGTGCGACTGGATCAGGGCCAACTGGACAGCGCCCGGTTGCAACTCGAATACAGCCGCATCACCGCCCCGATCAGTGGCACTGTCGGTTTACGTCAGGTAGATGTTGGCAATCTGGTGAAGAGCACCGATACCACAGGTCTGGTGGTAATCACCCAGACCTCGCCGATCCACGTGGTATTCGCCATCCCGGAAAGCAGCCTGGGCAATGTGCTCGCGGCGCTGCCGTCACCGGCTGGGAGTAATCAAGCGGCATTGGCCGTCGAAGCGCGCGATCGTGATGACCGGCATCTCCTCGCCCAAGGCAAATTGCTGGCCATCGATAACCAGATCAACAGCACCACCGGCACGGTCAACCTGAAGGCCGAATTTGATAACCGGACTGCACAACTGTTCCCCAACCAGTTCGTTAATGTGCATCTGGCGCTGGGTCAGCGTCACGACGCCCTGGTCATTCCGACCGAGGCCATCCAGCTCGGCCAACCCGGCCACTATGTCTATGCGGTGCAGGCGGACAACACGGTGCGCATGACCCCGGTCAAGATTGGCCCGGCGGCCAATGGCAAGACGATTATCGAAGCAGGGCTGGAACCGGGCGAACAGGTGGTGACCCAGGGGGTCGACAAGTTGCGTAATGGCAGTGCCATCCGTATTGGCCAATTGCCCGGTGCAGCCGTTGATCAGACGGCCGATCTGCATACCGGAAAGGGGTCACATCGCCATCAACCAGCTGGTGCGACAGCTTCTACCTCTGCTGCGGTGCAGAGCGAGTAAGAGGCGCCCATGAACCCGTCACGTCTATTTATCCTGCGCCCGGTCGCCACCAGCCTGCTGATGCTGGCCATCCTGCTCTCCGGCCTGCTCGCCTGGCGTCTGTTGCCGGTCTCCGCCCTGCCGGAGGTCGACTATCCGACGATTCAGGTGACCACCCTCTACCCGGGGGCCAGTCCTGATGTCATCACCTCCTCGGTAACTGCACCGCTAGAGCGCCAGTTCGGCCAGATGGCAGGCCTGAGCCAGATGTACTCGACCAGTGCCGGGGGCGCCTCGGTGATCACCCTGCAATTCGGGCTGGAGATCAGCCTGGATGTCGCCGAGCAGGAGGTGCAGGCCGCGATCAATGCCGCCAGTAACCTGCTGCCGAGCGATCTGCCGAGCCCGCCGATCTACAACAAGGTCAATCCGGCCGATACGCCGATCATGACCCTGGCCATCACCTCGGAGACCCTGCCGCTGACCAAGGTGGTCGATCTGGTCGATGCCCGGCTGGCACAGAAACTGTCGCAGATTCCGGGTGTGGGGATGGTCAGCATCGGCGGCGGACAGCGTCCGGCGGTGCGCATCCAGGTCGACCCGCATGCGCTGGCCGCACGCGGCATCACGCTGGAAGATGTGCGCACCCTGATCACCACCGCCAACGTCCATCTGGCCAAGGGCAGCCTGAATGGCCCGACCCAGGTCTCGACGCTGGATGGCAACGATCAGCTCACCTCGGCCGCCGAATTCCGCGCACTGATCCTGGCCTACAAGAACGGCGCCGCGGTGCGACTGGGCGATGTGGCCTCCGTGGTCGATAGCGCGGAAAATGTCCGCCTCGCCGCCTGGTCGGGCAAGACACCGGCGGTGGTGGTGAATATCCAGCGCCAGCCCGGGGCCAACGTGATCCAGGTCGCCGACCGGATCAAGGCGCTGTTACCCAAGCTCGAATCTTCCCTGCCCGGTGCCTTGCAGATCCAGGTCCTCGGTGACCGCACCGTAACCATTCGTGCCTCGGTGGCCGATATCGGCTTTGAGCTGGTGCTGGCTATCGGCCTGGTGGTAATGGTGATCTTCTTGTTCCTACGCAACCTGTCTGCCACCGTGATCCCGGCGGTAGCGGTGCCGCTGTCACTGGTCGGCACCTTCGGCATCATGTATCTCACCGGCTTCTCGATTAATAACCTGACGTTGATGGCACTCACCATCGCCACCGGCTTTGTGGTCGATGATGCCATCGTCATGATCGAGAACATCAGCCGCTATATCGAAGAGGGCGAAAAGCCGTTACAGGCGGCACTCAAAGGCTCGAGCCAGATCGGCTTTACCATTATCTCGCTGACCTTCTCGCTGATCGCGGTGCTGATCCCGCTGCTGTTTATGGGCGATGTGGTCGGTCGGTTATTCCGCGAATTCGCGATCACCCTGGCGGTCTCGATTTTGATCTCGGCGTTTGTCTCGTTGACCCTAACGCCGATGATGTGCGCCCGCCTGCTGCGCCATATCCCGCCCAGTGAGGAGAGCCGGTTCAGTCGGGCCACCGGCGCGCTGTTTGACCGCTTGGTTGCCAGTTATGGTCGGGCGCTGACCATCGTGTTGCGCCATCAACCGCTGACCCTGCTGGTCGCGCTCGGCACCCTGGTGCTGACCGTGGTGCTGTATATCGAGATCCCCAAGGGCTTTTTCCCGTTACAGGATACCGGCGCCATCCAGGCGATCAGCGAAGGACCGCAGACCACCTCGTTTGCCGCCATGGGCCACCAGCAAACCCGACTGGCCGCCCGCCTGCTGGCTGATCCGGCGGTGGACAATCTGTCGTCGTTTGTGGGCGTGGATGGTACCAACCCGGCGATCAATACCGGTCGTCTGCTGATCAATCTCAAGCCGAAAGAGCAACGTGACGACATCCGTACCGTGCTCGCCCGTCTGCAAGACCGGGTGGCCGATCTGCCCGATGTCAGCCTCTACCTGCAACCAGTGCAGGATCTGACCATCGACGCCCGCCCCAGCCGCACCCAATACCAATTTACTCTGCAGACCCCGGATGCGGACGAGCTGGAACAGTGGACCACCACCCTGCTGCACAAGCTGGACACGCTGCCCGAACTGGCTGACGTGGCCAGCGATCTGCAGACGCATGGGCTGCAGGCCTATGTGCGCATCAACCGCGACACGGCAGCACGGCTAGGGGTGACCACCTCGGCCATCGACAATGCCCTGTATGACGCCTTCGGCCAGCGCCTGATCTCGACCATCTTCAGCCAGACTAACCAGTATCGTGTGGTCCTCGAGGCTGATCCGGGCCAAGCCAGCGGGCTGGATCAGCTCCGTCGCATCCATGTGCAGACCAGCAGCGGTACCCCGGTGCCGCTGGAGACGGTGGCAACCTTGGAAGAGCACCCGACGGCACTGGCGATCAACCACCTCGGCCAGTTCCCGACCGCGACCATCTCGTTCAATCTGGCCCCCGGCGCTGCGCTGGGGAATGCGGTGGAGGCGATCCGCGCCGCAGAGCAGGAGATCAGCATGCCGGCCAGTATCGACACCCGGTTCCAGGGAGCGGCGCTGGCGTTCCAGGCCTCGCTCGGCAATACCCTGTGGCTGGTGCTGGCAGCGATTGTCACCATGTATATCGTGCTCGGCGTGTTGTATGAGAGCTATATCCATCCGGTGACCATTCTCTCCACCCTGCCCTCGGCCGGGATTGGCGCACTGCTGGCGTTGCGCCTGAGTGGCGGCGAGCTGGATATCATTGCCATCATTGGCATCATCCTGCTGATCGGGATCGTCAAGAAAAACGCGATCATGATGATCGACTTTGCACTCGAGGCTGAACGCGTGCAGGGATTGCCGCCGCGCGAAGCCATTTACCAAGCCTGCTTGATGCGTTTTCGACCGATCCTGATGACCACCATGGGCGCCCTGCTCAGTGCCCTGCCGTTGATGCTCTCCTCAGGCATGGGCGCCGAACTGCGACAACCACTCGGAATCGCGATGACCGGCGGCCTGCTGCTCAGCCAGGTGTTGACCCTGTTCACCACCCCGGTGATCTTTCTGGCCTTTGACCGGCTGGCGCGGCGCTGGCGTGGTGAACAAGCTGCCGCCGATGCTGCCAGCCAGGAGGCCGACGCATGAATCCGGCCAGTCTGTTTATCCGGCGACCGGTGGCCACCAGTTTGCTGACCCTCGGCATTCTGCTCGCCGGACTGCTGGCGTTTCGCCTGCTGCCGGTCTCCCCTCTGCCGCAGGTTGATTTTCCAACCATCGCCGTGACGGCCAAGTCGCCGGGCGCCAGCCCGGAGGTGATGGCCGCCACCGTGGCCACGCCGTTGGAGCGCACCCTCGGGCGCATCGCTGGAGTCAATGAGATCACCTCAATGAGTGCCCAAGGCACTACCCGGGTGATCATGCAGTTTGATCTGAACCGCGATATCAATGGCGCGGCCAACGATGTGCAGGCCGGCATCAACGCCGCGCGCGCCCTGTTACCGAGCGGCATGCCCTCCAACCCCTCGTATCGCAAGGTCAACCCCGCCGATGCGCCGATCATGATCCTGGCGCTGACCTCGGACACACTGACCCGCGGCCAGATGTATGATGCGGCCGACACCATCCTCGGCCAGAAGTTGCTACAGGTGGAGGGGGTCGGTGATGTCAACGTCGGCGGCGGCTCGCAGCCGGCGGTACGGGTCGAACTCAACCCGGATCAGCTCAGCCGCTATGGCCTCAGCCTGGAGACAGTGCGTTCGGCGATCACCGCCACCAATGCCAATCGCCCGAAAGGGGTGGTCGAGGATGGCCAGCGTCAGTGGCAGATCCAGGCCAATGATCAGGCCAACCAGGCGCAGGACTATCAACCGCTGATCCTCGGTTATCACAATGGCGCGGCAGTGCGCATCAAGGATGTCGGCCAGGTCAGCGACAGCGTGGTCGACCGCTTCAATACCGGTCTGGTTGGCAAGTCTCCTGCCGTGCTGATCATGGTGTTCCGCCAACCGGGTGCCAACATCATCGACACCGTGGACCGCGTACAAGCCATGCTGCCCTCCTTGCAGGCGTCAATCCCGGCCGCGATGCGGCTACAAGTGGTGATGGAGCGTAGCAAGACCATCCGCGCCTCGCTGCATGAGGTCGAGCGCAATCTGTTGCTGTCGGTCGGTCTGGTGATCATGGTGGTATTTCTGTTTCTGCGTAATGGCCGTGCAGTGGCCATTCCGGCCATCACGGTGCCGGTGTCACTGGTCGGCACCTTTGCCATCATGTATCTGGCCGGGTACTCACTGAATAACCTCAGTCTGATGGCCTTGACCATTGCCACTGGGTTCGTGGTCGATGACACCGTGGTGGTGCTGGAGAACATCAGCCGGCATATCGAGAACGGCCTGAAGCCGCTGCAGGCG
This sequence comes from Aeromonadaceae bacterium, assembly GCA_041911695.1. Lineage (GTDB taxonomy): Bacteria > Pseudomonadota > Gammaproteobacteria > Enterobacterales > Aeromonadaceae > Pseudaeromonas. The sequence goes on from JAYROM010000135.1 coordinate 11,478, forward strand.
GCACTGCAAGGGGCACGCGAAGTTGGATTTACCGTATTGTCGATGACACTCTCGCTGATTGCGGTGTTTATTCCGATCCTGCTGATGGGCGGGATTACCGGCCGTCTGTTCCACGAATTTGCGGTCACCCTGTCGGCGGCGATTCTGGTATCGCTGCTGGTGTCGCTGAGTACCACCCCGATGCTCTGTGCGCGCTGGTTACGTCCGGTGCACGCAGCACCGGGGCGACTCAGTCGCGGGCTGGAGGCCGGCTTTGACGGCCTGCTGCGTGGCTACCAGCACAGTCTGGCCTGGGGGCTACGCCATGCGCCGCTGATGCTGCTGCTCCTGCTGCTGACCATCGCCGGTAACGTCTGGCTGTATGGCAATGTGGCCAAGGGCTTCTTCCCGGAACAGGACACCGGCAGTCTGAATGGCGCGCTGCGCGCCGATCAGAGCATCTCGTTTGCGGCGATGGAAGGCGCGCTGCGCGATATGATGAGTCGGCTGGGAAAAGATCCTGTGGTCGACAAGGTGGTCGGCTTTGTCGGCGGTGGTGGCGGAGGCGGCGGCAACCAGTCCAACAGTGCCAGTCTGTTTATCAGCCTGAAACCGCTGGCTGAGCGCCATGAGTCCGCAGCAGAGATCATCGCCCGCCTGCGCAAGCAACTCTCCAATGACCCGCGCGCGCAGCTATTTTTACAGCCGGTGCAAGATCTGCGCATCGGTGGTCGCTCCAGCCGCGCCATGTACCAATACACCCTGCAGGGTGATGACCTGAATGAACTGCGCGAATGGACGCCGCGCATCATGCATGCACTGGAGAAATTGCCGATGTTGGCCGATGTCAATACCGACCAGGATGTGCATGGCCTGCAGACCACCTTGCAGTTTGATCGTGACCGGATGAAACGCTTTGGCCTGACCCAGCAACAGGTCGACGCAGCCCTCTACGATGCCTTCGGCCAGCGTCAGGTTTCGACGCTCTACAATGCCCTCAACCAGTATCATGTGGTGATGGAGGTCGACCCGCGCTATAGCCAGGATCCCTCTGCCCTGCAACGCGTCTATCTGCAAGCCGCCGATGGCTCGCCGATCCCGTTATCGGCGATTGCCAGCTGGGCCCCTGGGCCGGCCTCACTGTCGGTCAATCACCAGTCCGGGTTTGCGGCCAGCACGGTCTCGTTCAATCTGGTGCCGGGTACCGGTTTCTCCGAAGCGACCACCGCTATTAACCAGGCGGTCAGCGAACTGGGGATTCCGGAAAGCATTCGCGCCAGTTTCCAGGGCGGCGCCAAGGTCTATCAGGATTCGATGTCCAGCCAGCCGCTGCTGATTTTGACAGCGCTGCTGGCGGTCTATCTGGTGCTGGGCATGCTCTATGAGAGCCTGATCCATCCGCTGACCATCCTCTCTACCCTGCCCTCGGCCGGGGTCGGCGCCCTGCTGGCGCTGCAGATGACCGGTGGCGAGCTGAACATCATCTCGATGATCGGCATCCTGTTGCTGGTCGGGATCGTCAAGAAGAACGCCATCATGATGGTGGATGTGGCGATTACCCTGCGCCGCGACCGCGACTACCCGGCATCGCGGGCCATCTACCAGGCCTGCCTGCTGCGTTTTCGGCCAATCATGATGACCACCGCCGCCGCACTGCTTGCCGCCATTCCGCTGGCGCTCGGCCACGGTGATGGTGCCGAACTCCGCACGCCGCTTGGCATCTCGATTGTCGGTGGTCTGCTGCTCAGCCAGTTACTGACCCTGTATACCACCCCGGTGGTCTACCTCTATCTGGACCGGTTGCAACGACCCCGTCCCGCACGTTGATCCTCATTGATGCCCTTGTCGTGTCGCTGGCCGCACGGCAGGGGCTCGCCGGACTCGCCCTTGTGCTAGTATCCGCCGGCATCCCGTCGATATGAGTAATCTGCTGATGAATACCCCTAATCCCCTGCATTCCCCCGCGCCCGATATGCCCCTTTATGAAGCCTGCGTGGAAACCTTGGAGCAAGCGGTGGCCGCCGAACGCGCCGGTGCCGGCCGTATCGAGTTGTGTGCCCGGCTGGATCTGGACGGCATCACCCCGGATCAGCCGTTGATTGAAGCGGTGATGGCGGCCGTGCACATACCGGTACATGTGATGGTGCGTCCGCGCGGCGGGAATTTTGTCTATAGCGCTGCCGAACTGGCACAGATGCAGGCCGATATTGCCCTCTGTCAGCGCTGCGGGGTCGCCGGTGTGGTCCTGGGCGTGCTGACGCCGGAAGGCCAACCAGATCTGGCGGCACTGCAGCCCTTGCTCGCCGCCGCGGCACCGTTACGGGTGGTCTTTCACAAAGCCATCGATGCGACACCCGACCCGCTGGCCAGCGTCCGTCTGCTCGCGACCCTACCCGGTCTCTCCGGCATCCTGAGCTCCGGCGGACAAGCGACCGCCGAAGCCGGTGCCGCCGTGCTGCGCCAGATGGTCACTGCGGCCCCCGCGCTACAGATCATTGCAGCAGGGCGCATCACCACGGCAAACCGTGATGCCATTCAGGCCTTGACCGGCTGTCAGGCACTGCATGGCAAACGGATTGTCGGCGACTAACCAGTAGCGTCACACCACCACACAGGGTTTATCGTCTGAAGCGCGGACATAAAAAAACCGGGCCATTTTTCAGCCCGGTTTTTCATTGCCAGCAGATTCGCGGATCAGGCGAAAAACTTCAGCAGGGTCACAAACAGGGTGGCCGCCAGCAGGAAGGTCGCAGGCAGGGTCAACACCCAGGCCAGCAGGATGTTCTTCACTGTGCCGGACTGCAGGCCGGAGCGGGTGGCCAGCATGGTACCGGCGACCGCAGAGGACAGTACATGGGTGGTCGATACCGGCATACCGGTCATACTGGCCACCCCGATCGAGACGGCTGCCGTGATCTGCGCCATCATCCCCTGTGCGTAGGTCATGCCCTTCTGGCCGATCTTCTCACCGACGGTGAGCACGATACGCTTCCAGCCGATCATGGTGCCAACACCCAGCGCCAGCGCAACGGCGACAATGACCCAGGTCGGCGCATATTCGGTGGTCGCAGTCAGATCCTTGCGCAGCTTGTTCAGGTCATCCTGCTCCTTGCTGCTGATGCTTGGCATCTTGCTCACCTTCTTGGCGGTGTCATCAATACACAGCAGCAGACGACGAACCTGACGACGTTCGTCAACATTCAGTTGGCGATAGCTGTCGACATTGTTCAGACGCTGATCCAGGGTTTCGATAGCCGCCAGCGTGGCCTGGGTATCGCACTTGAAGATCTGCGGCAGGGTGTGGTTGGCATCCTTGCCCAGCGTCATCAGCTGGGACAGGTCTTCCGCATGCTGCTCGTAGAAGCTACGCATATGGATCGCCGCATCACGGGTACGGGCAATCTGGTAGGCACTGCTATCCAGATTAACCACAAACGCGCCCGGTACGACCCCAATCAGCACCAGCATGATCATGCCGATACCCTTCTGCCCATCATTGGAGCCGTGAACAAAGCTCACGCCCATCGCGGAAACAATCAGGGTAACACGCGTCCAGAACGGCGGGCGCTTCTTGCCATCCACCATCTGGCGATCTTCCGGGTTCTTGTGGATCTTGCTGTCAGCCCAAATACGCTTGGCCAACAACATCAGGCCACCAGCGACCAGCAAACCGACGGTAGGTGACACAATCAGCGACAGCATGACATCAATGGCTTTCTGAATATTGATACCGCTGCTAATCGGCTGATGATTAAGGTAGGCGTTTGCTGCCCCAACTCCCAGGATCGCCCCGATCAGGGTGTGCGAACTGGAGGCCGGCAGACCGAGGTACCAGGTTCCGAGATTCCACAGGATGGCCGAGGCCAGCAGGGAGAACACCATCACCAGACCGTGAGCAGAGGCCACGTTCAGCAACAGGTCGACAGGAAGCAGGTGCACGATAGCGTACGCGACGCCGAGGCCGCCGAGCATAACGCCGGCAAAGTTAAAGATCCCCGATGCGACGACCGCCATATGGGGCGGCATAGCCTTGGTGTAGATGACCGTGGCTACCGCATTCGCCGTGTCATGGAAGCCATTGATAAATTCATACGCGATGACAAATACCAATGAAAGGATCAGACAGATGCCGAGTACAGGACTCAGGCCGGTGAACATTTCCAGCATATTTATGGACAGGTTAGAGTCAGGAATTGACCGCGGCGAATTATGACAGAAAGATAGCTGAACAAAAGAAGAAAACAGGCCATTACTGCAAAAAAGCCGTCCTATGGAGTCATTAGAATCGAGGTATTGCCGCCGACGCCAAGGCGTCACAGCCGCCCTGATCGATCTCCTGTTGCAGCCATTCCGCTAACTGATTGATCTGCTGGCAAACATCTGGCGCCAACTCCAGCAAACGATTGACCGCCTTGACCTGCTGCCGCTGGATCCGCCGCAACGTCTGCACATCGTTCATCCAGGTCGCGGCCATCACTGCATCCGACCACCCGCCACGCAGCAGCACCTCAATCGCCTCTTTATCCTGTCGGGCACGCAGGGTGATCTGGTCGCTGCACTGCGCGATGGCCTCACCCAACCCCTCGGC
>JAYROM010000136.1:0-43412 GCA_041911695.1 Aeromonadaceae bacterium
CTGGCACTGAAGTCGCAATCAATAAACTGGCAGCTTTCGATGCGCACCCGGTTCAGTGGCTCGCCAGCGGCTTTCAGGCCGCGGAAGGTCTGTTCATAGTGGTCGTCACTGGCCGACAACGGATGAGTCATGGCAGGGCTCGCTAGGCAGATAGAGAGCGACAGTGTGCGCCGCGCCTGTGCCGTGGCGCAAGACGATATGGCGCGCGGATTGCGGCGGATTACGCTGCGCTAATCCGCGTTGCAAAAGCATAAGCATCTGAAATAAATAAAATATTCATGATGGCGTCTACGTGTGGATTCTGTGTAGACCACCAAAAAAGAGACCCGCCAGGTGGCGGGTCTCTTGAACGCATCAGTGTAAGCTGAGGGCTTAGACCGAGTAGTACAGTTCGTATTCAACCGGGTGCGGGGTCATGCGCACGCGATCTACGTCAACCTGCTTCAGTTCCAGGTAGGAATCGATGAAGTCGTCAGTGAACACGCCACCACGGGTCAGGAACTCGCGGTCGGCATCCAGAGAGGCCAGGGCTTCGTCCAGAGAACCGGAAACGGTCGGGATCAGTGCTTCTTCTTCCGGCGGCAGATCATACAGGTTCTTATCCATGGCATCGCCCGGATGGATCTTGTTGATGATACCGTCCAGACCGGCCATCAGCTGAGCAGCGAACGCCAGGTACGGGTTGGCAGCCGGATCCGGGAAGCGAACTTCGATACGACGGGCCTTCGGGCTCGGTACTACCGGAATACGGATGGAAGCGGAACGGTTACGGGCAGAGTAAGCCAGCATAACCGGTGCTTCGTAGCCCGGCACCAGACGCTTGTAGGAGTTGGTGGTCGGGTTGGAGAAGGCGTTGATCGCCTTGGCGTGCTTGATGATACCGCCGATGTAGAACAGGGCAGTTTCGGACAGGCCGCCGTACAGGTCGCCAGCGAACAGGTTAACGCCGTTCTTGGCCAGGGACTGGTGGCAGTGCATACCAGAACCGTTATCACCGAACATCGGCTTCGGCATGAAGGTCACGGTCTTGCCGTAAGCGTGGGCCACGTTGTGGATCACGTACTTCTGCACCTGAACTTCGTCAGCCTTCTTGGTCATGGTGTTGAAGCGGGTCGCGATTTCGTTCTGACCGGCAGTCGCCACTTCGTGGTGATGCGCTTCTACTACCTGGCCCATCTCTTCCAGGATCAGGCACATGGCGGAGCGCAGGTCCTGGGAGGAGTCAACCGGAGCTACCGGGAAGTAGCCGCCCTTGACGCCCGGACGATGGCCCTTGTTGCCGCCTTCGTATTCGGTAGCGGAGTTCCAGGCTGCTTCTTCGGCATCCACCTTGAAGAAGGAACCGCCCATGGTGTTGCCAAAACGGACGTCGTCAAAGACGAAGAATTCCGGCTCCGGTCCGAACAGAACGGTGTCGGCGATGCCGCTGGATACCAGGAACTCTTCGGCACGCTTGGCGATGGAGCGCGGGTCGCGATCGTAGCCAGTCATGGTAGCCGGTTCCAGGATGTCACAACGAATGATCAGCGTGGTTTCTTCGGTGAACGGATCCAGCAGGGCGGTGGTGGCGTCCGGCATCAGCACCATGTCGGATTCGTTGATACCCTTCCAACCAGCGATGGAGGAACCATCGAACATCTTGCCATCTTCGAAGAAGTCTTCACCAATCTGATGAGACGGTACGGAGACGTGCTGTTCCTTACCCTTGGTGTCCGTGAAGCGCAGATCGACGAACTTCACTTCTTGTTCTTTGATCAGAGCCAGAACATTTGCTGATGACATGCTAGATAACCTCCGGTGTCGTAAAAACTGATTTAGCGGCAGAAACCTGTTGGCACGGCAAGCCAAAAGTGTGCCAACAATTTAAATCCCTTACCTAACAAGCGGTAATCGCCGTCCTGGCGCAGTTGCATCGCAGCGGTGCACCAACATGGAATTGGCGAGCACCAAAATAGAGCACCAGAATAGTGCAATGCAAACGTTTCGCGAACAGTCAAAACCCCGCGTGCGTCATCATACTGTGATCATTTCTGCGATGCCTCATGAAAATTGCATCAATTCTGCTAGGCAGATCACAGGGCCATGAGTAAAATACTGCCCGATTTTTCCCCACTTGTTTAGAGGCGAGGATGTTAGAAAAGCTCCGCAATATTGCCATTATTGCGCACGTTGACCATGGCAAGACCACACTGGTAGACAAGCTGCTGCAGCAATCCGGTACCCTGGACCGCACCAGCGAAGGCCAGGAACGTATCATGGACTCCAACGATCTTGAGCGCGAGCGTGGCATTACCATCCTCGCTAAAAATACGGCCATCCGCTGGAAGGATTACCGTATCAATATCGTGGATACCCCCGGCCACGCCGACTTCGGCGGTGAAGTAGAACGCGTGATGTCGATGGTTGACTGCGTGCTGCTGCTGGTCGATGCGGTAGACGGCCCAATGCCGCAGACCCGTTTTGTTACCCAGAAGGCGTTTGCCCGCGGCCTGCGTCCGATCGTGGTCGTTAACAAGGTTGACCGCCCGGGTGCGCGTCCGGATTGGGTTATCGATCAGGTATTTGACCTGTTCGACAACCTCGGCGCGACCGACGAGCAGTTGGACTTCCCGATTGTCTACGCCTCGGCGCTGCAGGGTTTCGCTACCCTGGACATGAGCCAGCCGTCCGACAACATGGATCCGCTGTTCCAGGCGATCATTGATTTCGTTGAACCGCCGAAGGCTGACCCGGCCGGTGAATTCCAGATGCAGATTTCGCAGCTGGATTACTCCTCCTACGTTGGCGTTATCGGTATCGGCCGTATCGTGCGCGGTACCGTTCGTCCGAACATGCCGGTGACCGTGGTCGGCGCTGATGGTAAGAACCGCACCGGCCGTATCGGCCAGGTGATGGGTTACCTCGGCCTGCAGCGTACCGAAGCCACCGAAGCCAGTGCTGGCGATATCATCGCTATCACCGGTCTGGGCGAGCTGAAGATCTCCGACACCATCTGCTCCAACGCTGCTGTGGAAGCCCTGCCGCTGCTGTCCGTCGACGAGCCGACCGTGACCATGACCTTCCAGGTCAACACTTCGCCGTTCGCCGGTAAAGAAGGCAAGTATGTTACCTCGCGTAATATCCTTGAACGTCTGCAGAGCGAGCTGGTACACAACGTGGCGCTGCGTGTCGAACCGACCGAAGATCCGGACAAGTTCCGTGTTTCCGGCCGTGGCGAACTGCACCTCGGTATCCTGATCGAAAACATGCGTCGTGAAGGCTTCGAACTGGCTGTGTCCCGTCCGGAAGTCATCATGCGCGAAGAGAACGGCGTGAAGCTGGAACCGATGGAAACCCTGACCGTGGACATCGAAGACCAGCATCAGGGTTCGGTCATGGAGAAGCTGGGTGAGCGTAAGGCTGACCTGCGTAACATGGTGCCGGATGGCAAGGGTCGTGTTCGTCTCGACTACCTCATCCCGGCGCGTGGCCTGATCGGCTTCCAGACCGAGTTCATGACCATGACCTCCGGTACCGGCCTGCTGTACCACTCGTTCGAGTGCTACGGTGAACACAAGGGCGGCACCATCGGTCAGCGTCAGAACGGCGTGCTGATCTCCAACGCGACCGGCAAGGCACTGGGCTTCGCCCTGTTCAACCTGCAGGAACGTGGTCGTCTGTTCATCGAACACGCCACCGAAGTGTACGAAGGCCAGGTGATCGGTATTCACAGCCGCTCCAACGACCTGACCGTTAACTGTCTGAAGGGCAAGCAGCTGACCAACATGCGTGCGTCGGGTACTGACGAAGCTATCGTGTTGACCACGCCGATCAAGATGACGCTGGAACAGGCACTGGAATTCATCGATGACGATGAACTGGTGGAAGTGACCCCGCAGAGCATCCGCATCCGTAAGAAGCTGCTGACCGAAGTTGACCGCAAGCGTTACAACCGCTCGCTGGGCAAGGAAGAGTAAGCTTCTCTTGCCGGTGTAAACCGCGTACTGAACAGCCCCGCCATCGTGCGGGGCTGTTTTCTTTCTGGCATCCACGGATATCGACTGGCATGCTTATTCAGAGACCACCGCACGACAGCCAACAGGGAGACAAGAGTGCGCCATCCGTTGAAGGGCAGACTGCGTGTGCAAGGGCACTACCTGCGCGATGTCTGGAAGATTTGCCGGCGACGACTGCATGAGGATCGCCTGCCGGTGCTGGCCGGGCACCTGGCCTATGTCACCCTGTTGTCACTGGTCCCGCTGGTGACGGTGATCTTCTCCATCTTCTCTTTCTTCCCGATCTTTGCCCCGGCGCGGTTGCAGATCGAGGAGTTCGTGTTCAGCAACTTTGTGCCGGCGGCCAGTGATCTGATCCATCACCATATCAACCGCTTTGTCGCCAATGCCTCGCGCATGACCTCGATTGGGGTGGCGGCGCTGGTGCTGGTCGCCTTGCTGCTGATTTCGGCGATTGACCAGAACTTGAACCAGATCTGGCGGACCCGTGGCCAACGCCGGTTGGCGATCACCCTGGCGATGTACTGGATGGTACTGACGCTGGGGCCGTTGTTGGCCGGCACCAGTATCCTGGTGACCTCGTATGTGGTGTCGCTGCGGGTGCTTAATCAGCTGCAGATGCCTGGTATGCTGGCCTCACTGATGTTGGGGGTGCTGCCGTTCCTGCTGTCGTTGTGCAGCCTGTTGCTGCTGTTTGTTGCAGTGCCCAACTGCAAGGTCAACTGGCGGCATGCGCTGGCCGGTGCGGCGTTCTCCGCGCTGCTCCTTGAGGGCGGTAAGCGGGTGTTCGCCATCTATATCGCTCACTTCACGGCCTATAAGGCGATCTATGGCGCGCTGGCGGCGATACCGATCCTGCTGGTGTGGATCTATGTCAGTTGGTGGATTGTACTGCTTGGTGCTGAATTGACCGCCAGTCTGGGGGATTACCGGCGACAGTGCCGGGTTTCCTGGGATTGAGCACGGTCTGAGGGTGGCCTGTGGTATAGTTAAAGCCTGTAGAGTCCAGGGTTGAAAAGGTATTCATGTGACAACTATTCGTGATGTGGCACGTCTGGCTGGTGTGTCGGTTGCCACCGTCTCGCGCGTGCTCAACGAGCCGGACAAGGTTGCAGAGAAGACCCGTGATCGTGTCCAGACAGTGATGGATGAGCTCAAGTTCATCCCCAATCTGAATGCCCGCAGTCTGGCCACCAACCGCTCCGGGGTGATCGGCGTAATGGTCAACAATGTGGTCGGCGGTTATTACGGCCGCATCATCGACAGCATCGAGGATGCCGCACGCCGGCACAACGTGTTTACCCTGATTAATTGCGGTAACCACAGCAGTGAGGATGTGCTGGATGCCGCACTGCGTCTGGCCAGTCGGCAGTGTGATGCGATCATTGCCAGTGTGCCGTTCATGACTGATGCCGAACTGGCCCGGCTCCTGGATATGCAGCCGAATGCCGTGCTGCTCAACTGTATCTCTGCCGCGCATCGCGAACGCGCCCTGGCGGTGGATAACCGTCACGGCGTGCGTCTGGCGCTGGATCATCTGTTCCATCTCGGCCATCGGCAGATTGGTCTGGTGATGGGGCCGCTGGAGAACAGCGAGTCACAACTGCGCCTGGCCGAGTGCCGAACCTGGTTTGCCGAGCATGGGCTGGGCGATCCGGTGGTGGTGGAGGGGGACTTCAGCGCCGATGCCGGCTGTCTGGGCTGCGCCGTGCTGCTGGGTGAGCATCCGTCGCTGACCGCGCTGTTCTGCTTCAATGACCATATGGCGATCGGTGCCTTGCACGAAGCGCGACGCCTCGGTCGCCGCGTACCGGACGATCTCTCCATCGTCGGCTTTGATGATAACGAATTGGCAGCCTTCTCCGAACCCGGATTGACCACGGTGGCCCAGCCGCTGGAGCAACTGGGTGAGCAGGCGCTGCTGCTGGCGTTGTCGCTGATTGCCGGTGAGGCGGTTGCCGCGCAGCCATTGCTGTTGCCACAACTGGTGGTGCGCGACTCCACCGCCGTTTGTCAGCGCTAGGTCATCCATCGCCATCCAGTTGTCGTGCGGTTGAGTGCATGCGCCGGGTGGCGGGGGTATGCTGAGTGCCAGCTGCACCTGGCATTCAGTGGAGACCTAGTATGGCCAATAACAACAAACGGCAGGGCGATCTGATCCGTCCCCTGCTGGTCAAACCCGGCGATAAGCTCAACCTGCAACACGATTTTGATCCCGCCTATACCGCCGACTATCTGGATAAGGAGTCGGCCACCGAACAGCTGCAAAAAGATATCCAGTCGTTGGCGCAATGGCAGGATCGCCTGTATGCCGAGGGCAAGCAGGCGGTATTGCTGGTGATCCAGGCCATGGATGCCGCCGGCAAGGATGGCGCGGTCAAGCATGTGATGTCCGGCGTCAACCCGCAGGGCACCCAGGTGCACAGCTTCAAGCAGCCAAGCGCCGAAGAGCTGGCGCATGATTTCCTGTGGCGCTGCAACGACAAGTTGCCGGAACGCGGGCGGATCGGCATCTTCAACCGATCCTATTACGAAGAGGTCCTGGTGGTGCGCGTCCACCCCGAGCTGCTTGGCCATCAGGGTATCGATCCGGCGCTGGCAACGGACAAGGCGTTCTGGGCCGCGCGCTATGACTCGATCAATCAGTGGGAAAAACACCTCTGCGCCAATGGCGTGCGCATCATCAAGGTGTTCCTCAATGTGTCACGCGGCGAGCAGAAGAAGCGCCTGCAGGAGCGGCTGGATAATCCGGAGAAGAACTGGAAGTTCTCGATGGCGGATGTGGCTGAGCGCCGCCACTGGGATGACTATATGGCGGCCTATGAGCAGATGCTGGAGAAGACCAGCACCGAGTGGGCGCCCTGGTATGTGGTGCCGGCCGATAACAAGTGGTTCAGCCGCTTGATGGTCTCCAGTCTGCTGGTGAAAACCCTGCGCGAGATAGATCCGCACTATCCAGTGTTGTCCGCCGAACAGTTGGCGCAATTGGATGACGCGCGTATCGCGCTACAAAACGAAGACTGAACTGCGCTGTCGATAAAAAACGGGCAGCCCGCAACGGCTGCCCGACCTATCATTGGTTGCCCTCGCCTAAGCGGGGCCGAGCTTTTATTCCCTCCGCTGCTGCCAGGCGAGACAGCCCCATGGCGGGATCACCCCTTGTAGCGGCAGGGTCGTGTCCAGATTGCTGACCAACGGTTGCCATGCAGCCGTCGCGCCGTCGAACTCGGCCAGATCATAGGCCTGCACCTGGTTGCTGAGGTTGGCCAGCACCAGCAGCCTCTCGCCGGCAGCCTGGCGATGATAGGCCCACAACGCCGGATGGTCGGGGAGCAGATCCTGATAGTCGCCGTCGATCAGCAGTGACCAGCGTTTACGCAGCGCAATCAGGTCACGGTACAGATAGAACAGCGATTGCGGATCGGCCAGCGCCTGTTCGGCATTGATCTCGACATAGTTGTTCGCCGGGGTGATCCACGGCGTGCCGTGGGTAAAGCCGGCCTGCGGCGCCGCTGACCACTGCATCGGCGTGCGGCTGTTGTCGCGTGAGCGCGCGGCGAGCAGCGCCAGGATCTCGGCGTCGGCCATCCCTTCGGCCTGTTTTAGCCGGTACAGGTTCAGACTTTCGATATCGCGGTAGTCGTCGATGTGGCGGAAACCGGGGTTGGTCATCCCCAACTCCTCGCCCTGGTAGATGTACGGGGTGCCTTGCAGCAGCATCAGGGTCATCGCCAGCAGGCGCGCGGCGCGCGGCCGGTAGGCGGGCAGGGCGCCGACCCGCGACAGCATGCGTGGCTGGTCATGGTTACACCAGAACAGCGCGCTCCAGCCGTGGTGGTGCATCCCCTGCTGCCAGGTGGTGAACAGCTGCTTGAGCGCCACCACATCGAACGGCGCCAGCTGCCACTTCTCGCCACCGGCATAATCGACCTTCAGATGGTGGAAGTTGAACACCATCGACAGTTCGCGCCCGTCGCGGTGGGCATAGCGCTGGCAGTGGGCCAGCGTGGTTGACGACATCTCGCCAACCGTCATCACGCCGAACGGGGTGAACACCTCGCGATTGAGCTCTTGCAGGTAGTCATGGCAGTGCGGGCCGTCGGTATAGAAACGGCGGCCGTCGCCGTCGTGGTCATCCTCGAACACGGCCGGTTTGGAGATCAGGTTGATGACATCCAGGCGGAAGCCATCGACGCCACGCGCCGCCCAGAAGCGCAGGATCTGTTTGACCTCGTCGCGCACCGCGGGGTTGTCCCAGTTCAGATCGGCCTGTTCACGGGCGAACAGGTGCAGGTAATACTCGCCGGAGGCCTCGTCCAACGCCCAGGCGTTGCCGCCGAACTTGGATTGCCAGTTGGTCGGTGGACTACCGTCCGCGCGGCCGGGACGCCAAATATAGTAGTCACGATACGGGCTGGCCGGGTCGGCCAGCGCGGCCTGGAACCAAGGGTGGGCGGTCGAGGTATGGTTGACCACGATATCCATGATCAGGCGCATGCCACGCGCGTGGAGCGCGGCAATCAGCGCATCCAGGTCGGCCAGCGAGCCGTAGGCCGGGTTGATATCCAGATAGTCGGCGATGTCGTAGCCGTTATCGACCTGTGGCGATGGGTAGACCGGGGTCAGCCACAGCGCATCGACGCCCAAGCAGTGCAGATAGTCGAGCCGTTGCAGGATACCGCGCAGATCGCCGGTCGGCTGATTGTCACTGGCCTGGAAGCTCTTTGGATAAATCTGATAGATGACGGCGCGTTGCCACCATGCGGAATCGGTTGTCATACAGCGTGTGTCCTGTGCCAAAAAGGGCGGGAGACCCGGGGTCTCCCGCGAGAGCGAGGCTTACAGGCTGGCGCCTGCGCTCACCGTGTTGTTGTTATCAGCCAGCGAGCGTTGCTGGTGTTTGTACACCGCAACGGTCAGCCCCATCGGCACCAGGATGGCGATCAGCATCGCCAGCGCGTAGATGCCCCAGAACTGCGGCTGGATGGAGAGGATGCCCGGCAGACCGCCGACGCCGATGCCGTTGGCCAGTACACCGGTGCTGCCGCACAGGATGGCGGCCAGACAGGAGCCGACCATGGCACACAACATCGGGTACTTGTACTTCAAGTTGATGCCATACATCGCCGGCTCGGTCACACCAAGGTAGGCGGAGATAGCCGCCGGCACCGAGATTTCGCGTTCGTTCTGCTTGCGGCTGACCAGGATGATACCAACCACCGCCGAGGCCTGGGCGATGTTGGACAGGGCAATCAGCGGCCAAATTGGCGTGCCGCCCATGCTCTGCATCAGCTGCAGGTCGACCGCATTGGTGGTGTGGTGCACGCCGGTGATCACCAGCGGGGCATACAGGAAGCCAAACAGCGCGGCGCCAATCGGGGCGAAGCTACCGGTCATTGCCGACTTGGCGGCCCAGGCCACGCCGTCGCCAATCCAGCGGCCGAACGGGCCGATCAGGCTATGTGCCAGGGTGACGGCGAGCAGCAGCGAGACAAACGGCACGATCACCATATACAGGTAGGCCGGCACGATGCGCTTGAGGCGGGTCTCAATCAGTGCGAGCACCACCCCGGCCAGCATCGCCGGAATGACCTGCGCCTGGTAACCGACCTTCTGGATGGCAAACAGACCGAAGTTCCACACCTCGGGGATCTTGGTGCCGATGTCATAGGCGTTCATCAGCTGCGGGCTGACCAGGGTAATCCCGAGCACGATACCGAGGATCTCGGTGCCGCCCAGCTTGCGCACGGTCGACCAACAGACGCCGACTGGCAGGAACATGAAGATCGCCTCGCCGAGCAGCCAGAGGAAGGCGTGCATCTGTGCCCAGAACGGACTGATCTGGGTCAGCGTCTGGCCATCGAACATCTTGATGTCGCCGATGACGTTACGGAAGCCGAGGATCAGACCGCCGGTGATGATCGCTGGCAGCAGCGGTACAAAAATCTCCGCCAGATGGGAGATGCCGCGCTCCAGCGGGTGCATGTTCTGCCGCGCTGCGCTCTTGGTTTCATCCTTGGTGGCCGACTCGCGGTCCAGCTGCTGCAGCATCAGCTTGTAGACCTCGTCGACCTCGTTGCCGATCACTACCTGGAACTGGCCGGCATTGGTAAAGCAGCCCTTGACCAGGCTGAGCTTTTCCAGCCCGGCGACATCGGCCAGATGGGGCGCGTTGAGCACGAAGCGCAGGCGGGTCAGGCAGTGGCTGACGGTGGCAATATTCTCCTTGCCGCCGACCAGCTGGATCAGGCTACTGACCGTGCGGGAATTGATGGTTGTCATGGGGCACCTGTGTTGATTGGGATCGTTCCCATCTAGCGTGACCCTCTTGTGGTGGATACGCAAAGGGAACGTTCCCAAATTCCAATCCTGTTCACAAAATGGCCGTCACCGCTGATCTCTGATCGGGATGTCCAGTCGACGGGATTACCAGCGCAGCCGGCAGGGGGCCAGCCGCTGACAGGGGGTGGCCTCCTCTTCCAGCTGGGCGAGGAGCTGCTCGGCGGCCAGCACGCCGGCGGTCTTGTAGCCCGGATCGGCGGAGAGTACGCGCGGAAACAGGAAGCGTAACTGTTCGTTGTTGCCGACCCCGGTAATCAGCACCTCGTCGCGCCCCTGCTCCTGCAGGTATTTGGCCACCCCGAGGGCGATGGTGTCGGTGGCGCAGATCAGTGCCTGGGTATCGGGCTGCAGCACCTCGGCGGCCAGTCGGTAACCGCTCTGGTAATCCAGCTCGCCCTCAACGTGGCGCGGGGTGAGGCGGCGGTGGCGACAGAAGTCGAGGTAGGCCTGCAAGCGGCGTTCCCCGGTGGTGGTGTCGTCGGCACGCACGCCGATAAAGGCCAGCCGACGTAACCCCAGGTCCCAGACGTGGTCGAGCACGCCGCGGATGGCGGCCTGGTCGTCATAGCAGACCGAGGCAAATCCGGGCGCTTCGCGGGCGACCAGCACCAACCGCTGCTGCCAGTCGAGCAGGCTATCGAGTTGCAGGCCGCTGAAGGCGAACAGGATCAGTCCATCTACCCCGCGCCGGGCGAGCAGATCGAGATGCTCGCGCACCAGCGCCGGCTCGAACTTGCTCTCCATCAGCATGGCGTCATAGCCGCGCGCATACAGGGTCTCCAGCATGCCGCGTACCGCGCGGTTCTCGGAGGGGGAGTCTAGGCGTGACACCAGGATGCCGATCAGTCGCTGGCTGTTGGTGCGCATGGCGCGCGCCGATTTGCTCGGGGTAAAGCCGGCCTCGCGGATCACCGCTTCGACCCGTTCGCGGGTCTCGTCACTGACCTTGGGGTCCTGGTTGAGCACGCGCGAGACGGTGGACTTGCCGACGCCGCTCAGGCGGGCGATATCGAGAATGGTCAGTCGTTTTTCCATGCCGGCTTCTGCTCAGGGGCGATGGCCTATTGTTGGCATGCCTCGGCCTGATTACAAGCCCGCCTGCGCGACAAGGTCGCGGTTTGCCGGGGGCTATTGCAGAATAGGCGGCGGCCAGCAGAGGCCGGATAACAAGGAGTAAGGTGTGATCGCATTGATACAGCGTGTCAGTCAGGCGCGGGTCGAGGTTGACGGCAAGACGGTCGGTGAAATAGCCGGCGGCCTGCTGGTGCTGCTCGGGGTAGAGGCCGGGGATGATGCCGGTAAGCGGGACAAGTTGCTGCACAAGGTGACCCATTACCGGGTGTTTTCCGATGCCGACGGCAAGATGAATCTCAATGTGCAGCAGGCCGGTGGCAGCCTGCTGGTGGTGTCGCAGTTCACCCTGGCGGCCGACACCAGCAAGGGGCTGCGCCCGGGCTTTGCCGGCCGCGCGGCCGATCCCGCCGAGGCCGAGGCGTTGTATGAACAGTTTGTCGCCGGCGCGCGCGCCATGGGGCTTAACGTGGCCACCGGCCAGTTTGCCGCCAATATGCAGGTCAGCCTGACCAATGACGGCCCGGTAACCTTTTGGCTGGAGGCGTAGCGCTTAGCGCTTAGCGCTCGCGCTTGAGGCCGAGCCGCAGCGCCAGCCGGTGCAGGTTGCCGGGGTCGAGCTGCAACTGTCGGGCGGCGGCGGCCCAGTTGCCACCACTTTGCGTCAGCGCTTGGCGGATCAGCTGACACTGATAAGCCTCGGTGGCGGCCTTTAACCCCTCGTTGGGCATACCTGTATCAGACGCGATCACCGTCTGCGCGCGCGCCGGGGCGTCGCCCAGTGCCAGATGGCGGGCGGCGATCACCACCGCCGGATGCATCTGTTCGGCCTGCGCCAGCACCGCGGCACGGTGCAGGGCATGTTCCAGCTCACGCACGTTGCCGGGCCAGGCATAGCTGGCGAGGCGCGTCAGTGCATCGGCTTGCAGGGTGAGGCGCTCGAGACCGAGCGCCAGTCGACAGCGTTCGGCAAAGAAGCCGGCCAGTAGCGGGATGTCCTGTGTGCGCTCGCGCAACGCCGGTACCTGTAGTGGAAACACGCTCAGACGATGATAGAGGTCGGCGCGAAATCGTCCTTCGACCACTTCGCTTTTCAGATCGCGGTTGGTGGCTGCCAGGATACGCACATCCACCTTGAGCTGGTTATCATCGCCGATGCGTTGCAGATCGCCATACTGCAGTACGCGCAGTAGTTTAGCCTGCAGTGACAGGGAGAGTTCACCAATCTCGTCCAGAAACAGGGTGCCGCGATCGGCCAGTTCGAACTTGCCAGCACGATGGTGAATCGCACCGGTAAAGGCTCCTTTGACGTGGCCGAACAGTTCGCTCTCCGCCACCGAGTCGGGTAGGGCAGCACAGTTTAGATAGATCAGCGGCTGGTGGCGGCGTGGCGAGCCGCGATGGATGGCCTGTGCCACCAGCTCCTTGCCAACGCCGGTTTCTCCCAAGATCAGCACATTCAGCGCCGAGGTGGCAACGGCGTCGATCTCGCGCTGCAACTGCTGCATGGCCGGCGCCTCGCCAATCATCTCGGTCGGCGCCTGATCGACGAAGGGCTCGCTGTCCAGCGGCGCAGCCACCTGTCGAGAGAGGCGCTCCAGCAACAATGCATTGGTCAGCGCCGCCGCCGCCAACGCCCCAACCAGACGCAGGGTGCGGTCGTCAACATGATCGAACTGCTGCGGATTCAGACCGTCAATAGTCAGCGCACCGATCAGGGTGTTGTCGCTGAACAGCGGCAGACCGACGCAGGCATGTACGGTGAGCGCAGTCTGGCCGGGCAACAGGCCGTCATACGGATCGGGCAGGGTGCTGTCAGCCGGAAATCGCACCACATCGCCGGCGCGGGCAATCGCCTCCAGCCGTGGATGGTCTGCCAACCGGAAACGGCGGCCAAGAACATCTGGATTCAGGCCGTCGATGGCCAGTGGCACAAACTGTCCCGGTTCGTAACGCAGCAGGGCCGAGGCGTCCGAGGTGAGCAGCTCGCGCACGCTGCGGATCAAGCGCGCGAAGCGGTCGCGGTGCGAGATGCCTTGTTGCAGATCGAGCGCGATACGCGCCAGGGTGTCGGTATCGATCATGGTGTCACTCTGACAATGTATTGTGTTTATGACTATAAAATAATAGTGTCATATTCACAATGAAAAATTATTAAATCCTTTAAAATCAATAAAATAAATGTTGGCACGGCCCTTGCGATGATCAGTGCAATAGCAACGGTATTTCATGCAAGGAGACCCTGATGTCCATTCATATCCACCACAACGTTTACTGGGTTGGCCAGCGCGACTGGGAAGTCCGCGATTTTCACGGTACCGAATATCAGACCACCCGCGGCACCAGCTACAACAGCTATCTGATCCGTGAAGAGAAGACGGTGTTGATCGATACGGTAGACCACAAGTTTAGCCGCGCCTTTGTGCAACAGTTGGCCGCAGAGATTGACCTGCAGACGCTGGACGCCGTGGTGATTAACCATGCCGAAGAGGACCATGCCGGTGCGCTGGCCGAGCTGATGACGCTGATTCCGGACACGCCGATTTACTGCACCGAAAACGCCTTGGCCTCGATTGTCGGCCACCATCACCATCCGGAGTGGCACTTCCATCCGGTGAAGACTGGCGACAGTCTGGATCTGGGCAATGGCAAGCAGCTGGTGTTTGTCGAGACACCGATGCTGCACTGGCCGGACAGCATGATGACCTACCTCACTGGTGATGCCATCCTGTTCAGCAACGATGCCTTCGGCCAGCACTACTGCGATGAGCACCTGTTCAACGATGAAGTCGACCAGTATGAGCTGATGGAGCAGTGCCTGCGCTACTACGCCAACATCCTCACCCCGTTTAGTCCGCTGGTCACCGCCAAGATCAAGGAGGTGCTCGGTTTCAATCTGCCGCTGGCGATGATTGCCACCGCCCACGGTGTGGTCTGGCGGGACAATCCGGCGCAGATCATCCACCAATATCTGGCCTGGGCCGATCAGTATCAGGAAGAGCGTATCGTTCTGTTTTACGACTCGATGTCGGGCAACACCCGGATGATGGCCGATGCGATTGCCCAGGGCATCCATGATGCTGACCCGCGGGTGGCGGTAAAGATCTTCAATGTGGCGCGGCATGACAAGAACGAAATCCTGTCGCAGCTGTTTCGCGCCAAGGGGGTGCTGGTCGGCTCGTCGACGATGAACAATGTGATGATGCCGCAGGTGGCTGCCTTGCTGGAGGAGATCACCGGGCTGCGTTTTCGTGGCAAGCACGCCGCCGCATTCGGTAGCTATGGCTGGACTGGCGGCGCAGTTGACCGTATTCAGACCCGACTGATGGATGCCGGTTTTGATATCGCCCCGTCGCTGAAGACGTTATGGCGTCCGGATGGCGGTGCGCTGGCCGCATGTCGCGACTATGGCCGCCAGATTGCGCGGCTGTGGGCTACACCACAATCAGCGAGTGTGGTGGTTGGCCAGTCGGTGCAGGCTGCGCCTGTTCAGACCGCGGCTTGTGGCTGTGTGGGTGGCGCTGTTCAGCCTGCTGTCGAGGCTTCATCCACTGCGGCGGCCTCCACATCGGCGATCACAGCTGAACCGTCCATGCTGTGTACGGTCTGCCAGTGGGTGTATGACCCCGCGCAAGGCGAGCCGTTACAGCAGGTGGCGGCGGGTACGCCGTGGGCCGCGGTGCCGGACAATTTTCTCTGTCCGGGCTGTGGCTTGGGCAAGGAGGTGTTCGAACCTTGTGCTAGCGCGGAGCGTGCCGCATGAGCCAGCCCCGCGAATTGGTGATTGTCGGCAGCGGCTTTGCCGCACTGCAACTGGTCAAGGCGCTGCGCAAGCGCGATGCGCAGCGGCCGATCCGGCTGATTACCGCCGACAGCGGCGATGATTATCACAAGCCGGATCTGAGTCATGTCGCCAGCCGCGATCAATCGGCCGCCGGCATGATCCGTAGCGCGGCAGCCGCTTGGGCGGCGGAATATGGCATTTCGGTGCAGACCCATTGTGCGGTGACCGCCATTGACCGCGTACAGCGTCAGTTGCAGACCGCGCAAGGTGAGGTGGCCTATGACCAGCTGGTGCTGGCCACCGGGGCCCGCGCGCTGCGCCCGCAGGTAGATGGACATGAACGCCTGCTGACGCTGAACAGCCTGCAAGAGTATGCGGCCATCGAACCCCGATTGCGGGCGGCGCGGCATGTGACGCTGATGGGTGGCGGTTTGATTGGCTGCGAACTGGCGATGGATCTAGCCAGCAGCGGCCGGGCGGTCACCCTGGTGGATCTGGCATCGACCCTGCTCTCCAGTCTGTTACCGGCGACGCTCAGTCAGCCGTTGCAGCAGCAGTTGCAGGGGCTTGGCGTCACCCTGCGTCTCGGTCAGACGCTGGCTAGCGTGCAGGTTGACGGCGATGGCGAGCGGGTCACGCTGGCCAATGGCGAAGTCTGGTCGACCGATCTGGTGCTGGTCGCTAGTGGTCTGGCGCCGAATACTGAACTGGCCGCTGCCGCCGGACTGAAGGTAGAGCGTGGCATTGTGGTCGACAGCCAACTGCGCACCTCGGATCCGTTTATCTATGCCCTGGGCGACTGTGCGGCCTGGCAGGGCAAGGTGCAGCCCTTCTTGCAACCGGCCATGCTTGGTGCCCAGGCGCTGGCGGCTACCTTGACCGGCACACCCACCACCCTGCAATTGCCACCGATGCTGCTACGGGTGAAGACGCCGCGCTATCCGCTGCAACTGGCCGGTCGTACCACTGGTGACGATCTGCGCTGGCAGATTGAACTGGATGCCGGAGGTGTATTGGCCAAGGCGTTTAATGGTTTGCAGCAGCTGTGCGGTTTCGTGGCAGGTGGCGCGCGTAGCGAGGCGGGACTGGCGCTGTTGCGCGAACTGCCGCGCTAGCGCGGTATCTGAATGATGGAAGGCGCCTGGTGCGCCGTGGACTGCCGCTGGGCAGAGGAGAATAGCGATGAACAAGACAACGATTCCAGCGCACTGGCGTGTGCGCCGCTCGACCCCGATTTTCACCCCACAGTCGGTGCCGACCGCGCTGTTGCACCACCACAATACGGCGGCCGGGGTGATGGGCCAGCTGTGTGTGCTGCACGGCCATGTCACCTACTACGGTTTTGCTGACGAACAGGCTAGCGAGCCGGAAGTCGCACTCACCTTGAGCGCTGGCCAGTTTGCGCTCAGCCCGCCGCAATACTGGCACCGCGTTGCTTTATCTGACGACGCTCGTTTCAGCATCCATTTCTGGGCTGCGCCGGATGATAGCGCGACAGATCTGTATCATGCCCGTCAGGGCTGATCTTCCCACTTTGCAGCCACGCGTCTGGCGCGTGGCGTGATCTATCAATGTTGCGTGTCGGAGCACGACACGAACAAGGAGCGATAAATGGCGAGTTTTGCCGAACCCGAACGTTTGACCCTGATTTTTGATGCGCCGGATCGCGAGGATTGGCAGAAGACCAGCCGTATCCTGGCGCAGATGGATTTGCAGCCGGCGATGCGGATTGCCGATGTCGGTGCTGGTACCGGCTATTTTAGCCAGCTGTTTGCCGAGCGCGTGCCGGACGGACGAGTCTATGCGCTGGATAATGAGCCGAACATGGTGGCGCATATGCAGCGCCGGTTTGCCGACGCCGGCACCGCGCAGGTCGAGGTGCGGCAGAGCCAGGCGGCGGACCCTTGTCTGCCGGCCGGGCTGGACTGGGTGTTTATGGCCAACGTCTACCGTTTTATTGCCGATCGGGCGGGGTTCCTCGCCAGGCTGCATGCGCAGATGGCGCAGCGCACGCGCGGGCTGCTGGTGGATTTTAAGGGTAGCCCGGTGGTGCCGGCTGAGGTGGCCTGTGCCGAGTTACAGGCGGCCGGCTTCGTGGTCAGCCTGTGCGATCTCGACACCTGCCCGGACCATTTCCTGCTGCATTTTGCCCGCCGCTAATTTGGATGCTGGCCCCGTCGAGTGCCGTGATGGCGTGCTCGGCGGGGAGGTCTACCGGGCTAAGAGGAGCCCAGGATTCAGTTATTGCTGTCGTCACTGCTACCAGCTTGGCGGCCTTGCGGCGGGTAGGCGACGCCGTCGGCCCAGCTGGCCTTGACGCAGCCATTGGGTGCGCTGACCTGCCAATCCGGCGCCTGCAGCGGGCCGGAGAGGGCCAGTTGCAGGGTGGTACAGCGTTTGGCGGAGAGCTGTTGCAGCGCCCCCTGCCAGGTCAGGTGGGTCAAGTCCAGTTGGGTGTGAATACCGAGCAGATGGGTGATGCTGGCCGCAGCACCCTGCGCCTGGAGCTGGCCTTGGGCTGCATTCAGGGTCAGATGCAGCTGGTTAAAACCGGTGCCGCTACCTTGTAGCCCTTGGCTGACGGCGGCCCAGCCCAGATGGCCACTCTGCGCGTTCAGACCATCCAGATAACGGTCGAGTTGCAGGGTGTCGAGATAGAGATCCTGACCGCGCACCTCGACCTGACCTTGCAGATGCTGGCGTAGTGTCTCTACATCGGTGCCCTGGCTTTGCAGGGCAAGCTGTAGGTCGACCTTGCCGCCCAGCTCGTAGTCCGGCTGAAACAATCGATTGAGCAGATCCAGATCCAATTGCTTTGCGGTCAGATTCAACTGGTGGGTGCCTTGCGGTTGGCGTGACCACAGCGCATCGGCACTGAGCTGGCCCTTGTCCAGCGGTGCTTGCAGTTGGCGTAGGCGCCAGGCGTCGTTGCTCAATTCGCCTTGTGCCTCACCGCCGTGGCTGATCAGACTGCCGTAGGCCAGTTCACCCCAGCTCATCTCCCAGCGGGTCTTGTCACTTAACGGTTGCAGGCGTTGGTTGGCCAGTCGCAGGTCGGTGATAAACAGATTGGTGCCCTTGAGCGACAACGGCAGGCTGTCGTCATAGGAGAGCAGGGAGAGCCCCTTGCCCTCCAGTCGGCGGATATCCAGTTGCGGTGGCAGCCAGCTTTGCCAGCGGTCGCGCCAGTCGGCGGGCAGCTCCAATTGGTTGTTCTGCAGCGAAATCTGATCCAGCACCAGCTGCTGAGCCGCCGGCAGATAGGCGCCGTTGGCACTGAATTGGCCATCCCAGGCGTCCCCTTGCAGGCTGGCCTGCCAGCGGTCGCTGGCCAGCGTCCCCTGCACCTGCAGGTTACTGAATGAGGTCTGCTGATAGGCTAACTCGCCCAGAGAGCCTTGCCATTGACCCTGCCAGCCCTGCGCGTCATGGCTGAGTTGCGGGATCTGCAGACTGATGTCGTTGAGGTGGACGCCAGCATCGGCCAGTGTCAGGTAGAGATGGTTCAGGCTGGCCTGTTGCACTTGTAGACGCTGTACGCCGGGCCACAGGGCGAGCTGAGTCGGGGTCAGACGCAGCCCCTGGCTTTTCAGATTGTTCAGCGTCAGCTGGCCGTTGGTCGGCTGCCAGTGCAGCGCGGTCGACAGGCTGCCTTCGCCCTGCTCGCCTTGCAGCGTGTCGAGGGTCAACTCGCCGCCCTGCCAGTGGCCGTCGGCCTGCAGATTACGCCACTCCTGACCATTGACGGCCAGCCGGCGCAGGGTCAGTGAGAAGCGCGCCTCCTGCCAAGGTTGCCACTGGTCATTGCGCAACAGCGGCCACTGGCTGGCCTGTAGCGACAAGTCGCCCAGTTCGAACTGCGGGGTGAGCAGGGTCAGTCGGTTGACGTTGAGATCGGCGATGGTCAGATCCCGTAACGGGATCGGCAAGGTCGGCAGCGACTGGGTACGCAGATCGAGACGGGCGCCGAGCAGATCAAGGTGGGCAATCGTCAGCTTGCGTTGCCACCAGCTGCCGGGGGCGACTTCGACATACAGTTTCTCCGCTTGCAGCAGATCACCGATCTTCACCTGTTCAGCCAGCAGGACATTGGGGTAGAAGGGGTTGAACTCCAGACGGCCGATGCTGACCGGTTGCCCCAGTCGGGCGGCCAGCCACTGGCTGAGTGGCGCCTGTACGTATTCAGGCCGGAACAGGCCCAGCGCAATCCAGATTGCGACGACCAAGGCGAGAACAGTGTACAGAAACCAGCGGACCAGACGACGCATAGAGCTCCAGGTACTTGAAAAGGTTGCCTAGCTGCCATCATAGGGGTTTGCGGCCCTGTTGCGAAGAGATTGCATGTCGACAGCGTGATCAGGCTTGAGTGTAGTCGGCCTGATGACCGACCCAACGTCGAATCAGCGGCTCGACCCGATCGGGATAGTCCAGGTACAGGGTGCGCGCCATCTGTTGCACTGACGGAATGACCCGTTGATCGCGGACCAGATCGGCGATGCGCAGTGCGGCCAATCCGGTTTGTCGGGTACCGAGCAGCTCGCCGGGCCCACGTAGCTCCAGATCTTTTTGGGCAATCACGAAACCGTCTTGGCTGTCGCGCAGTACGCCGAGGCGTTGTTGGGCGGTGCGTGACAGCGGCGCGTGGTACAACAGTACGCAGTGCGAGGCGATGGCGCCTCGCCCGACACGGCCACGCAACTGGTGCAGCTGGGCGAGCCCCAGGCGCTCGGGGTTCTCGATGATCATCAGGCTGGCATTGGGCACGTCGACGCCGACCTCGATCACCGTGGTGGCGACCAGCAGGTGCAATATGCCCTCTTTGAATTCGCTCATCACCCGTTGTTTCTCCAACGGCTTCATTCGGCCGTGGACCAGGCCGATATGCAGGCCGGGGAGCGCGGCCTGCAGCGCCAGGGCGGTATCTTCCGCCGCCTGGCAATCGAGCTGTTCCGACTCCTCAATCAGGGTACACACCCAGTAGGCCTGACGACCGGCCTCGCAGGCCTGGCGTACGCGGGCTATCACATCGTCGCGGCGTGTATCGGGCAGGGCCACCGTGGTCACCGGGGTACGACCGGGCGGCAACTCGTCAATGATTGAGGTGTCCAGATCGGCGTAGGCGGTCATCGCCAGGGTGCGCGGGATCGGCGTGGCGGTCATGATCAGCTGATGCGGATAGCAGCCGGCCTGCGCCCCTTTCTCGCGCAGTGCCAGCCGTTGATGGACGCCGAAGCGGTGTTGTTCATCGATGATCGCCAACACCAGATGCTGGAAGAGCACCTCTTCCTGAAACAGGGCATGGGTGCCGACCACCATCTGCACCTCGCCGGCGGCGATGGCCTCCATCTGCTGCTGGCGCGCCTTGCCCTTCTGCTTGCCGGCCAGCCAGCCGACGCGCAGGCCGAGCGGCTCGAGCCAGTGGGCAAAGTTGGCGGCGTGCTGTTCGGCCAGCAGTTCGGTCGGTGCCATCAATGCCACCTGGCCGCCGTGGCCGATGGCCTGCAGTGCGGCCAGCGCGGCAACCAGCGTCTTGCCGGAGCCGACATCGCCCTGCACCAGCCGCATCATCGGATGCGGACGCGCCAAGTCGGTGGCGATCTCGTCGACCACCCGCTGCTGGGCGCCGGTCGGGCGGAACGGGAGCTGGTCGAGCAGGCGTTGTTGCAGCGCCGGGTGGGCCGGCAGCGGACAGGCCGGATGGCTGCGGGTCTGTTCGCGCTGTTGCAGCACCGCCAGATTATGCGCCAGCAGCTCTTCGACAATCAGTCGCTGCTGGGCGGGATGCTGACCAAATTCGAGCTGGCTGAAGGCGACATCCGGCGGTGGGCGGTGCAACAGCTGCAGTGCGCTGGCCAGCGAGATCTGTTGTGGGTACATCCCCTCGGGCAGCAGTTCGCGCAGGCCATGCTCGGCCAGCAGCGCCAGTGCCTGATCGGTCAGCTGGCGTAGTGACAGCTGGCGCAACCCCTCGGTGGCGGGATAGACCGCAGTCAGGGCGTTCTCCAGTGTCACCGGCTCGTCATCGTCGAGCAGCTTGTATTCCGGGTGGATAATCTCCGGCCCGGTGCGCCCCGGCTTGATCTCGCCAAAGCAGCGTATCCGGCGCCCGACCGCCAGCGAGGACTTCTGGCCAGCGGTGAAATGGAAGAAACGTAGCGTGAGCGTGCCGTTGCCGTCACTGATGCGGCAGACCATCATCCGCCGGCGGGCGGGCACAATCTGACAATCCTGGATCACGCCGCTGGTGTGGCAGTGCTGGCCGGGCAGTAGATCGGCAATCGGGTAGAGGTGGGTGCGGTCTTCGTAACGCAAGGGCAGGTGGAACAGCAGATCCTGAACGGTATCAATACCTAGCGTCTGCAATCTGGCCAGCATGGCATTGCCGACGCCCTTGAGACCACTGACCGGAAGATATGCCAGATCCATCATTTTTTGCCCGAAGTACTGTAAATATGATCATAGGATACCAGAGCCGGCGTCAAACGACAGCCGGCAACGGGCCTGTATCCTGTCACAGGCGGCTAGATAATCTGCCGGATCAGCAGATGGGCCTTAAAGCGTTGCAGACGTTGCAACAGACGGCGGGCCGCTTCCGGATAGTCCGAGAGTTGCTCCAGCGCCGAGAAGTGCTCCAGGCGGTGGCAATGGCTAAGGATATGCGCCTGCTCGGCGGCAAAGCGAGCCTGCAGGTGCCGATGTGGGTCACGTACCAGCAGGCCGTTTTCCAGATCCAGTGCCCAGGCACGCGGATTGAGGTTGCTGCCGGTGATCAGCGCCAGATCCTCGTCGACGAACACCCCCTTCAGGTGATAGGAGTTCTGTTCGTGCTTCCACAGCATCAGGTTGAGCTGGCCGCGGTCGATATAGCGCTGGTACTTGTGCGCGAAGCGGCGCAGGTTGACCTCATACAGATAGGGCAGACCACCGACGGTATTGAATGGCTCGCCCGGCGGAATGAAGAAGTCGTTGGCGGTCTTGTCGCCGATCACCAGGGTCAGCTTGACCCCGCGACGCAACAGACCGGCCAGATCGCGGCTGATATCCTTGGGCGGATTGAAATACGGGGTACAGATAAACACCTCGCGCTCGGCCGCACGCAGCATGTCGCGGATGGCGCGGTTGAGGCGGTTATGGCGCTTGCCCAGGCCGACCAGCGGGGTGATGCCGACCTGGTCGGCATCCGGCTCCTCACGCACGAACTCGTAACGCGCCTCCTCCAGCGACTGGCGTAGCTGGCGCAGTTGCGGGCGCAACTGGCGCGCGCTCGGGATCGGGGTATGGTCGAGACGCTGCACCGCCGGCGAGGCGGCAAACTGGCGCAGGATAAACGCCGCCCAGCTGCGGGCCAGCTCGAGATGGGTGATCTCGTGGTAGCGATCTGCGCGATAGCGTTCACCCTGCTGCAGGTAGATGTTATTCAGGCTGGCGCCGGAATAGAGCAGGGTATCGTCAAACAGGAAGCCCTTGAGATGCAGCACGCCCAGCCATTCGCGGCTCTTCACCGGGACGCCGTAGAAGGCAACGGCTTCCGGGTGGGCGGCAGCATACTGCTGATAGAGCAGATGGTTACCAGACTGCTTGCCCTTGCCGATCAGCCCGCGCTGGGCGCGATGGAAGTCGACAAACACGCGGATATCCAGATCAGGGTGGGCCGCTTTGGCCGCGTACAGGGCATCAAGGATCTCGCGACCGGCCTCGTCGTCCTGCAGGTACAGGGCGACCAGGTAGATCCGGCGCCGGGCGCTGGCAATCAATTCGAGAAGACGCTGCCGGAATTCGGGTGCGGTATGCAGCACGCGTAACCCGTCGGCAGGCAGGGCCAATTGAGGCAATTTCTCGAGAAGGTGTCGATAATGTGCCGGGGTGAACATAGCCATGTCTCTGTTTTTGCGCACCAAGGCGCCCGTTCAGCAATAGATGGACCGCGCATTCTACCAAGTTGTCACGCTTCTGCCACCCATCTGCCATCATGACGTGATCCGTTACCGGAATCCGTAAACAGAACGGCCGCCTTGCGGCGGCCGTTCTGCGGCAATTACAGCGGCGCGGTGGCCTGCAGCAGCCAGCCGATTTCGTGGTCACTGAGGTGGGCTTTGACCACTTCACGCACTTCGGCATGATACTGGTTCAACCAGGCAATCTCGCTGTCATCAAGCAGGGCGCGGTCGATCAGGCGCACGTCGAACGGCACCATGGTCAGTCGGCGGAAGCGGTACATCGGCACTTCGGACGGACCCTCATCCGGCTCGACCACCACCAGGTTCTCGCAACGGATACCGAACGCCCCTTCGCGGTAGTAGCCCGGCTCATTGGAGATCACCATGCCCGGCTCGAGCGGCACCAGCGAGCCCTTGCTGGCGATACGCTGCGGCCCTTCGTGCACGCTGAGGAAGTGACCCACGCCATGGCCAGTGCCGTGGTCGAAGTTGAAACCGGCTTGCCACAGTGGCAGACGGGCCAGCACGTCAAGCTGAATCCCCGAGGTGCCCTTGGGGAAGCGCACGCGATCAATCGCGATATGGCCCTTGAGTACGCGGGTGAACTGCTGGCGCACCTCGTCGCCGACCTCACCGACGCAGACGGTACGGGTGACGTCGGTGGTGCCGTCCAGATACTGGCCACCCGAGTCGATCAGGTAGATACCATCCTGGCCGAGCGCGCGCGGGGTACCGTTGGTGTGGCGATAGTGGCACATGGCGGCATTCGGGCCGAGCGCCGAAATGGAGCCGAAGCTCGGCTCGACAAAGTCTTCCTGCTCTTCGCGGAAACGCTCCAGCTGATCGGCGAGGGTACCTTCGTCACCTGCTGTGCCCTTCTCGACCTGACGATCCAGCCAGGCGAGGAAACGGCACATCGCCACCGCATCTTTTTCGTGGGCGCGGCGCATGCCATCGAGCTCGACGCTGTTCTTGCAGGCCTTGGGCAGGGTGCACGGGTCCTGGCCCTGGACCAGGGTCGCCCCCTGTTGTTGCAGGGTCAGCAGACACCAGGCGTTGGTGGTGTCACCATCGACCAGCATCTTCATCTTGTCATCGCCGATGCGATGCAGCACGTCACCCAGCTTCTCCAGCGGATAGACCGACACATCGTTGCCGGCATGGCTGGTCAGCGCGTTGCAGTCCACCTTGTCGGTGTCGACAAAGAAGTCGACGCTGACGTTGCTATAGATCACCGCAAAGCACAGTACCACCGGGAAATGCGGGATATCGCGCCCACGGATGTTTAGCAACCAGTTGATCGATTCCGACTGGCTGAGCAGGGCGGCATCCAGCCCCTGTTGGCGCAAACGGCGAGCAATCGCCTCACGTTTAGCCACACTCGGCTGGCCGGTGTACTGGTCGGCGTAAAGAATCACTTCAGCCTTGCCCGGTGCCGGACGGTCGCTCCACAGGGTATCGATCGGATTGGCGTCGACACAGTGCAGGGTAACCTCTTGCTGCGCCAGACGCGCCTTGGCGTTCTGGTACCAGCTGTAGCTATGCAGGCGCGGATCGATGGCCACCACCTGATGGCGATCCAGCTGGTTGCTCAGCCACTCCAGCGGCGGGCATTCGATCAGGTGTTCGTACTGGAACACGCTGGCCGGCGTTTGCTGGCGCACCTGCACGGTATAGCGGCCATCGACAAACAGCACGGCGCTGTCAGCCAGGACAATGGCGACCCCGGCTGAGCCGGTGAAACCGGTGGCCCAGGCCAGGCGTTCAGCTTCGGCAGGCAGATATTCGCCGAGGTGATCATCATCGTGGGGAATAATCAGCGCGTCGACCTGTTGCGTCGCCATCCAGGCGCGCAACGCGGCAATACGGTTCACAATTGCTTCATGGTTCGTCATGTTGAAGACCTGATCGGGACTAAATGAAGGCACTGCCCAACACTGGCAGCGCGCCGAGAATAACATACTTTATCAGTAGACACGCCGTTCGCTCCGGCTCCTGGTGGAAAATTCGCCACCACCTAGCCGCTGCCGGGGTCGGTCGAGACTGGCTTGGATGTCGAGCGTCGACCGAGTTGTTGCAGCCCCAGCGCACCGATAATGCACAACAGCCCCATCGGGGTAGCCGGTGCAATCGGCTCGCCGACCAGAAAACGCAGGAACAGCAATGACAAGAAGGGCGACAGAAACACCAGGTTACTGATGCGCGCCGCATGCCGGGTCAGGCGCAATGCCTGTAACCAGCAGACAAAGGCAAACCCCATCTCGAACAGGCCGACATAGATGGCGCCGGCCCAGCCCTGCCAGGCCAGCAAGCGGAAGTCGGACAGCACGGCACAGGCCAGCACGATCACCGGTAGACTGCTACAGAACATCAGCAGCAGGCTGATCAGCGGGTCCTCCTGCTGGCGGGTGTTGAAGATCCAGTAACTGGCCCAGATCAGCGTCGAGCACAGTGCCAGACCGACGCCGCGCAACGAATCGAAGTGCAGGCCGGTGATATCACCGCGGGTGGCGATAATCAGCGCCCCCAGATAGGCGAGCAGGATGGCGATGCCATCCACTGCGCGCAGGCGCTGACCAAGAAACGGCACCGCCAGCAGCGACAAGGCGATGGCCCAGGTGTAGTTGATCGCCTGTGCCTGCTGTGCCGGCAACAGGGTATAAGCCTGAAACAGCAACAGGTAATAGAGTGCCGGATTGAGCAGGCCAAGCAGGGCAAACAGGCGCCAGCGCCGGCGCCAGACCGCCAATGCCTCACCCAAGCGGCGTTGCCGGCCGAGCAGGCCGCTGAGTAACAGGATCGAGGTCAGACAGGCGACCAGCAACAACTGCGCCGGGGCGAAATAGCGTAGCGATAACTTGAAGGCGCTGGCCACCGTCGACCACATCAACACGGTGAGCAGCGCCAGCCCCCAGGCGCGGCGTTCAGTGCTGGCCATCAGCGGTGTCGGTGAGTGCAGTGACACGGTAGTACTGGCCGTTGCCATCCTGATAGATGTCGGCCTCATCGGTGGCGGTCAGCGCCAGACGCTGGCGGCCGGGTTGCTGGCGACGATGCAGGATCACCAGTACCAGGCTGAAAAAGCCGACCAGAATCGAGATCACCGCGATGCCACGCAGTAACAGGCTATCGGCGTTATTGGCGATGATGCCGTAACTGAGCAGGGCGCCGAGCAGCAGGCTGCTGGCACGGGTCAGCGGGATCAGCCAGCGTTGTGCCGTGCCATCCAGTCGTACCAGCACCGGCCACAGGCAGTGGGTATAGACCAGGGTCCACACCAGCAGCACCGAGGTCGGCTGCCACCAGCGTTGCCAGTTCAGGTTCAGCCAGCCGTTGCTCCATAGGAGGAGCAGCAGCAGGATTGCGCTCACCGTGCCCAGCCCGACACCAACCCAGGCCAATCCCGGACGGGGCAGTGCCGGACGGCAAGAGATACAGGTCACTGCATTCAGGCCGGCGGCAAACAGAATGAGCACGCTAAGCAGGGCCTTGAGTTCGGCCCAGCCAAGCTCACCGGTGATGAGCACATAGATGGCGGTGATGGCCACCAGGGTGAGCAGGCCGATCAGACCGCTGGTCAGGTATTTGCGAACAGGTAGCATGGCCCCCCCTTGGGCGAGGCGCGATATATCAGATGCCGCCATGATACGTCAGCGCGCCCGCCATTGCAGAAAAATCATGCATTTGCTGTCGACTCGGCCGGCTCCAGTGGCATACGGATCTTAAAGCGAGCCCCTTGCCCCGGCTCGCTATGGCAACTGATGCGCCCCTTCATCAACTGCACCACCAGGTTGTAGATGATGTGGGTGCCGAGTCCGCTGCCGCCCTGTCCGCGTTTGGAGGTGACAAACGGGTCGAAGATGCGCGGCAGGATGGCAGGCTCAATGCCGCGGCCGTTGTCGCGGTAGTCGATCACCAGATCGTTGTCCTGGGTGGTGACGGTGATATCAATCCGTTTGGGCTGATCCCAGTCCTCAAAGCCGTGGCGAATCGAGTTCAGGATCAGGTTGGAGTAGATCTGGGCAAACGAGCCTGGATAGGAGGTGATGCGCAACTTGGGATCGCAATCGATGACGATCTCGGTCTGGCTCTTCTTTAGCTTATGGCCGAGCGAGACCACCACCTGGTGCAGGTTGTCGGCAACGTTAAACGCATAGTGCGCTTGCGATGACTGATCGACCGCCACCTGCTTGAAGCTGGAGATCAGATCCGAGGCGCGGCGCAGGTTGTTCTGCAGCAGCTGGGTCGACTCCTCCAGTGTGTGGATCAGATCGGTCAGGTAGGTGCGCGATAACTGCTTCTCTTCAATCCGCGCCTGGAAGTCGCGAATGCGCTCCTGCAGGAACGAGGCGGCGGTGACACTGATACCGACCGGGGTGTTGATTTCATGGGCGACCCCGGCCACCAGCGAACCGAGCGAGGCCATCTTTTCTGATTCGACCAGCGATTGCTGCGCCACCTTCAGGTTGTCATACGCCTTGGCCAGTTGCTCGTTACTCTCCTTGAGACGGCGGGTACGTGATTCGACCTTGGCTTCCAGCTCTTCATTCAGGCGGATGATCTCACGCTCGACCCGCTTCAGCGGGGTGATGTCATAGCCGAAGGCGATGCGGTACTTGAGTTCATCGCCCTCATAGAAGGGGACAAAGCTCCACTGCAGGATCAGCTCCTCGCCCTGCTGGTCTGCGGTGACAATCTCGCGGTGCTCAAGGGTGGTGACCGGCGCCAGCTCGCGGGCCAGCTGTTCACGTTCGCTGGCGGCGACAAAGCGTTGCAGCCAGTTGCGACCAATCATCTCCTGCTGCGCATAGCCGGTAAGCAGCACCGCCGCCGGGTTGACGGTAACGATGTTCAACTGGGTGTCCAGGCAGCAGATGATCAGATTGGAGGAGTTGATCAGGGTGGTGGAGAAGTCGCGCTCCTGTTTCAGGCGCTCGGTGGCCTGCTGACGGCCACGCAACTCGTCCGACAGGGTCAGGCGCATCTGGTTGATGCTGCTGGCCAGCCGATCCAGCTCGTCGGAGGGCAATCCGGTCTGCTGGGTGTGACGATCCTCCAGTTGCAGCGGGTCATCCATATGACCGACGTTGATGCTGGCGGTGTAGTCGGCAATACGATTCAGGTGGCGGATAACCTTGTAGTAGAAGATCAGCAGGATACAGATCGACACCACCAGGGTTTTCACCGTCTGCGACACTAGGATGATGACAAACTTTTCCATCAGCCGGTGGTAGATCTGCTCCAGCGAGCTGGCGACGAACAGCTTGCCGACCTTTTCGCCCTGATAGACCAGATCGAATTCGCGCGAGATGTCGTAAGTGGGCTGCTCCTTACCCATTGCCTGCAGCCGGACCTGGTTTTCTCCCATCGCCTTGCGCACCTCGACGAACTGCATAGATGGCAGATTCATGATGCCCTCGAGTTGCACCTGGATCTGCTCCTCATCGAGGTTCCACAGGCTGGAGGCGATCGGTTGCAGGAACGAGGCCTCAATCTGGTTGAGGCTGCTTTCGACCATGCCGCGATCCTGGCGGTAGTCCCAAAATAGCTGGACGGCGGTGATCAGCAGCGCCAGCAGGGTACTGCAGGTCAGGATCAGGGCCAGCAACTGCATGGACAGGCTGTGACGGGCGGCGCCTTTGAACAGGTGACGAAACGGAAGTGGGAGCATGGTCATCCTTGTACAAGCTGCAAACAACTGGCGTTGATAATCACAGTTTATCGCTGATAGCCCGCCACTCAAGTCGAGTTGGGCTTGATAATTGTGTCTTCTGCCGCCATCTTGGTGACATATCACGTTTTTTTTACAAATTTCCTGTGTTGTTGAGGTGTTGCGTATGCCCAATCCCCTGTTGTCGATGGAAGGACTGCCGCCGTTCAGTCAGATCAAACCCGAACACGTACGCCCCGCCGTGGAACAGGCGATTGCCGATTGTCGCCAGCGTATTGCCGATGTGCTCAAACAGAACGAGCCATGGACCTGGGATAACCTGGTTGCGCCGTTGGAAGAGGTGGATGACCGCCTGTCACGGATCTGGTCGCCGGTCGGTCATCTGAATGCGGTACTCAATAGCGCTGAATTGCGCGAGGCGCATGATGGCTGTCTGCCGCTGCTCGCCGAATATCAGACCTTTGTCGGCCAACATGCCGGCTTGTACCAGGCGTTCAGCCAGTTGGCGGCGAGTGACGAATTCCCGCGCCTGAGCGGCCCGCAGCGCCAGCAGATTGAACATACCCTGCGTGACTTCCGCCTGTCCGGGATCGGCTTGCCGGCCGAGCAGCAACAGCGCTATGGCGAGATTGTCGCCCGGCTGTCCGAGTTGGCCTCGCAATTCAGTAACCAGGTGATGGATGCCACCCTGGGCTGGCACAAGCTGGTCACCGATGAGGCGGAACTCGCCGGGTTGCCTGAATCAGCCAAGGCTGCGGCCGCACAAGTGGCGGCCAGCCGCGAGTTGCAGGGCTGGCTGTTCACGCTGGATATTCCGTCCTATTTGCCGGTGATGATGTACGCCGACAACGCCGCGCTGCGCGAAGAGCTGTACCGCGCCTATGTCACGCGCGCCTCTGATCAAGGTCCAAATGCCGGCCAGTGGGATAATGGCCCGTTGATGGGCGAGATTCTGACCCTGCGCCACGAACTGGCGACCCTGCTCGGTTTTGCCACCTACGCCGATTACTCGCTGGCCACCAAGATGGCCGAGCAGCCGGCCCAGGTGCTGGGTTTCCTCGACGATCTGGCGGCGCGCTCCCGTCCGCAGGGGCTGCGCGAGCTGGACGAGCTGCGCGCCTTTGCCCGTGAGCAGCATGGTGTGGCCGATCTCAACCCGTGGGATCTGCCGTACTACGCCGAGAAGCTCAAGCAGGCACGCTATGCCATCTCCGACGAGGCGCTGCGTCCCTACTTCCCGGCACCACGCGTGCTGCAAGGGCTGTTCGAGGTGGTACGCCGCCTGTTCGGCTTGCGCATCCAGCAGCGTCTGGCGGTGGAGACCTGGCATCCGGATGTGCGCTTCTACGACATCTTTGATGCCGAGGGCGAGCGTCGCGGCAGTTTCTATCTCGATCTGTACGCCCGTCCGCACAAGCGCGGCGGCGCCTGGATGGATGACTGCATCGGTCGTCGCTTCCGTCAGGATGGCCAGCTGCAATATCCGGTCGCCTACCTGACCTGTAACTTCAATGGCCCGGTCGGCGACAAGCCGGCGCTGTTTACCCATGACGAAGTGGTCACCCTGTTCCACGAATTCGGCCATGGCCTGCACCATATGCTGACGCAGATTGATGTCGCCGGCGTGGCGGGGATCCACGGTGTGCCGTGGGATGCGGTCGAACTGCCGAGCCAGTTTATGGAAAACTGGTGCTGGGAAGCCGAAGCACTGGCCTTCCTCTCCGGTCATGTCGACAGCGGTGAGCCGCTGCCGCAGGCCGAGCTGGAGCGTTTGCTGGCGGCGAAGAATTTCCAGTCGGCGATGCAGATGCTGCGTCAGCTGGAGTTCGCGCTGTTTGACTTCCGTCTGCACCACGAGGTTGATCCGGCGGTCGGTCCGCGCGTCCAGGAGACGCTGGACAGTGTCCGCCAGGCGGTCGCCGTGTTCCCGGCAGCGCCGTTTAACCGCTTCCAACACAGCTTCGCCCATATCTTTGCCGGTGGTTATGCGGCGGGTTACTACAGCTACAAGTGGGCGGAAGTGCTCTCTGCCGATGCCTTCTCGCGCTTTGAGGAGGAGGGGATCTTCAACGCCAAGACCGGTGCCGACTTTATGCACCAGATCCTGGAGCAGGGTGGCTCGCGCTCACCGATGAAGCTGTTCCGCGCCTTCCGCGGCCGCGAACCCAATATCGACGCCCTGCTGCGGCATAGCGGCATCACCGGTTAACCCTGAGTGTGTGCTTGAACGTGCTTGCAACAAACCCGGTCGAGGCCGGGTTTGTTATTGCTGCAGGCGGTGTTTCCCTGCGGGCTCAGCGCAGCGTAGTCACGCTGACCTTGGGGCGCTCATCCACGGTCAGGGCGAACACATCCGGGCGGGCATAGTGGCCGCAGACATCCAGATCGTAGCGCGCACGCACCAGCTCATCACGGTCCACCTCGGCCACCACCAGCCCTTCGGCATCGCGTAGCGGACCGGCAAGGATGTCGCCATACGGGCCGACAATCATGCTGTTGCCACGGATCAACGGGCGTGCAGTCTCCCAGCCCGGCACCTCGATGCCAAGATCAGCCGGTGAGGGTTGTACCTGACAGGCGGTGATGGCGAACAGTCGGCCTTCGTGGGCGATATGGCGGATGGTCGATTGCCAGATCTCGCGTTCGTCGACGGTCGGCGCACACCAGAAGTCGATGCCCTTGGCGTACATTGCCATGCGCAGCAGGGGCATCTGGTTCTCCCAGCAGATGGCGGCGCCGAAGCGACCGATCGGGCTGTGTTGTACATCGAGCGTCGAGCCATCACCCTGGCCCCAGATCAGCCGCTCGGTGCCGGTCGGCATCAACTTGCGGTGTTTGCCGCACAAGCCACTCTCCGGCGAAAAGTAGAGCGCGCTGCAGTACAGGGTGTTGCCGTCACGCTCAATCACCCCGACCACCAGATGGGCGCCGGTCCGTTGCGCAAGGCCGGCCAGTTCGTCAGTCTCCGCGCCCGGGACCTCGATGGCATTGGCAACGTAGCGCGCGAACGCCTCGCGGCCCGCAGCCAGTCGATATCCCAGATGGGTGCCAAAAATCTCCCCCTTGGGATAACCGCCCAGCAAGGCCTCTGGCAATACCAGCAGGTCAATCCCGGCATCGCGAATGCGCGCCTCATAACTGAGAAGATGCGCTAGGGTGGCCGCCTTACCGGCGGGATGGCTGCCGATTTGCAGCGCGGCTATCGTTGTCTTGTTCATCTGTGGTGACCTCCGTGTGAAAACCTGGTTGCCTGACAATAGGCAGCCGGTGATGATGCAGCAATCACGCTTCGGAACTATCTGATATGAACGAAATTGATTTCAGCAAGCTGGACTTGAATCTGCTCAAGGTGTTCGAAGCCCTGTATGAGGAGGGGGGCGCCGGGCGCGCGGCCCTGCGTCTGGGGTTGACCCAGTCGGCAGTCAGCGCGGCACTGGCACGGTTGCGTACCCTGTATGGTGATCATCTGTTTGTGCGCACCGGGCGCGGCTTGCGCCCGACCGCCAGCGCCGAGGTGTTACGGCCGTTGATTTCGGCGGCGCTGGATAAGTGCCGGCAGAGTTTGATGCTCAGTCTGGCGCCGGATGCCGGGTTGACCGGGCGGACGCTGACCCTCGGGCTGTCGGATGACTACGAGATGGCGTTAGGCGATCTGCTGATTGGCTGGCTGGCCGAACGGGCGCCCGGGCTGCGGCTGATCCTGCGCCAGACCAATGCCCACCTGGTCGGCGAGATGCTGCAGGCGCGGCAGATTGATCTCGGGCTGACCGCCGGCGGGCTGGTGGCCACCACCCTCGGCCGCCAGGCGCTCGGCACTGGCGGTTATGCCTGTCTGTTTGCCCGTAGTCAGGCCCCGACCCAACCGCTTGATCTGGCCGAGTTTCTGCGTCGCGACCATCTGCTGATCTCCTCCGGCGGTTTTGTCGGCCAGGTGGATGCGTCGCTGGCCGAACGCGGTCTTAGCCGGCGGGTGCGCGCCTCGACCACCCACTTCTCGGCACTGGCCTTCCTGCTGCCTGATAGCGATTGTATTGCCACCTTGCCGGCGCATGCCGCCCAGGCGCTGGCCCGCCATGGCCCGTTTGTCTGCCTGCCCTGTCCGCTGCCGATGCCGCGCTATCCGGTCGAACTTGGCTGGCGCGCCGACAGCCTGCGCGATCCGGCGATTCAATACCTCAAGCAACTGGTGGTCGAAGCCGCCCGCTTACGCCTCGGGCTGGAGGGGTAGGGTCCGGCTGGCCTTGGTGGCGGCCAGGACTCAGCCACTGTGCCACCGCGGATCGGCCGCCATCTGCTCCATCAGAAAATCGAGGAAACTGCGCAGCAGCGGGGT
Organism: Aeromonadaceae bacterium; assembly: GCA_041911695.1. GTDB lineage: Bacteria > Pseudomonadota > Gammaproteobacteria > Enterobacterales > Aeromonadaceae > Pseudaeromonas. The sequence continues at coordinate 33,134 of JAYROM010000136.1, forward strand.
CATCTGCTTGCGTGTGGTATAGACGCCGTAGATGCCGAGTTGACGTGGCTCGTAGCCGGTCAATAGTGGCACGAGGTCACCCCGGGCGATCAAGGTGCCGGCCGAGTAAATCGGCTGCAGGCTGATGCCGCCACCGAGCAGGGTACTTTTCAGCAGCAGGGTGGAGGTGTTGGCGCTCAGGTTACCGCTCACCGGCACCGATCAATATTCAGGTTTATAACCCTGGCGAACAGGCGGTGTTTCCGGTCTCCTCCGAGCTGGTGACCGGCGACAAAGAGGCGCTGCTGGTGGTGCCGCAGGTCATGAACGCCAGCCAGCTGACCGTCGATGGTGAAGTCATCGAGGTGAAGGCACTCAATACTCCCTATGCCTACCTGTGGGCGCCGTCGGTCAAGACCGCGTTTGGCGGGGTGGGGATCTACAGTGGTGTGCATGTCTGGATGGCAGACAGCCAGACCCGGGCGCTGCGCGGCCAGTGGGTGGCGACCCTTGACCAGCTGCTGGCCCTGCAGCCAGCGCGGGTGATCCCGGGCCACTATCTGGGGGACTTGCCACCCAAGGGCGAGGCGGTTGCCTTTACCCGTGACTATGTGCAGCGCTTCGAGCGTGAATTGGCCACCAACCCGCACTCCGCTGCGCTGATCCACGCCATGACCCAAGCCTATCCAGCGCTACCGGTGGATGACGGGCTGGCCATCGGTGCTAAGGTCGCCACCGGCGAGATGAAGTGGTAACACAATCTGGTGCCGCTGCGCCGGCACCTGGAGGAAACATGATGAAACTGACAAGGCTCCATTACGTCTATGATCCGCTGTGCGGTTGGTGCTACGGCGCCGCGCCGCTGCTCAAAGCGGCCGCGGCCCCATGATGAGCGTATCGCCGCGCTGAGCGGGCAACTGTTTGGCGAGCGCTATCGTGACGAACTGCTTCTTGATACCCGGCTGACGCTCGATTCCGAACCACCGATCCGTGCCCTGCTGGCGGTGAGTGCGCTGGGCGGTGATGCGCTCGCCCTGTTGCATCGCCTGCAGGAGACCCACTACCGCGATGGCCTGTGGATCGGCGATATCGACCGGTTGGTCTTGCTGGCGCAAGAGATCGGGATGGATGCGTCGACATTTCGGCAGGCCTATGCCGCAGCCCCGCTGACCGCCCATCTGGCAGAGAGCCAGCAGTGGTTGCAACGCATCGGCGGGCACGGCTATCCGACCCTGGCGCTCGCGCGTCAGGATCAGCTATTAGCGATCGATGTCGGGGCCTTCCTGGGTCAACCTGCAGCATTTGCCCACCATCTGGCGGGGTTACTCGACGGCTGAGCCGGGACGCTAGGGCAACGCAGACCGTTTAGTGGCTACCCACGTTTGCTACACATAGGTGTCGATATAGGCACTGTCGCTGTTCTTCAGGTTGGTACTGGCCACCGTGTTGGTGCTGGTGGTGTTATCGGTGGCGGTGCTACCGGTGGTGGTATTGCTGGTGCTGTCCGAGCTGTTGGTTTTATTTTTTTCTGCGGCTTCCAGCTGGGTAATTTGCGCCTGCACGGCGGCGATTTGTGCGGTCAATGACTGCACCTCTTTGGCGCCGTCGGCGGTCGAGGCGCTCTTTTCTGCGGTGGCCAGCTCCTTTTGCAAGGATGTCAGCTGCTTTTGCAGGGTGGCCAGTTGGCTGGAGCTGGAGGTGCTCGAACTCGTACTGCTGGTTTGGGTGCTGGTCAGCGAAGACAAGCTGATGGATGTCATGATGCGCTCCTTCTGATTGACGGGATACCGGATAAGCAATGAAGACCGGTTGTGTTCAATAGGAGTAGCGACTGGATGACGATCGGCAAAAGGCCGATCAATGTAATCGCTGGTAAATATATGTAATCAGGATGAACCGGCAGAAAAAAGGCGCCCTGTTCGGCGCCTTGATGGCCGGTGCGACCGGGTGGCCGCACCGTTGGTGGGGGGAGATCCCCGCGCCGCGATTAGTCGGCGCTGCCCTCTTCCACGGTGCCGTGATCCAGCACTTCCGCCTGGGCTTCACGCACTTCGTGCTCCAGCTCCTCGTGGCTTTCGCTCTGGGTATTGGCGTCCAGCGGCTCGGCCAGGGTGGCGACCAGCGAACGGGTGGCTTCAATGGCATCCTTGAGCTTGATGCGGATGATCTGGCCCAGTTCGAAGCGCATCTCCTTGTCGAGGTAGACCTTGCCGTCATCCCAGCTGCACTCCAGACGCTTCTTGTCGCTGAAGATCTGGCCGGCCGGCACGAAGGCCACCGCGCCATTGGCCTGCAGACGGACCTTGATCCCGCCACGTACCACGTCGATGATTTCGGCCTCGAACACTTCACCTTCGGCCACTGACGGCGCCAGGTAGCGCACATACAGCCAGTCGGCGATATCGCGCTCGGCAAAGCGGTTCAGACGACGCGCTTCACTCAGCGTGGTGGTCAGGGCGGCGTCGGCCGGTGGCGGGCAGGCCTCGCCACGGATCAGTGCCTTGAGCAGACGGTGGTTGACCATGTCGCCATATTTACGGATCGGCGAGGTCCAGGTGGCATAGGCCGGCAGACCGAGGCCGAAGTGGGCGCCCGGCGTGCTCGACATCACCGAGTAGGTCTGGTAGCGACGCAGACGGCTGTCGAGGAACGGCGTCGGCAGGGTTTCCAGCCAGCGGCGCAGGGTGCAGAAACCGGCCAGCGTATTCAGCTCGGCCTCGTCGGTGACCGGCGCGCCGTGGGCAGCCAGCAGCTCGCTGGCCCCGGCAATCTTCTCCGGATCAAAGCCCGGATGGACGTTGAAGATCCCGTAGCCCGGGGTCTTGGAGAGGTATTCACCGGCGCAGATGTTGGCGGCGATCATCGCCTCTTCCACCATGCGGTTGGCGGTGCGGCGCGGTTCGACGTGAATGGCAACCACACCGCCGTTCTCGCCCAGCTCAAACTCGTAGTCCGGACGGTCGCGGAACATCAGCGCATGAGCGGTACGCCACTGCTGACGGGCCACGGTCAAGGCCTGCAGGCCGCGCAGTTGGTCGGCAATCACCTCGTTCGGCGCAAAGCCGTCAGCCTGGCCGAGCTCCAGATAGTCGGAAACCTGATCGTAGACCAGACGGCCCTGCGAGCGGATGGTGGCGGCGAAGAAGGTGGTTTCCGCCGCAATCGCACCATCGCGGGCGATATGCATGCGGCAGCACAGCACATGACGATCCTCGCCTTCCTTCAGCGAGCACAGCTCGTCGCTCAGGGTGCGTGGGATCATCGGGATGTTGCGGCCCGGCAGATAGACGGTGAAGGCGCGACGGGCGGCTTCAACATCCAGCGCTGAACCCGGCTCGATGTAGGCGGTTGGGTCGGCGATGGCCACGGTCAATGTCCAGCCATCGGCCTGCGGCACCACATGCAGCGCATCGTCCATATCGCGGGTCTTGGCGCCGTCAATGGTGACAAACGGCAGTGCGGTCAGATCCTCGCGCGGCAGGTCGGCTTCGACCACTTTCCACTCGGCAGCATCGTCCGGCGCGGTGCGCGGCAGATCGTGACGACGCAGCACCACCCACCACGGGGCATCGGCATCGTCGGCCGAGGTGATGCGCTCGCTGATCTCGGCGAAGTGGCCGTTATCGGTCAGGCCGTGGCGCTTGAGATGCGCCACCACCCAGTCGCCTTCGGCGAACTGCTTCTCGTCCAGCCCCTTGACCGGACGCGCCTTGATCACCTCCTTGAGCACCGGATGGTCCGGCACCACGTTCAGGCGGTCACGGATGATCTTGATGCGGCCGACAAAGCGGGTGAGGAATGGCGTGATCAGCGTTTCCGGCTCGGCCTGCTCTTTCTCGTTCTCGGTGCGGATGACGGCGGTGATGCGGTCACCGTGCATCACCTTCTTCATCTGTGGCGGCGGAATGAAATAGCTCTCTCGCTGGTCGGTTTCCAGAAAGCCGAAACCGCGATCCGAGCCGCGTACCACGCCTTCTTTTTTCGGGAGATTTTCGCGCAGTTGCTGCTTGAGTTGGGCCAGCAACGGATTGTCATGAAACATAGTCTGGGTGTCCTGTTTGGGCGTGGTGCCGACTATACCGGTTTCGGTCAGGGTTGACCAATTACACGGCAGTTTTTACGCCGGCAGAGGGAGTGGCGGCCAGTTGGCGGGTCGCCCACTCGGCGAGCAGTTTGCGGCTTGGCTTGAGTCCGTCGGTCAGGGTGTGCGGCCAGGGCAACCAGCAGCGCGGGATCAGATAACCGGGCAGATGCGGCCGCAGCCAGTCGGCCAGCGCCGGCAGAGGGTCCATGCTGGCGCCCGGCGTGGCGGCAATCAGCGCCACCGGGCGCATCCCCCATTCGGCATCGGCCACCGGCACCACCAGCGCCTGGCTGATCTGTGGATGCTGGATCAGCTGCTGCTCGATGATTTCGGGCTGGATGTTTTCGCCACCGCAGATAAAGCGGTTGTCGCGCCGGCCGACGACGGTGAGACCGTGGTCGGGGTGCCAGTGGCCGAGATCGCCGGTGGCCAGCCAGCCATCGGCGGTGAGTGGCAAGTCCAGGCGGCCATCGCGCTGGTAGTAACCGGCGAACAGCGTCTCGCCGCGCACCTGGATTTCCCCTGCCAGCAGACGCAGATCGCGGCCGGGCAGCGGATGACCGACCGCATCGTGATCCGCGGCGGCGCGGCCGGTGCAGACCTGCGAGGCCATCTCGCTCAGCCCATAGCTGACCCAGGGCTGTAGTCCCTGCGCCTGACAGGCGGCGACCAGCGTGGCCGGGATCGGTGCGCCGCCAAGCAGCAGGTGCTGCAGGCGGGTCTCGCTAAAGCGCAGTCCGGCGGCCAGCAGGCGCCACAACTGAGTCGGCACCAGCGACAGATGGGTGATCGGCGCCTGGCGTAACCAGCTGGCCAGATCCAGCGCCGGGTCAGGCAGCACCACGCTGGCGCCAGCCAGCACGCAGCGCATGGCAATCGCATAGCCGCCGACATGCCATAGCGGCAGCGACAGCAGCCAGCCGTCACCCGGTTGTAGCGGCAGGCGGGTGGCACTGCCGCGGGCGTTGGCCAGATGGGCGCGCAGCCGGTGGGCGACCGCCTTGGGGGCACCGGTGCTGCCCGAGGTCAGTGTCAGGTTGGCCAGTGCCTGCGGATCGAGTGACGGCAGGGGGGCGTGATGCACGGCCGTGGACGGCATGGTGACCAGTTCGGCCAGCGAGCGCTGCAGGGCGGGCAGGGCCAGCACCGGGCAGGGCAAATCCGCCAGCTCGGGGGCGGCGCGCGTGCTGTCAGGTAACCACAGTGCGGCAGCCCCTAGCTGGCGGGCGAGCTCGCTCAACCGGCCGGCCGGCCAGCGCGGGTTGACCGGGCAGAGCACCACGCCACAGCGCAGGGCAGCCCAGATCAGGGTCAGTAACGGTAGGCCGTTATCGGCGGCGACCAACAATACCTGACCGGGCGGGAGCGCGGCCAAGTCGGCCGCGACCTGGGTCACCTGGCGATCAAACGCCGCATAACTGAGCGTCAGCCGTGTCGATCCGTCCGCTGAACGGGCGTAGATCGCGGTGGCCGTCGGATGTTGGCGCGCCTGTGCGGCCAATGGGCAGGGGATCAACTCTGCCACAGCAGCTCCAGCTGGCGGGTATCGACCGTCAGCCCGTTGGCTTCATGCGCCGTGGTGTTGCCCGGCTCGCCACGCAGCAGGTTGCCGGTGAAGTAACGCAGCGTATCCAGTCCCGGTGCCTGCTCCGGCGCCCATTCGCTGGCCAGTTGCGCCAGCAGGCGGTTGCCGAGTTGCGACTCGTAGCAGGAGGAGATGATCACCCGCAGCCCCAGCTGGTGGGCGCGATCGATCTGCGCCTTGCAACGCGCCAGGCTGCCAATCAACATCGGTTTGAGTACCAGCGCCTTGAGCTGCGGGAACGGCTCCCAGTCGGGGTGCTGGACCAGCAACTCGTCCAGCGCTACCGGGATGCCGGTATGGCTGGCCACCGCGCGCACATCCTCCAGCGAGGCGCACGGGTCCTCGATGTAATCGATGTTGGCCACATTCAGGTGGCGCATAAAGGTCCATGCCTCTTCGCGCGTCCAGCCGCCGTTGGCATCCAGGATCAGTTTGAGCCGTGGTGCCAGCCGGCACAGCTCGCGGATCATCGCCAGCTCGTCGCGCATCGCATGGCGCGCGACTTTCAGCTTGGCGCGTGCCGGATACTCGTACAGCCACTCGCGCCAGCTCCAGGTGATCTCGTCCGGGGTACCGAGCAGCAGCAGATAAGGCGCATGCGCGGTGTTGAGATGTGGCGGCCAGTTGCGCAGCGCACAGTCAAATCCGAACTGCACCGATGGCAGTTGCGGGGCCAGATGGCGGCCCTGACGCAGACTGTTCAGGCAGAGCAGTGCCTCGGCTTCGGCCTCGGCCAGCGTCTCTTGCGAGAAGCCGGGTAACGGCGCGATCTCGCCCCAGCTCTCTTCCCACTGCAGCAGCAAGCCTTCACGCACCGACAGGGTCTGGTCGTGAAAGCGGATCGGCTGACTGAGCGGCAACCGGTAGCGGTACAGCGCCGCCTGTAACGGGCGGCCGGGTTTGGGCGCAGGCAAGGATAAGGTCGGCATTATGGATTCCGGGTAAAACGGGTAAAGTCCGGCGCACGCTTCTCGTTGAAGGCGTTACGCCCTTCCTGCCCCTCTTCGGTCATATAGAACAGCATAGTCGCATTCCCAGCCAACTCCTGCAGGCCTGCTTGGCCATCGCAGTCGGCGTTGAGCGCGGCCTTCAGGCAGCGCAGGGCCATCGGGCTGTGCTGCAGCACCTCGCGGCACCAGCGCACGGTCTCGCGCTCCAGCTGTTCAAGCGGCACCACGGTATTGACCAGCCCCATCTCCAGCGCCTCTTGGGCATCGTACTGACGGCACAGGAACCAGATCTCGCGTGCCTTCTTCTGGCCGACGATGCGTGCCATATAAGAGGCACCCCAGCCACCATCGAACGAGCCGACCTTGGGTCCGGTCTGGCCGAAGCGGGCATTGTCGGCGGCAATGGTCAGATCGCACATCATATGCAACACATGGCCGCCACCGATGGCGTAACCGGCCACCATGGCGATCACCGGCTTGGGGCAGGTGCGGATCTGGCGCTGGAAGTCGAGCACGTTCAGATGGTGGGTGCCCTGGTCATCCTGATAACCACCGTAGTCACCGCGCACCTTCTGGTCGCCGCCGGAACAGAAGGCGTGCGGCCCTTCGCCGGTGAGGATGATGACGCCGACCGCCGCATCAAAACGCGCATCCTGCAGTGCCTGCATCATCTCCTGCACGGTCTGCGGACGGAACGCATTGCGCACCTGTGGCCGGTTAATGGTGATCTTGGCGATCCCTTCGGCGGATTTGTGATAACGGATGTCCTGATAGTCGGCAGTGCAGTCCTGCCAGGTGATCGGGGCATACCAGCGGGCATCGTCGGCGGTCGGGGTCATGGTTCAATCCTGTGATAAAGGGAAAAGGGTGGGCGGCAGATGGGTGTGTAGCCAGCCTGGCAGCAGGCGGGCGATGGCATCGGCACGCAACAGATGCAGATTATGGCCGCCGCCCTCGATGCGCGCGCACTGCAGGTGCGGGCAAGCAGCGAGGCGGCCAGCGACGGCGGCAAAGCGCGGGTCCTGGCTACCGTACAGATAGAGCACCGGCAGATGGCCCTGTTGCAACCAGGGCAGCATATCCGGCTGGCGGGCCAGACTGGTGGCGGCCAGCATCCGCGCCAGCTGGCGAGCCGGTTGTCGGCTACGCAACGCCACCAGTTCGTGGCGCTGTGCGTCATGCAGATCGGCAAACACCGCTTGCCGGTACCAGGCATCCAGCACGTGGGGGAGCGGCTCGCGGCGCAAGCGATGAACCCAGTCGGCATCCTGCCGGGCGCGTTGCTGCCGGGTGATGAGATCGCTATCGGCCAACCCGGGGTTCGCGCCTTCAAGGATCAGACCATGCAGTCGGGGATAACGCGGCGCGGCGGTCAGCGCACGTGGGCTGGCGAGGCCCGGTGCCTCGGCGGTATGCAGCTGCTGCGCTTGTCGTGCCTGGCTATAGCGCGCATAGCCGAGCGCCAACCGGCCGCCGAGCGAGTAGCCATACAGCACGCAATCCTGGATGCCCAGCTCGAGCAGGGTCTGATCCAGCCAGGCGTTGACGCCGGTAAAGCCGGTGGCGACAGGGCCGCCGAGATGACCGGGCAGCGCCAGCGCATGACAGCGCGCCTGCAGGGCCGGCGGTAACTGGTCACGCAGGGCCAGCCACTCGGTCGGCGTGCCGAGAAAACCGTGCAGCAGCACCAGATGCCCGCCGCGCGCCGGAGTCATGGCCGGATCTCCCCGTGGCGGATGGCCGCGGTCAGGGCACTCAGCCGGGCGGCGGTATCCCCGGCCGGCACCCGGCATTCGATCAGCGTACTGACCGGCGCCTGACAGGCGGCTTGATAGGTGGCGAGGAAGGCGTCCAGGGTGGTGGGTGCCTGATAGCTGAGGTCAAATTGCGCTGCCGCATGCTGGAAGTCCAACCCGTGCGGCAGGCGGAAGCAGGGGTCGTGTTCGGGTTGTGCCGCGGCGGCTGGCAGCAGCGAGAAGATGCCGCCGCCATCGTTATTCAGTAGCACCACCACCAGCGGCGGATGCGGGGCGCGCAGCAGCGCCAGGCTGTTGAGGTCGTGCAGCGCCGAGGTATCGCCGAGCAGCAGGGTCAGCGGACCGCCGTGGGGCTGCGCTCGTGCCATGCCGGCGGCGGTGGCGATCAGACCGTCGATGCCTGAAGCGCCGCGGTTGGCCAGCAGACGGCGCGGCGGCAGTTCGGGCGGGGCAAGGGGGAGATCGCGCGGCGCGGCCAGCGTCTGCCACAGACGCGGCGGCAGGCTGTTACCGAGCATGAGGGTGCCCTGCCAGTGCTGGCTGAGCGCATGAGTGATCGCTAACTCGCTCCACGTCTGTAGGGCGGGCTGGATTTGCCGGTAGAGCTGGTGATGGGCGTTGGTCTGCGCATACCAGTCCGGTTGGCCCGGCACGGCGGCCTGGGCCGTGGCACACCAGTCAGCGACAGCGGCCACCAGTTGGCGTTGTGGACGGTAGCCCGGGCTTAAGCGGCGGGCATGCGGGTCGAGTAACCAGTGGTCGGCCCAGCGGCGGCTTTCCAGCCAGCGGCCGAGGGTCTTGCCAATCAGTCGGCCGCCGACTTGCAGGCAGACTTCGGCCTGATCCAGCGCGGCGGCGAGCGGCGGCGAGATCAGCGCCAATTCGGGGACCGCCAGCGCAGCCGGATGCTGACGCAACTGTGATTGAGCATCGGCGAGTAGCGGCCAGCCAAGATGGGTGGCCAGTGCGGCCACCGCCTCCGCGTCCGCCGGGTCGGCGATCAGACCGGCTACGATCACCCCGCGCCGGGTGGCCAGTCCCGGCCAGTCCGTAGGGAGGTCGAGGGTGGTGCGTGGGCGGATCAGCGGGGTGAGTGGTTGTTCACTTTGCTGCCAATCCGCCACCGGGTTGAGCCAGTCGGCCGGTAGCGGCGGCGCTTCACCGGGATAAAAAGGTTCGCTAAACGGGCAATTGAGGTGCGCGGGGCCCGGCGTCTGTTGTACGGCGTCCCACAGCTGATCGACGGTACCGAGCACAAAGCGCGGACTGATCGCCAGTGAGGCGGCCGGCAGGTTCTGCTCGAACACCGGATAGCCGGCAAACATCCCGGCCTGCGGGATCGCCTGGTTAGCGCCGCAGTCAATCAATTCAATCGGCCGATCGGCACTGAGCACGATCAGCGGAACCTCGTTCAATCGCGCTTCGACCACCGCTGGATAGAGGTTGGCCACCGCGGTGCCCGAAGTGGTGATCACCGCCACCGGCCGGCCGGACTGGCGCGCCAGCCCGAGTGCCATAAAACCGAGACCACGTTCGTCAAAGTGCAGGTGGCAGCGCAGGCGGCCATGCCGTGCGGCGGCCAGGGTCAGTGGAGCACTGCGTGACCCCGGGGCGAGACAGACATCGCGCAGCCCGAGACGCCACAGCTCTTCGAGCAGCAGCCCGGCCCAGGCCGACGCCAGTGACGCCCCGGCGCCGATCATGCGTCCGGCTCCGGATCGAGCACGCTGAGCAGGGTGGCCAGCTTGTCATCCAGCTCCTGCCATTCGGCGGCCGGTTGCGAGCCGTCGACAATCCCGGCACCGGCATACAGGCGCACCGCATCGGGGGTGAGCAGGGCGCAGCGGATCGCCACCGCGAACTCGGCCACATCCTCGCTGATCAGACCGCAGGCGCCGGCATACCAGCCGCGATCAAACCCTTC
>JAYROM010000137.1:0-2710 GCA_041911695.1 Aeromonadaceae bacterium
CGCGGCGAGCGCGGGCATCAATACCGACCTTCTCCAGACAGGCCAGCGCACGCGCTTCGGCCTCATCACGGCTGATCCCGAGCACATGCACCGGCGCCGCGATAACGTTCTCCAGCACCGTCATGTGGTTCCACAAATTAAAGTGCTGGAACACCATGGTCAGGCGGGTGCGCAGCAACTGCAGCTGCTTGCTATCAAACACCCGTAACTGGCCGTCGGCCGCATCCCGCACCATGCGGATCTCCTGGCCGTTCATATAGATCGAGCCTTCGGTCGGCTTCTCCAGAAAATTCATGCAACGCAGGAAGGTACTCTTGCCCGAGCCGGATGAGCCGATGATGCTGATCACATCGCCGGCATGGGCCGCCAGCGATACGCCTTTGAGCACCTCATGCTGACCGTAGTATTTATGAAGCTCTTTGACTTCCAGTTTGGTATTTCTCATCAATTCAGCCTGTTACGAATGGGCAGCCATGGGTTTGAGATGCTTGAGCCAGCGCCGCTCGGCCTGACGGAACCCGGCCACCAGCAAGAACGAGATCAGCAGGTAGAGCACGGCCGCAATGCCGAAGGCATGGAACGAGAGATAGGTCTCAGCATTGATATCGCGCGCAATTTTCAGCAGATCCGGCACTGTGGCACTGAACGCCAGCGAGGTGGCATGCAGCATCAGGATCACTTCGTTGCTGTAGGCCGGCAGCGCCCGGCGCAGCGCCGAGGGCAGAATGATGGTGCGATAGAGCTTCCAGCCGGAGAAACCATAGGCCCGCGCCGCCTCAACCTCGCCATAGGCGGTATCGCGGATCGCGCCGGCAAAAATCTCGGTGGTATAGGCGCAAGTGTTGAGCACCAGTGCCAGCAGGGTGCAGTGATAGCCGCTACGGAAGAACCAGTTCAGGAAGTCGGTGCTGCGCACAAACTCCAGCGTGTAGACCCCGGTGTAGAACACCAGCAGCTGCACATACAGCGGCGTGCCGCGAAATACATAGGAGAACAGCCACACCGGCCAGCGATAGCGCTTCTTAGGCGACACCCGCGCCATCGCCAGCGGGATCGACAGACAGAAGCCGATGCCGATGGAGACCACCAGCAGCCACAAGGTCACCGCCACCCCGGTAAAGTGGTAGCCATCCGACCACAGCAGCGCACGACCATAGGTTTGCAGTAACTCGATCACAGGCCGGCCCTCCGCTGTCCGAGGCTATAACGCCGCCCCAGCCAGACAAACACCAGATTGGAGAGCGTGGTCAGCAGCAGGTAGATGACGGCGGCGACAATAGTGAAATAGAAGAAGTGGTAGGTCCCCTTGCCCGCATCCTGGGTGGCTTTGACCACATCGGCCAGACCGATGATCGACACCAGCGCCGTCGACTTGAGCACCACTAGCCAGTTGTTAGACAGGGCCGGCAGCGCAAAACGCATCATCTGCGGAAACAGGATCAGCCGGAACACCTGCCACGGTGAAAAGCCATAGGCCACCCCAGCCTCGAGTTGACCCTTGGGCACCGCCATAAAGGCGCCACGGAAAGTCTCGCTGAAATAGGCGCCGTAGATAAAGCCAATGGTCAGGATACCGGCGATAAAGGGATCGATATCCCACTGCGCCCAACCAAAGTATTCGGTGACCGCATTGACCCCGATCTGCAAGCCGTAAAACAGCAGCAGCATCAACACCAGATCGGGCACGCCACGGATCAGTGCGGTATAACAGTCGCTCAGCAACGCCAGCGGGCGCGCGCCAAATAACTTGGCGGTCGCCCCGAGCAACCCCAATAAAATAGAGACCCCAACCGAGCAGAGTGCTAACTGCAGGGTAATTTGAGAACCGAGCCAGATGATCTGGCCATATCCATACAGCATAAATGGGTTCCTGAACTGACGGGTCCGGGTTCAGTAAGGCACAACCGGCCGCGCACGCGCGGCCGGTTATACACATCACACCGGCAGGCGTTATTTCACGCTGACATCAAATCCGGTGAAATACTTCTTCGCCAGGGTGGTGACGGTGCCATCGGCCTTCACCTTTTCGATCGCCGCATTCAGCTTGGCCTTGAGGGCATCATCTCCCTTACGCAGACCAAAACCGATGCCGCTACCGAGGATGGCCGGATCATCTACCGCGCCGCCGACAAAGGCAAAGCCCTTGCCTTCCGGCTTGGACAGGAAGCCGGACTGACCAGCCGCAGACATCACCAAGGTGCCGTCCAGACGACCACTGGCCATATCGCTATACACTTGGTTCTGATCCTTGTAGGCGGTAATGGTCACCCCCTTCGGCTCCCAGTGCGCCTTGGCATACACTTCCTGGATTGAGCCCTGCAGGACGCCGATGTTCTTACCCTTCAGCGCTTCGGCGGTCGGTGCCAGCTTGGCGTCCGGACGGGCCACCAACTGGGTCGGGATCCGGTAGATCGGGTTGGTAAAGTCGATGGCCAACTTACGCTTGTCGGTGATATTCATCGCCGAGTTGATGGCGTCAAACTTCTTGGCCTGCAGTGCCGGGATCAGCGTGTCGAAGCTGCTTTCTACCCAGGTACAGTTCAGGGCGGCGACCTTACAAATGGCATTGCCTAATTCGATATCAAAGCCTTCCAGTGCCCCTTGGGCGTTCTTGCTCTCGAACGGTGGATATTCGGCTTCCAGCCCGAAACGCATGTCTTCCGCCAGTGCATTGGCAGAAGCAAACAGGCCCAAGGACAGACACAGCAGA
>JAYROM010000138.1:0-9993 GCA_041911695.1 Aeromonadaceae bacterium
CCGATGTTGAGCGCAGCCGCGCTGCGTGGACAAATCGTTCCAACCCCGTTGCAGGTGAAGATCCATGCCACAGATGTCGCACTGGACAAGGGGGTCCATATCGACCTGACTACCCTGCCGGCAGGCGCCGCTCAGGCGATCAGCGAGCGCTTCGCGCTACTGGGCGTACCGGCGAACGCTCAGGGTTACCGTATTGCCACCGCTATCCAGCCGGCCAGCTTCAAGGATGGCATGGCACGCAGTGGTGCCTACCGCTTGAAAGTGGATGCCAAGGGGGCCTCCGTCACCGGTTTTGATCAGGCCGGGGTGTTCTACGGACTGCAGTCCATCCTGTCGCTGTTACCGGCCAAGGGTGCCATGAAGATCGCGAGCCTGGAGGCCAGTGACGCGCCACGCTTTGACTATCGCGCGGTGTTTATTGATGTCGCGCGCAACTTCCATAGCAAGGCGGCGTTGCTGCGCACCCTGGACCAGATGGCCGCCTACAAGCTGAACAAGTTGCATCTGCACCTGAGTGATGACGAGGGCTGGCGCCTGGAGATCCCGGGCCTACCGGAACTGACCGCAGTAGGTGGCCAACGCGCGTTTGATCTGACCGAAAAAACCAGCCTACTGCCGCAATTGGGCTCCGGTCCGGACAACAAGAATAACGGCTCAGGCTTCTTCACCCGCCAAGACTATATCGAGGTCATTAAGTATGCCAAGGCGCGCCAGATCGAGGTGATCCCGGAAATCGACATGCCGGCGCATGCCCGTGCTGCCGTGGTATCGATGGAGGCGCGTTATGACAAGCTGAGCAAGGCCGGCAAGATGGAGGAAGCCAACCAGTACCGGCTGGTTGATCCGACCGATACCTCGAATATCACCACGGTGCAGTACTACGACCGTACCAGCCTGCTCAATCCCTGCCTGCCATCGACCCTGACTTTTGTCGACAAGGTGATCGACGAAGTCCGCAAGATGCATGAGGAGGCCGGCCAACCGCTGACCACCTGGCACTTCGGCGGCGATGAAGCCAAGAACATCCGCATGGGTGGCGGTTACACCGATATGAGCAAACCGGAAGCCGGTAAGGGCCAGATCGATCGCGCCAAGCAGGACAAGCCATGGTCGAAGTCCGAAGCCTGCAAGCAGATCTTCGCCGCCGGCAAGGTGGCCGACATGGAACATCTGCCGAGCTGGTTTGCCACCCAGGTCAGCGATATTGCCGCCAAGCACGGTATTGAGCGCTTCCAGGCCTGGCAGGACGGGCTGAAAGATGCCAGCGGTGCCAAGGCCTTTGCCTCGAAGCAAGTCGGTGTCAACTTTTGGGATACCCTGTTCTGGGGCGGTGCCACCTCGGTGAACGACTGGGCCAACAAGGGCTATCAGGTGATTGTCTCCAATCCGGACTACCTGTACCTGGACTTCCCGTATGAGGTCAATCCACGCGAACCGGGCTACTACTGGGGCACCCGCTTCAATGACGAGCGCAAGATCTTTGCCTTTGCACCAAACAACCTGCCGCAGAATGCCGAAACCTCGGTCGACCGCGACGGCAAGCCGTTCAGTGCCAAACCGGAAACCAGCTGGCCAGGCGCGTATGGCCTCTCCGCACAGGTATGGAGCGAACTGGTACGCACCGACGACGAGATGGAATATCGCCTTTATCCGCGCATCATGGCAGTGGCTGAACGCGCTTGGCATCAGGCTAGTTGGGAACTCCCCTATCAAAAGGGACGCGAGTTCAAGGGGGGGGAAACCCACTTCGTCAACCAACAAGCACTGCTAAAAGACTGGGTGCGCTACGCCAACCTACTGGGGCAGCGCGAACTGCCGAAGCTGGATCGTACTGCGATCGCCTGGCGTCTACCGGTCCCCGGTGCCCGGGTTGTCGACGGCATGTTGCAAGCCAATCTGGCCTTGCCGGGCCTGCAAATCCAGTATTCAACGGACGGAGGCAAGTCCTGGCAGGCTTACGATGATAACCATCGGCCGATGGTCAACAGTGAAGTACTGGTGCGGACACAGAGCCCGAATGGTGAACGAGTCAGCCGTGTAGAAGTCGTTCCTGCCGCATAAATCAGCGGTTTTGCGATACCCGCCCGCCAGAGAGCACCGGGCATCCACAGGGTGTACGCAGAAGGCCTCCGTAAAGGAGGCCTTTTTTTATACAGTTGGCACGCCAGACCGGACACCCGGCAAGTGGGTTCCGGACCGGGATTAATGCTGCAGGATCTGACTCAGGAACAGCTTGCCACGTTCGGACTGCGGGTTATTGAAGAACTCGTCCGGCGTGTTCTCTTCCACAATCTGGCCGCGATCCATAAAGATCACGCGATCCGCCACCTGCTTGGCGAAGCCCATTTCATGGGTCACGCACAGCATGGTCATCCCTTCGGCGGCCAATTCGACCATGACGTCGAGCACTTCGCGTACCATTTCCGGGTCGAGGGCCGAGGTCGGTTCGTCGAATAGCATGATCTGCGGGTTCATGCACAGACTACGCGCAATCGCCACGCGCTGCTGCTGGCCACCAGACAACTGCCCCGGGAACTTGCTCGCCTGATCCGGAATCCGCACGCGCTCCAGATAACGCATGGCCAGCGCTTCGGCCTCCTTGCGCGGTACGCCCTTCACCCACATCGGCGCCAGGCAGCAGTTTTCCAGCACGGTCAGGTGCGGGAACAGATTGAAGTGCTGAAACACCATCCCCACTTCGCGACGCACGGTTTCAACATTCTTGATGTCGGAGGTCAACGGTGTGCCCTTGACGATGATGTCGCCCTGCTGGTGCTCTTCCAGACGGTTGATACAGCGGATCATGGTCGATTTGCCCGAGCCGGACGGCCCGCACACCACAATCTTTTCGCCCTTGCCGACCAGCAGATTGATATCTTTCAGGACATGGAACTCGCCATACCACTTATTGACGTCGCGCAATTCGACGACGATTTCCTGTTTCTTGTTCATGAGGGCTTCCTTAACTCTTGTGTCCAGTATGTAAGCGGTGCTCCAGCACCTGGGAATAGCGCGACATACCAAAACAGAAAATCCAGTAAATCAGTGCGATAAAGGTATAGGCTTCGACCGAGTAACCCAGCCAGTTCGGATCCGACAGCCCAGCCTTGCCCACCGCCAGCAGATCGAACAGGCCGATGATGGTCACCAGACTGGTGTCCTTGAACAGCTCGATCGCGGTATTGACGATCGACGGGATGGTAATCTTCAGTGCCTGCGGCAGGATCACCAGCCCCATGCTGCGCCAGTAAGAGAGGCCGAGCGCTTCGGCGGCTTCATACTGCCCTTTAGGGATCGCCTGCAGCCCCCCGCGCACCACTTCCGCCATATAGGCCGACTGGAACAGTACGATACCGATCAGCGCACGCAGTAACTTGTCCATCTCCACATGAGAGGAGAGGAACAGTGGCAGCACTACCGAAGCCATAAACAGCACGGTGATCAAGGGTACCGCACGCCAGAACTCGATAAACACCACACACAGGCTCTGGATCACCGGCATCTTGGAGCGACGCCCCAGCGCCAGCAGGATACCAATCGGCAACGCAGCCATGATGCCAACCGTCGCCAGCACCAGGGTCAACATCAAGCCGCCCCAGTAATGGGTATCGACCACCGTCAGCCCCAATCCGCCGTGCAGTAACCAGAAAGCGACAAACGGGAAGAGCAGGAAGAAGCAGATCGCCAGCGGCAACTTGCCCGGTACCTTCTTGATCATCAGACCGGCCAGCTGTACTGCAGCCAGTACAAACACCACATCCACACGCCAGCGCTCGGCATCCGGATAGAAGCCGTAGACGAATTGCGACAGACGCACATTGATGAACACCCAGCAGGCGCCGCCCGACGTACAGGCGGTACGTGATTCGCCAAACCAGTCCGCCTTGATAAAGGCCCACTGCAGCAACCACCACAGTTGCGGAATGGCAAACCAGAGCACCGTCAGGGTGATCAGGGTATTAAGCGGGGTCGAGAACAGGTTCTTGCGTACCCACAACGCCACACCACGTTCACCATGAGGGGCCGGTGCAGCCGGGATCGTTTTATAAACAGCCATATCAACGCTCCACCAGTGCCATCTTGCGGTTATAGGCATTCATCATCCACGACGTCAGCAGACTGATGACCAGATAGACCAGCATGGTCATGGCGATAATTTCGATCGCCTGCCCGGTCTGGTTCAGGGTGGTACCCATAAACACGTTAACCAGATCCGGATAGCCGATAGCGGTTGCCAGCGACGAGTTCTTGGTCAGGTTCAAAAACTGGCTGGTCAGTGGCGGAATGATCACGCGCATCGCCTGCGGCAGGATCACCAGACGCAGCGCCTTGCCGCGCGACAGCCCCAGTGCCGAAGAGGCCTCAATCTGCCCCTTGTTCACCGAGTTGATACCGGAGCGCACAATCTCGGCAATCAGCGACGAGGTATAGATGGTCAGTGCCACCAGCAGGGCCGCCAATTCCGGAATAATGACCAGACCGCCCTTGAAGTTAAAACCTTGCAGCGCCGGTAACTCCATGCTGAGAGGCATGCCGGTCGCCACAAAGGCGATCCCCGGCAAACCGATCAACAGCAGCAGCACATACGGCCAGGCACGCTGATGAATCCCGGTTTCGAGTTGTTTGTGATGCGCGCGGCGTAACAACACAATGCTGACCACTACGGCCACCACAAACAGGGCGACAACCCAACCAAAGCCGTTGCCAAAGATCGGCGCCGGCATATACAAACCGCGAATATTCAGGAACACGGCATCGCCGATATTCACGCTCTGCCGCGGGTTGGGCAGAGTGCGCAGTACGGAGAAATACCAAAAGAAGATCTGCAGCAGCAGCGGAATATTACGGAAGGTCTCAATGTAGACCGCCGCCAAGCGCGATAACAGCCAGTTATTGGACAGACGCGCAACCCCGACTGCAAATCCGAGCAGGGTAGCCAAAATGATGCCGAGCACCGAAACCAGCACCGTATTGAGCAAGCCGACGAAGAAGGTCCGGCCATAACTGCTCGACTCGCTATAGTCGATCAGGCTCTGCAGAATGCCGAAACCGGCGCGATGGGAGAGGAAACCGAAGCCGGAGGCGATACCGCGGCTTTCCATATTGTGCAGCGTATTGCTGACAAAGTAGTAGATGAGACTGGCCAGCACGACGGCCACCAGCACCTGAAACGCAATGGCGCGCTTCGCTTCATCGTGATACCAACGAGATGCCGCATTGACGCGGTTCGCGGGAACCATACCTGATGCCATAGTAATATCCTGGGCAAAGGGTTGACGCTAAACATAAAAACAGGAGGGGACTAGCCCCTCCCGATTACCGCAGTATTTAGCGGATTGGCGGGGCGTACATGAAACCGCCCTTGTTCCACAGGGCGTTAACCCCACGGTCAATGCCCAGCGGAGAACCCTTACCTACAGTACGGTCAAAGACTTCACCGTAGTTACCAACCTGCTTGACGATTTGGTAACCCCAGTCAGCCTGCACACCCAGCACCTTGCCGGACGGCTCTTCCAGACCCAGCAGACGGCGCACGTCCGGATTCTTGGAGTTGGCCTTCAGATCGTCAACGTTCTTGGTGGTCACCCCCAGCTCTTCCGCACTCAGCATGGCGAACACGGTCCACTTGGCCAGGGTTGCCCACTGGTCATCACCCTGACGAACGGCCGGGGTCAGCGGTTCCTTGGAGATGACTTCCGGCAGAACGGCGGCATCATCCGGCTTGGCCAGCTTGACCTTCAGCGCATACAGCTGGGACTGGTCAGAGGTCAGCACGTCACAACGACCAGACTCGAAACCCTTGACCGTCTGGTCAGAGGTATCGAATACCACGGAGGTGAACTTCATGCCGTTGGCCTTGAAGTAGTCAGAGACGTTCAGCTCGGTCGTGGTACCAGACTGGATACAGATGGACGCGCCATCCAGCTCCTTGGCACTCTTGACGTTCAGCGACTTGTTCACCAGGAAGCCCTGGCCGTCGTAGTACATCGGTGCGGTAAAGGTCAGGCCCAGCGACGCATCACGGGACAGGGTCCAGGTGGTGTTGCGCGACAGGACATCAATTTCACCAGACTGCAGCGCGGTCAGACGCTCTTTGGCATTCAACGGAACAAACTTCACCTTGCTGGCATCACCGAAAATCGCGGCGGCCAAGGCATGGCAGTACTCAACATCAATACCTTCCCAAACACCCTTGGCATTCGGGTTGGAGAAGCCAGGCAAACCATCGCTCACCCCACACTGCAAAACACCGCGCTTGGTGACCTGCGCCAGCGTATCGCCGGAAGCGGCGTGCGACTGGGCGGACATCAAAAACAGTACAGTGGAGGTGGCAGCTGCCAGCATTTTCATTTTCGTCATGATTCTTCCCTGTTTTCTGAGTGTTGTTACGCTTTTTATTGCACAGAATCCTCTGTGCCAGTGTGCGTGTGACCGGCAATCCAAGGCACGCATAATCGAATACAAGCAAGCAATATGCCACTTCCAAAGCGACACCCCAAGTATAGGTAAACCTTACCTTAACCGGCGGCGACCACCCACTCCGTCGCGCGACATAGCGCAGCATTGCACCATAAACAATCACCGTATTGGTGCATTATTACCAATAGAGTCCCATAGATGGCGCGATGCAGACAAACTCATCTCGATTCATCCACCCGGACCAGATCGCACCCTTACAGAGTAGACAAAGCTGCACCAGAACACGGCAAAAGCTGAAAAAATCTCCAACGGCCAATTTCTGCATTCGGTAATGCGGCCACCACCGAAACGCTACGCCAGCACCGCTGATGTCCCCATCACCATTTTGTGAGCTGCACACTGGACAATCAGTGCTAACCCATGGCGCAGAGATACTGCATTTTCAAAAGGTTGGTAAAGGTCACTGTATTGCCACATCACCGATAAAAGCAGTGCTGCAGAGTGGCTCCAGATGATTACACTTGTAATTGTCCTGACGTGATTTATCTGATGTCAGGTCATCCAGCAGTAAGGAGTCGTCCATGGAAGCCGTCAAACCAATTGAGACCGATAAGGTCTCCGACATCCCAGAACTGGGCGACCCGCACGTGTCGCCAATGGACAATGGCCTGGCAGCGGCGCCCCTTCCTGCCACCCCGCCAGTCGCACCGCAACGACGAAAACCTCACTGGTTATGGCGCGTGATCCGAACCCTACTGCTGCTGTGCCTGATCATTGTCATCCTGGCGATAGTGTTTGAGATGCGTACCTCCTGGTTGCAATCCCATCTGTTGCCCACATTGGCACAAAGCATGCGCTGGCAGGTCAAGACCGGGCCCAGTGATGCTATTCGCTATGCGGATGCAGGCCCGTATGATCAACGCTTGGGCTATCACGGACTGGGCGAGCGCCTGCAACGGCTGACTGACCGTGGTTATAGCATCCGCCAGCAGAGTCGATTCTCCGCCCCCATGCTGACGTGGCGCGATCATGGGCTGTATATCCCCTATGCGGAAAAATCCCAGGCGGGCCTGACCCTGTACGACTGCCACCATGAGCCGTTTCATGTCAGCCGCTATCCGCTAAATCAGTTCTCCAGCTTCGCGACTATTCCACCGTTGGTACTCAACGCCCTGCTATATATAGAAAACCGCCATCTGCTGGAGGATGACTGGCCGTTTACCAATCCAGCCGTCGACTGGCCACGCTTTGCCAATGCGGCGGTCTCGCAGGTCAGCCGCCACGTTGGCGTCAGTGACAGCAGCTCGGGCGGCAGCACGCTAGCCACGCAGATGGAAAAGTTCCGCCACTCACCCTATGGCCGAACCAGCTCAAGCAGTGAAAAGTTACGCCAAATGGCCAGCGCCAGCCTGCGTGCTTACCAACAAGGGCCGCTGACCCTAAACGCCCGCCAACAACTGGCGCTCGATTACCTCAACTCGGTTCCACTCGCTGCAGCCCCCGGCTATGGCGAGGTACACGGGCTGGGAGACGGTCTGTTTGTCTGGTTCGGCGCCAATGTCGAGTCCAGCTGGCAACAGTTGCAGGACGAGGCCCGCACGCCGGAGGCGCTCGCGGCCCAAGGGCTGACGTTACGGCAGGTGGTCTCGTTGTTGATCGCCCATCGCCGCCCCTCTTGGTATCTGCTCGGCGGTCGTAACGAGCTCGACGAGTTGACCAATAGCTACCTGCGTCTGCTTGGTAGCGAAGGACTGCTGACCGCGCAACAGACCGAGGCCGCGCTTGCTGTCCGACTGCAATACCGCAACTTTATCGAAGAGCCGGCCTATACCCGTATCGACAGCAACAAAGCGCGTTACGTGACCCGCGGCCGATTGGGACAAATGCTTGGGCTCTCCTTGTACGATCTCGATCATCAGGATCTGAGCGTCCAGTCGCAACTGGATAACCGGCTGCAACAACAAGTCAGCACCTATCTGCGCCAACTGGCTGATCCGACCGTGGCCGGACAAGTTGGCCTATTTGGTGAACGCCTGCTGTCGCCGGAAAAGACGGCGGATGTCCGTTACAGTTTTACCCTGTTTGAGCGTCAGCCTGATGGCTTTCAGGTCCGCGTGCAGACCGACAACACCGATCAGCCGTTCGATATCAATGACTCCAGCAAGCTCGAGCTCGGTTCGACCGCCAAACTGCGCGTGCTCACCACTTACCTGCAGATCATCTCCGAGCTACACCAACGCTTGCAGGGCATGGATGGCAAGGCGTTACGCCAACTGCCAGTCGACCCGCAGGATCATCTGAGCCAGTGGGTGCGCGATACCCTGCTACAACAGCCGCAGATCACGCTGGAAGAGACGCTGGAAGCTGCACTGGATCGCCATTACTCGGCCAATCCCGGCGAATCTTTCTTCACCGGCGGCGGCATGCATGTGTTTGCCAATTTCCGGCGAGAGGATAATGGTCGCAACCCGACGCTGCGCGAAGCGCTGCAGGAGTCCATTAACCTACCGTTTATCCGCCTGATGCGCGACATCGTGCGCTATACGCAATATCAAGATCCGACACGGCGCACCCTGCTGACCGATGATGCCGATCCGCGACGCGAGGAGTATCTG
Source organism: Aeromonadaceae bacterium (assembly GCA_041911695.1). GTDB lineage: Bacteria > Pseudomonadota > Gammaproteobacteria > Enterobacterales > Aeromonadaceae > Pseudaeromonas. Next base: position 9,036 of record JAYROM010000138.1, read on the forward strand.
AAGCGGTTTGCTGACCGCGAGGGCATCACCTATCTGCAGCGCTTCTGGAACAAGTATGCCGGTAAGGACAGCGTCACCCGCATGGATACCCTGATCGATGGCCTGCGCCCGACCCAAAGCCGGTTGGCCGCCATCCATCGCTATCTGTTCGCGGCCGCCACCCCTGCCGAACTGGCCAGCTTCATCCGCAAATATCTCCCGCAGGAGCCGCTGACCGACAAACGGCTGGACTATCTGTACAACACCTATGGCCCGGGCAAATTCTCACTGCCAGATCAGGGCTATGTCGCCCGTATCCATCCGCTGGAGTTGTGGCTGCTTAACTATCTCAACCTGCATTCACAGGCGAAGTTCAGCGATACCGTCGCCGCCAGCAAGGCGGAACGACTGGAGGTGTATGGCTGGCTGTTCAAGTCGCGCCATCGCAGTGCCCGCGACAGCCGGATGCGCACCATGCTCGAGATTGAGGCGTTTAGCGATATCCACCAGCGCTGGAAGGCGCTGGGCTACCCGTTCGATCATCTGGTGCCGTCCCTGGCCACCGCCATCGGCAGTTCGGGCGATCGCCCGGCGGCCCTGGCCGAACTGATGGGCATCATCCTCAACGATGGTGTCCGCCTGCCAGTGCAGCGCTTTGCCTGGATGCAATTTGCCGCCGGCACCCCTTACGAAACGCTGGTGACCCCGGCGCCGGTGCAGGGGCAACAGGTGATTCCGGTGCCGGTGGCGCGCGCCCTGCGCCATGCGCTGTCGCAAGTGGTCGAACAGGGCACCGCGCGCCGGCTGGCCGGCACCTTTATGCTGCCGGATGGCACACCGCTGATCATGGGCGGCAAAACCGGGACCGGGGATAACCGCATCGAAAAGGTGGCACGCGGCGGCCAGGTAATCACCTCGCGCGCCATGAACCGCACTGCGACCTTTGTCTTCTATCTGGGAGATCACTACTTCGGTACCC
>JAYROM010000139.1:0-8134 GCA_041911695.1 Aeromonadaceae bacterium
CCGGAATGCTTGCCGAGCACCAACTTGTGCTCACGACCGAGCCAAGCCGGGTCGACTCCCTGATAGTTGCGGGTATCCTTGAGCAGGCCATCGACATGCACCCCGGATTCGTGGGTAAACACCAGCTCGCCGACCAGCGGCTTGCGGGTCGGGATCAGGCAGCCGGCCGCCCGCGCCACCTGCTGGCACAAGGCAGGCAGTTGCTGGCTGATGATGCCGGTGTCCTCGCCGTAACACTGGCGCAGTGCCAGCACCACCTCTTCAAGCGGGGCATTGCCGGCGCGCTCGCCGAGCCCCATCACAGTGGTGTTGGCATGGGTCGCGCCAGCACGAAACGCTGCCAGCGTATTGGCGGTGGCGAGGCCCAGATCATCGTGGGCATGGATCTCGAGCTGGCCAGCCCAATGCTGGCGCAGCGCGCTGAGGCGCTCGAAGGTGGCAAACGGATCAAGGATGCCGAGGGTATCGGCATAGCGTAGCCGCTCGGCCCCCAGCTGCCGGGCCAACTCGGCCACCTGACGCAGTTCGTCCGTGGTCGCCCGCGAGGCATCCTCGCAACCGATACACACCCGCAAGCCGAGATCTCGCGCACGGCGTACCATGCCGGCCAGCCGATCATGGGCCTCGGCGCGGCTTAGCCCCAGCTTATGGTCCAGCATCTGGCTGGAAGCCGGCATCGAGATATCGACCCACTGCACGCCGAGACGCGCTGCCTGATCAACATCCGCTGCCTGTGCCCGGCACCACACCATCAACTGCGCGGTCGGCAGGGCGCGGCGAATGGCGGCAATCCGCGCACACTCCTCCTCGCCCATCGCCGGAATCCCGACCTCGAGCTCCGGCACCCCGGCATCCACCAGCGCGCAGGCAATCGCGACCTTCTCCTGCCGGGTAAACGCCACCCCGGCCGACTGCTCGCCATCGCGTAATGTGGTGTCATTGATAATCAGGTCGTGCTGCATGGCTGCACTCCTTGTTGGTCACTACGGCTAACCAAAGGCCGGCGCAAACTCACCATGGCCCGCCAGCGCGGGTTTGTTCTGCTGCCAGTAGGGCGACAGGCTGCGCAGGCGCTCGATGATCAATGGCAGATGGGTCAGTACCTGTTCGATCTCGCGCTCGCGGGTATAACGCGACAGCGAAAAACGGATGCTGCCGTGGGCGGCGGTATAGGGAATCCCCATCGCACGCATCACATGCGACGGCTCCAGCGAGCCGGAGGTGCAGGCGCTGCCGCTCGACGCGGCGATACCGAGCTGGTTGAGCATCAGCAGGATCGCCTCACCTTCGACATATTCAAACGCGATATTCAGGGTATTCGGCGTGCGATGGGCCGGATCGCCGGTGACCATGGCGCTGGGGATTTTGGCCAGCAACCCGTCTTGCAACTGATCGCGCAGCGCACGGATCGGTCCCTCCACCATCGGCAGGTGCAGGGTAGCCAGCTCGCAGGCTTGGCCCAGGCCGACAATCCCGGCGGCATTTTCAGTGCCGGCACGACGGCCGCGCTCCTGATGTCCGCCGCGCAGTAACGGGCGGAAGCGGGTGCCGCGACGCACATACAGCGCGCCAACGCCTTTCGGGCCATGAATCTTGTGGCCGGAGAAGGAGAGAAAATCAATCGCGGTCTCCGCCAGACAGATGGTGCGTTTGCCGACCGCCTGTACCGCATCGGTGTGGAACAGGATGCCGCGCGCCTTGGCCAGCTGCGCCATCTGCTCGACCGGGAACAGGGTGCCGGTCTCGTTGTTGGCCCACATCACCGACACCAGCGCCACGTCATCGGAGAGCAGCCGCTCGTATTCGGCCAGATCCAGCCGACCACAGCTGTCGACTGCCAGACGGTGGATGGTATAGCCCTGGCGCTCGAGGTGCTCGCACACCTCCAGAATCGCCGGATGTTCCACCATGCTGGTGATCAGCGTGCGCCGTTCTGGCAGGGCCTCGACGGCAGAGAGCAACGCCGTGCTGTTGGCCTCGGTGGCCGAGGCGGTAAACACGATTTCGCTGTCATGTTCGGCCCCGAGCAGGGTTGCCACCTGCTTGCGTGCCTGCTCGATCGCCTTGCGCACCGGCTCGCCAAAACCGTGGATCGAGGACGGATTGCCGTAATGTTCAGTGAGAAACGGCATCATGGCATCGAGCACCATCGGATCGAGCCGGGTGGTGGCATTGTTATCCAGATAAACAGCTTTCATGGCGGCGCTCCTGCTTAGACGAGGGCTTCAGCGGCACTGACCACGCGGATATAGCGGCCCAGTGCTTCCATCAATTTTTGCTGGATCCAGGCCAGCGTCATGTCGGTCATCATGCAGCCCATACAGGCGCCGGACAGCGCGACCTCGACCCGATCCTCGCTAACCGCGATCAGGGTGACATCGCCGCCATCGGCCTGCAGGTGCGGGCGCATCTCGTCCAGGATCGCAGCGACCTGGGTCCACAACCCTTCATGAGCCGGCGGCACCACCGGGGCGGCCGTTGGCATCACCACACTGCCACTGCGCGCATAGGCGCTCTGCTGGCGCTCCTTGCAGTCGCCGCTGGCCAGCACCTTGGCCAGCACCTGCTCAATCTTCTCATGGCAGGTGCTGCAGCCGCCGCCAGCCTTGGTGTAGTTGATCACCTCCATCAGCGTGGTCAGGCCGTTATCGCGCACCGCCTTGCTGATCTTGGCCTCGTCGACGCCGAAGCACTTGCAGATCAGTGCGCCCTCTTCGTGGTCGTCACACCAGGTTTCGCCACGGAAGGCGGCAATCGCGGCGTCCAGCGCCTCCTTGCCCATCACCGAGCAGTGCATCTTTTCCGGCGGCAGGCCGTCGAGGTAGTCGGCAATATCCTGATTCGAGATCACAGCGGCCTCGCCCAGCGTCTTGCCGATGATCATTTCGGTCAGCGCCGACGAGGAGGCAATGGCACTACCGCAGCCGAAGGTCTGAAAACCGGCATCGAGAATGCGTTCGTCCTGCGGGTCGACCTTGAGCATCAGGCGCAGGGCATCACCGCAACTGATGGAGCCCACATCGCCGACCGCATTGGCATCGGCCAGAATGCGGGCATTGCGCGGGTTGAAGAAGTGATCTTTGACCTTTTCCGAATAGTTCCACATGGTTATTCCCTCTCACCCGTTGTGATCGACGCCGACAGACCATCCACGTCTGCCGGTTGTGCTGTGGTTTGCGGCGAACAGTGGCCACTGGCGCACTGGCAAGACGATGGCTGTAGTGTGACCGCCAGACCGCGCACACCATCGCGCTCGACCAGCCGGATCTGACTACCACGCAGTAGCGGCCAATCACGGCGGTCGGCAATCCACATCATGCCGTCCTGTAACCAGCACACCTCGTCCATGCCCGCCACGCGGGCCCAGGCCATGGAGAGTTGCCACCCCTGGCAGGCATCACCGCCCGGCACCAGGCGCAAACCGGCGACCGGCTCTGGTAACTGGCGTTGCAACTGCCGCAGGGCAGCCAGTGCAGCACTTTCGATATCCAGCATGTATGACTCCTGCTCTGCCCTGTTGACAGACAAGGAACAAGCAAGGCGCGCACCACAAAACAATTGCTTTTCTTTCAATGGGTTGAGCTGTTCACACCTCAAGTTCTGCGCACAAATGTCGAAAAATTGTAGACATTGTCACACTTTCGACAGGTAACGCCTGTGCCCTGCGCGCCAGATCGCTATGCCTTATACCGGCCAGCGCTTATGCTTGAAGCAGTACAGATGGAGGATGCATGAGTACAAATCGGACAACGCGCGGCACCGAAGCCTGGGTCGAACGTATCAGCACACGCGAATTACCCGCCTTGTGCTCGACCGTCCGCATGCTCGAGCAGATGGCCAATGACGACACGGCCTCGCTGGCCAACCTCGGCCAGTCGGTGTTGCATGATCACGGCCTGACCACCCGCATCTTGCGCGTGGCCAACAGCGTCACCTACCGGCGCAGCGGTGCGCAGATCACCACCATGAGTCGTGCGGCGGTATTGCTCGGCTTCAACACCCTCAAGCACATCTGCATTACCGCCACCCTGGTCGACAGCTTGCTGAAAAACCGCGAGATCAACAGCAGCGTCTATCAACGGCTGATCAAGCTGATGGCACAAGCCTTCCATGCCGGCATGCTCTCGCGCATGCTGCTCGGCAGTTACAGTGAGGAGACCCAGGAAGAGGCGTTTATTGCCACCCTGTTGCATCACCTCGGCGAGAGTGCCTTCTGGTGCTCGGGCGGCCCCTTGGCAGAATCATTGGATGAAAAACTCAACCAAGTGGAAAACCCGGCCAATGAAGAGGAGATCGTGCGGGAGGTCTTGGGCACCAGTTTCCAGAAGCTGACCATCGGCCTCGCCCAGTCCTGGAACATGAGCAAAATGCTGATCACCTCACTGCAGGATCCAGAGCGCCGGACCCCCGAGTTGCAGGCGATAGCCCTGGCTGACCGCTTCAGTAGCCGGATGCTCGACCCGCGCACCACGCAGGCTGAACTGCAACAAGGAATCCAGCAGCTGGCCAAATATATGGAGATCGATCCGGCCACCGTGCGCCAGCGTCTCAAGCGCTGTAACTATGAGGCGGTCAAACTGGTCTCCTCGTACGGTGCCAACATGCTCACCCCCTTTCTGGACAAAGGGGCCAATGCCCTGTTACAGCCCGCCGCAGAGGTCCCGGTCGAGGTCATCGAAAGCAGTGAGGTGCTGCAACTGCGCATGTTGCGTGAGTTAACCTTCATGACCCAGGAGAAGGCCGATCTCAATCTGATGATCCACACCGCGCTGGAGGGCATCTCGCGTGGGATTGGTATGGATCGCGTGGTGGTGATGATGCTGACCCGGGACAAGAAACAACTCCAACCAAGGTTTATTGCCGCGCGCGATGGTGAGCAACTGCGTCAGCGCTTTGTGCTGGATGTCAGCGAACGCAATAATCTGTTCAGCCAACTACTCCTCTCGCTAGAGCCAGCCTGGGTCACCCAACTCAATGAACCACGCTGGAGCCCGCTGATCAGTCCACAAATTCGCGCCGCCGTCAGTGCCAAGGGTTTTTTTATCGCCCCGCTGGTGATCGACCAGCAAGCTATCGGTATCTTCTATGCGGATCGCGCTGATTCAGGCAGAGTAATGAATCAGAATGACTACTTCAGCTTTACCCATTTCGTCCAACAGACCAGCCTCTGCCTGGCGGCGGTAGTCAAAAACAAGGAAGCCCCGGCCAGTTAACCGGTTATCACGCAAGGAGTGTGTGAATGAGTCAGCAATGGTTTTTTTGGGCCGCCTTGTCGGCCGTCTTCGCCGCCATGACCGCCATCTTTGCCAAGCTGGGTATCCAGGGGGTCAATGCCGACTTTGCCACCTTAATCCGCACCCTGATCATCGTGTTGGTACTGGTGCTGTTCGTCAAGCTCACCGGCCAATGGCAAGACCCGGCCAGTCTCTCCGGTCGCACCTGGCTATTTCTCAGCCTGTCTGCCTTGGCCACCGGGGCCTCGTGGTTGTGTTATTTCCGCGCTTTGCAAATGGGCAACGCCAGCCAGGTCGCGCCGGTCGATAAGTTCAGCCTGGTGCTGGTCGCAGTGTTCGCCTTTGTTTTCCTTGGTGAACGGCCATCGCTGCAGCAGTGGCTAGGGATCGGCATGGTCGCCAGTGGCGTGCTGGTATTGGCGTTCAAGCGCTAACCAGCTATCGCTTTTGTGCTCCGTTTGATGCCCATATTGCCGCATCCGGGCTAACACGCCGCGCCGTACACAGAAATAACCATCCAACCAGACAGGTTTACTCGGTTTTTTGCTGTGCAAATTTACTCCATTTACCTGCCGTTGCAGGTCATCCCGTTATGGTGCTCTCATTCCCGCCTCACTGGCGGCCGCCGAATGAGGAAACCCCATGTCCATGCAGCGCACCCAACAAGCTGAACACCTGACCGCAGAGCGCGGCGAACAAGCCCTGTTTTGCGAAAACGTCGACCGGTTAGTCAAATTGTATGAAGCCGCCCATCAGGGACGCGCCAGCGCCCAATTGGTGATGGGGCATATGTACGCCAATGGAGACGGCCTGCCGCAAGACCACGCTGAAGCTCAGCGCTGGTATCGCGAAGCGGCGCGCCAAGGGTTGGCGGAAGCCCAATATCGCTTGGCAGCGCTCTACCTTGAACAGCCGGCGCGCGATATACAGAGCGCCTTCGGTTGGTTACTGCAGGCGGCAGACCAGGGCCATGCGCGCGCCCAGACCGAGTTGGGGATGTTGCTGGCGGATGAACCTGAGTATCACGACGATACCCGCGCCCTGTTCTGGTTCAATCAGGCGGCGGCACAAGGGGATGCGTTGGCCAGAGATCTGGTCGGCACCATGCATTTTTACGGTCGCGGTACCGCACGCAATGCCGAGCAGGCATTGAGTTGGTGGACGCTGGCCGCCGGTCAGGGCTATATCCCGGCCCAACTCAAACTGGGCAGTCTGCTTAGCGAGGGCCGTGGTATCGCCCAGGACGATGAGGCCGCCGCGCGCTGGTATCGTCTGGCTGCAGAACAGGGCCATCCGCTGGCGCAGAACAATCTCGGCGGCCTTTACCTGCAGGGGCGCGGGGTGACACAGGATGCCAGCGAAGCCGCACGTTGGTTCAGTGAGGCCGCCTATGCCGGACAACTGACCGCCCAGTTTAACCTGGCGAGTCTGTTTGCCAGTGGTGAGGGGGTTTGTCTGGATACCATCGAAGCCTGCGCCTGGTTCAGCCTGGCGGCCGAACAGGGGCATAGTGATGCCATGATGCGACGCGATGCGCTGCTGATGCGGCTCAATGATCAACAGCAGTTGCAGGTCAAACAACGCCTGTTTGCCCTCACCCAACGTCATCGCCACTACCACTAAGCCGGGCGCTGACTCGATACGGCGGCCATCGCTCGACGGTGGGCCGCCCCTGTCATGATGTTAAAAACCTGCTATGGTGATGTAAAACGCAGCGCACAATAGTGCCGACTGTGGCCGCATCACCCTAGACAAGGAGTCGTCATGCAACTTTATGTAGATAACCACTACCTATCCCCTTATGCCATGTCAGCGTTTGTCGCCCTCAAGGAGAAAGAGGTCGCCTTCACGCTGCATACCTTGGATCTGGCGCAGGAAGAAAACCGCGCCCCGGCTTATGCGCATCTATCACTGACCTGCCGGGTACCGACCCTGATTGATGGCGATTTCAGCCTGGCCGAGTCCTCCGCGATTGCCGAATATCTGGACGAAACCCGCCCCGGCAAGCGTCTCTATCCGTTTGAGGTGCACAAGCGTGCCCGCGCCCGTCAAGTTCAGGCTTGGCTGCGCAGCGATCTGATGGCGATCCGTAGCGAACGCTCGACTGAAGTGGTGTTTGGTAAGCCAGTCAGCACGCCGCTGTCGGCTGCAGCCCAACAAGCCGCCAGCACCCTGTTTGCTGCCGCCAGCCATCTGTTGGCGCATGGTGGCGCCAACCTGTTTGGGGAATGGAGCATTGCCGACACCGATCTGGCGCTGATGATCAATCGCCTGCTGCTCAATGGTGACGAGGTGCCTGAGTCGTTGGCCGCCTATGCCCGCCAGCAGTGGCAACGCCCCTCCGTGCAAGCCTGGCTGGCACTCGCACCGCGCGGGTAAAGTACGCAAAAGCACTGGGCCCCCGCTTAGGCGAGGGCGACGACGCCCTTCTCGTCATTCCCGCGAAAGCGGGAATCCAGTGACTTGTCCTTGGCAGTTCTATCACCAGCAACGACAACACAAGGCTCTAGCCCCCGCTTAGGCGAGGGCGACGACTCCCATCTCGTCATTCCCGCGAAAGCGGGAATCCAGTGACTTGTCCTTGGCAGTTCTATCTCGAATGACGACAACACAAGGTTCTGGCCCCCGCTTGCGCGAGGGTGGCGATAGCTATTCGCGAATAAACATAATGTAAATACCTTGTGATCAATTCGCCGCTTTTTTGCACATATTTTTAGCCTGTGATCATTGCCGGTTACAGGTGAAAAGCGGTCATTTCCGAACACGATTTTTTTGATAAAAATATCGGTTTTGTTGAGCAAAAGACTATTTGCGTGCCCGGGAAAAGTTTGTAGCATGTGGTTAATTCTTCAGCAGCCAAGCATCTGGCTCACATTTTTGACGTAAGTTGAGGGACTCGA
>JAYROM010000140.1:0-11233 GCA_041911695.1 Aeromonadaceae bacterium
AGTGGCGATTACCAGAAGCGCAACGAGACCAACGAACTGTTCATTCCGCCAGGACCACGTCTGGGCGACAAGGTGCTGGAGGTCCAGGGTCTGCGCAAGTCCTATCACGATCGCGTGTTGATTGATGATCTGTCATTCGCCATTCCCAAGGGGGCGATCGTCGGCATTATCGGCCCGAACGGTGCCGGTAAGTCGACCCTGTTCCGTCTGATCTCCGGCCAGGAGACCCCGGACAGCGGCAGCATCACCCTCGGTGATACCGTCACCCTGGCGTCGGTGGACCAGTTCCGCGACAAGATGGATGACAAGAAGACGGTGTTTGAAGAGGTGGCCAACAGCCAGGACATCCTGCGCATCGGTAACTTCGAGATCCCAAGCCGTGCCTATATCGGTCGTTTCAACTTCAAGGGCTCCGACCAGCAGAAACGGGTCGGCGAACTCTCTGGGGGCGAGCGCGGCCGTCTGCATCTGGCCAAGCTGCTGCAGACCGGTGGCAACGTGCTGCTGCTCGACGAACCGACCAATGATCTGGACGTCGAAACCCTGCGCGCGCTGGAAAACGCCCTGCTGGAGTTCCCGGGCTGTGCCATGGTTATCTCGCATGACCGTTGGTTCCTCGACCGTATTGCCACCCACATCCTCGACTATCAGGATGAAGGCAAGATCGAATTCTTTGAAGGCAACTTCACCGAATACGAAGAGTGGAAGAAGAAGACCTACGGCGCCGAGGCCATCCAGCCACACCGCGCCAAGTACAAACGCATCGCCAAGTAACCGAGGCGTCTGACAGGGCCCCCGCTAGCGCGGCAATGCTTGGTCACTTAAGAGCAATGCAGGTCGGTTCCCTTTCACCAACACGCCGTCAACCCATCCTTGGGGGCTCGATGGCGGCATCCCTGCCGCCAACGGTTGGTTAAAGGGGAACACGCCCTGCCTTATCTGATCAGCATTGCCCGCTAGCGCGGGGCCTGAAAACGAAAAAGCCAGCTTCGCGCTGGCTTTTTCGTGCTTCCGTGAGTGCCTCGGGTTAAGCCCACTCGGGTGAACAACACCTGTGGTTCAGGGTGTCCGCGGTACTGGCAGCGGTTCTGCTGTACCGGGCAACTTCAGCCGGGTTGGCCGGTTGCGTTGGAATCTGTGATATATAGTACGGCGTTGATGGCGAAATGTGCTTGCAAAGAAGGCATTAAAAATCGACCATCACGCAATAAGTCTCCTTATTTCAGCAAAAACGAGCAATTATAACTATGTCACACACCATCAAGCTCGACCGTATCGATCGCAAGATCCTGGCCCTGATGCAAAAGGACGCCCGGATCAGTAACCTGGACTTGGCAGACCAGGTCGGTCTCTCGCCCTCACCATGTTCCCGCCGTGTCAAAGCACTCGAAGAGATGGGCCTGATCAAGGCACATGTCACCCTGCTCGACCCGGAGGTACTCAACCTTAAACTCACCGCTTATATCCATGTCACCGTGGACAAACATACCCCACAACGCCTGCAGCACTTTAATGATGCCATCCTTGATATGCCCGAGGTGCTGGATTGCGCACTGATCACCGGCAACGATGCCGACTACCAGCTCACCGTCATGGTGCCGGACATGGAGCACTATCAACGCTTCCTGCTGGAAAAGCTGACCTGTATCGAAGGAGTCACCGGCGTGCGCTCGAGTTTCGTGTTACGTCAAATCAAGCAGCAGACCGCCCTGCCGCTCGACCACCTGGAATAAGGAGTTCGCATGTCGCCTGCTGCGCATCCGCGAGTCGGCATCGGGGTGATTATTGTCAACGCGGCCGGACAGATCCTGCTTGGCCGCCGTCTGGGCAGTCACGCACCGGCCTGGTCGATCCCGGGTGGACATCTGGAAAATGGCGAGACCTTTGAGGCCTGCGCCATACGCGAGGTCCGCGAGGAGACCGGGCTGCAGATCGCCTCTCCACAACTGGTCGCCATCTGCAATGACCTGCCCACCTATGCGCAAAGTGGTCGCCACTATATCTCGCTGACCCTGCTGGCCTCGGCCCCTGTCGGGGTCGAGCCGGTATTGTGCGAGCCGGAGAAATGCGCCGGCTGGATCTGGTGTGACCCGCACCGGTTGCCCGAGCCCCACTTTGCCAGCAGCCGAATCGGGATCCAGAATTGGCTGGCCGGTCGCTATTACCAACCAGAAGCCGATTAACTGGCCGCAATTGGCCCCAAAACCTGCTATGGTAGTTCGGTTTTTTCGCCCTCACGATGACAGGAGCCGTCATGCGTCATGCGTTAACCCTTTCCTTATTTTGCCTGGCATGGCTGTCCGGCTGCGCCAGCACCGTGGAGACCGCCAGCGCACCCGCCGAACCACAGCGCCACGCGACCGTGCAGATGACGGTGGTCGCCAGCACCTTGGCACATTGGCCCTACAATGCCCCTGTCACCTTCTTCCTGCCGGATGACCACCTGGTCAGTCAGGAGCAAGGCAAGCCCTGGCTGCCCCTGTTCAAGGATGCGCTGATCGCGCGTCTGCAAGCCCTCGGCCTCCAGCCGGCCACCAGCCAGGAACAGGCCAATGTCCTGGTTAGCCTCGGCGTGCTCGGAGATAAGGAACAGGCCAACAATCCGCTGTTCGCCAGCCTGGGCATGGATCCGGGCGCCAATGGCGGGCGCAATGGCACGCTGGCGCTGATTCTGCGTGACCAGCAAAGCAATACCGTACTGTGGCGTGGTGCCTTGCAAGCCTCCAGCGATATGCCATTGACCGCCAAGGCCGCCCGCAGTCATGCTGCGCAGACCATGATCACCCAGTTAACCTATCGTCTGCCCGGCGCCCAGTAAGCCATCTTGTCGGGGCAGCCCATTCGCGCGATGATGCCTGCCCCGAACGCTGAATGGATGTCGATCATGCGCGCTGCCATCTCCCCCCTGACCTGTGCCGAATGGCAACAACAACTGGAATGCTGGCTGGAACAGCACCATAACGATGAAGATGGCGCCCATGACATCGCCCATTTCCGTCGTGTCTGGCAGACTGCGCGGCAGTTAAATGCCGCCGAAGGCCATGTTGGCGATGCGCTGGTTCTGCTCGCTGCCGCCTATTTGCACGATATCGTCAGCCTGCCCAAGAATCATCCCGAGCGACATCTCAGTTCACGGTTGGCCGCCCGTCAGGCCGCCAGCATTCTCGATGAATTAGGTTTTCCCGAGTCGCTGATCCCTGCCGTGTGTCATGCGATTGAAGCCCACAGTTTTTCCGCCAACTTGCCGGCCGAGAGTATCGAGGCCAAGCTGATCCAGGATGCCGATCGAATGGAATCCCTCGGCGCGATTGGCCTGGCCCGGGTGTTTTACACCTCTGGCCGCATACAGCGCTCACTGTTTGATCCGGTGGACCCATTGGCCAAACACCGACCATTGGATGATCTGCAGTACGCCCTGGATCACTTCTTCGTCAAACTCTATAAGGTGGCCGATAGCATGCAGACCCACGCTGGCCGTGAGATGGCCCGCGCCCGGCGCGCAGTCCTAGCGCGTTATGTCGAGGATCTGCTGCAGGAGCTTTAAGCGTCCCGGCGCTTTACTTGTGGTCAACAAAACAGCACAAGGTAACGCTTTCATCTCATTTTTCGCCCATCGCGCATGACATGCTCCCGCTATCCATTGATCCCGGTATAAGGAGGGGACGATGCCAAGGCTGTCAGCATGGATGATGATAGGTTGTTTAACACTGGGGTTGACCACAGGCTGTGGCGGGTCAGGAAGTGGTAGCACGCCCAAGGCAACATCAACCCCCAGCGATCCCCAAGCCTCCACCGCCGCCCGAGCGGTGTTGGGTTATCTGGCGGATTTAACCAATGACGTCAGATCAGGGGTGCTCTCCGGGCAAAATACGGGGCATGGTAACCAGATCCTCAATACCAGCGGCACCGTCGGTTATGCCGTATTGATTGACCCACTCACCGCGCAGAGTGGTGAAACACCGGCCATCGTGGGGATCGATTATGAATATGACCGGATCTTCACGCCGGCACAGCTCACCGCGGCCAACAGCAAGCTGATTAGCCATTGGCAATCGGGCGGGCTCATCACTATCAACTGGAGTCCGAACAATCCCTGGTGGAATGATGAGAGTGATCTGGACAATAACCCGGGCTATGGCGATCTGACCCGCACCTATGGCGGCGATATGACCAACGTCAGCCTGCCTGGGCTTATCGACAGTAGTCAGGCCATCGCCACCGTCTGGCAACGCAAGCTAGACCGTATTGCCGATGCCCTGAGCGAACTACAGGATGCGGGCGTGGTTGTCTTGTGGCGCCCGATGCAGGAGATGAATGGCAACTGGTTCTGGTGGGGGATCAGCACTTCACCGCAAAGCTGCAGTGGCTATATCGCGGTCTGGAAAAACATGTATACCTATTTCACCCAGACGCGGGGACTGCACAACCTGCTCTGGGTCTACTCGCCCAACCGAGGCCCCGTCGATAGCAGTGAAAGTGGTGGTATCAAACCGGTCGACTGGTGTTACCCGGGTGACCCCTATGTGGATGTGGTGGCTGGTACGCGTTATGACGATAGCCTGAGCATTGATGACTACCAGCGCTATCGCCAATTTGGCAAGCCACTGGGGATGGGCGAATATGGCCCCACCCTGAGCGGCAACGCCTCACTCAATGGCAGTTATGATGAACGCAATTACGCCACCGTCCTGGCACGCTATCCGGCGATCGCCTACTGGGTCAGCTGGCATGACTGGCACAATGCGGACGGCACCCATGAGCATCAGGCGATTGTCAGCAATCAGCATGCGACGGAGTTGATGCAGGACAGCCGCATCATCACGCGCAGCCAGGTCGACCCGGCCACCCATCCCTGACAGCTGGCCGATGATCGCGTACAACAAGGGGGCATCCGCCCCCTCATTCCAACATGCCAACGTCCGACGCCCTTCGCGAGTCAGCGACCAACCGCCGCGCGGAAAACGCAAAGGCGTGCTTAGTCAACAGCGTCTTGGTGACTGACCTTGGCCAACGCCTCAAGCAACACCGGCACACCAGCATCACGACGGCAGGCATTCTCACTCAAATAGCGGCGCCAGGCTCGCGCGCCAGGCACCCCCTGGAACAAGCCAAGCATATGCCGGGTAATATGTGCCAGATGATTACCCTTAGCCAGCTCCTGCTCAATGTACGGCACCATATCGAGCACGACCTGATGGCGCGAGGGCACCACATGGTCATCGTCATACAACAGGCGATCGACCTCAGCCAGCAGATAGGGGTTTTGGTACGCCTCGCGACCGACCATCACCCCATCCACATGCTGCAAGTGGGTCTGGATATCCGCCATGGTCTGCACGCCGCCATTCAGCGAAATCGTTAACTGCGGATAATCCTGCTTGAGTTGATAGACCCGCGGATAATCCAGCGGCGGGATCTCACGGTTCTCCTTCGGACTCAGGCCACTCAGCCACGCTTTGCGCGCATGTACGATAAAGGTATCGCACCCCGCAGCACTCACCGTGTCAATAAAGGCGCGCAAAAACTCGTAGCTGTCCTGATCATCAATGCCGATACGGGTCTTGACCGTCACCGGTATCGATACCGCCGCCTGCATCGCGGCCACACACTCGGCCACCAGCGCCGCCTCGCCCATCAAGCAAGCACCGAAACGGCCGTTCTGCACCCGATCCGACGGGCAGCCGACATTGAGATTGATCTCGTCATAACCACGCTCGGCGGCTAAGCGCGCGCAGCGCGCCAGGGCGTCAGGATCACTGCCACCAAGTTGCAGCGCCAGTGGATGTTCTTCCTGGTGATAGGCCAGATAATCGCCCTTGCCATGCAGGATCGCCCCGGTGGTCACCATCTCGGTATAGAGCAGGGCATGCCGACTGATCCGCCGCAAAAAGTAACGACAGTGACGATCGGTCCAGTCGAGCATGGGCGCGACAGAAAAACGCAGAGCGGGGATTGACATAGAAAGCGTCCAGCGAGAAAAATCGACAAATTCTACCTGTAGCCTGCTCGTAACAAAAGTGTGAGGCGCTACAAGCGCCGCGCCGCAGAATGAATATTGTCACGGTTTGGCAGAATGCTATATGTTAGACTTTCACCTATAACTAAAACTGAACGGTCTGCTGTTTGCAGCATTCTGCATGTGACTGTACTTGCCTACCCCGTGCAGCAGTCTGACGGGGCTTGCTACGAGGATTAAAATGCGCGCTGAATTCGTGAATCCTTTTCTTGTTTCACTCTTGCATGTCATGAGCACCATGGCCCAGGTCGACCTCAAGCCAGGTGCACCGCGCAAGAAAAATGACGAACTGGCGCGAGGCGACGTCTCCGGGCTGATCGGGATGGTGGGCCCGCAAACCCGCGGCTCGTTCTCTATCACCTTCGACAAGACATTAGCGCTGGAAGTGATGCGTCGTATGTTGGGTGAAGCCCCAGCCACGATCAATGAAGAGGTCACCGACATGGTGGGTGAAATCACCAATATGGTAACCGGTGGCGCCAAGCGTATGCTGGCTGAAAAGGGCTATGACTTCGATATGGCGACCCCTGTGGTGGTCTCTGGCCCTAATCACACCATTTCCCACAAGACGGAAAGCACCAAGCTGCTGATGCCGTTCGAATGCGATTTCGGTCGTGCCACCATTGAAATCTGTTTTGAGTAAGGTACGGGCCGGGTGGGGAAACTGATTCGCTGGTTGTTGATATTATTGGTGGCTGGTTTGGTGGTCTCGCAGATTACCATTCACACCTCGCTGTATTCGCGCAAGGACAACAGTGTCGAAATTGCCTTTCCACAGTGGAAAGCCGATGACCCATGGATCTATCTCTACTGGACACCGGGCTTCTTCAGCATCGATCCGCACTGGCGCAAAGCGCTGCAACCGGACGATCCCCAGCATATCTGAGGCCCTCTCCGGATAAACAAAAACGGCAGCCTGAGCTGCCGTTTTTGTTCTTGTGCCGCCATCAGGCCTGCACAAACTCCAGCCGTACACGAGCCGTCAATTTCAGCACCAGCTCATACGGAATGGTGCCAATGTGTTGCGACACCACCTCCACCGGCAAGCCGTCCCCCCATAGGGTGACCTCATCGCCGACCTTATCCTGCGCATCCGGTCCGAGATCGACCGTCATCATATCCATCGAGATACGCCCTGCCATGCCGACCAGGCGCCCATTGATCAAGACCGGCGTCCCATTCGGCGCCATACGCGGATAACCATCACCATATCCCATGGCCACAACCCCGAGCGTGGTATCCCGCTGCGTGGTCCAATGCGCCCCATAGCCTACCTGCTCACCCGCTTTGGCCTGACGCACCGCAATCAGATTGCTCTTCAGCGTCATCACCGGTTGCAAACCATGGTCAGCTCCCACCTGATCCGGGAACGGCGAGATGCCATACAACATGATGCCTGGACGCACCCACTCGCAGTGGGCATCTTTCCACGCCAGAATGCCGGCCGAGTTGGCCAGTGCGCGCTCGCCCGGATGGCCTTCCGCCAAACGGTTGAACAGATCGATCTGATCGCGGGTCAGCGTCTTGTCCAACTCATCGGCACAGCTGAAGTGGGTCATCAGGTTGAACGGTTGAACCACATTCTTGCACGCTGATAAACGACGATAGAATTCTGGCACCTCTTCCGGACGTACCCCCAGGCGATGCATGCCGGTATCCAGCTTCATCCAGGCGCGGATCGGCTGCACCAGATCCGCCTGCTCGAGCGCTTCGAGTTGTTCCCAAGAGTGCACCGCGGTCTGCAAGTTGTTGGCGGCCAGCACCGGCAGATCATCCGCACTGAAAAAGCCCTCCAGCATGATCACCGGCTTGACGATCCCACCACTGCGCAGTGCCAACGCCTCTTCAATACGCGCCACCGCATAAGCATCCGCATCCTTGAGCGCACGGGCGACAGTCAGCAGGTCATGTCCGTAGGCATTGGCCTTGACGACAGCCACGATCCGGGCGCCGGGCGCCTGCTCCTTGACCACCTGAAAATTGTGCTGCAATGCCCGGATGTTGATGCGGGCGGTAACTGCTTGCATGGTTGTTCCTTAGTAATCGTCGTCATACGCCGGGCCGGCATAATTGTCGAACCGGGAAAATTGCCCCTGAAAGGTCAGTCGGACACGGCCGATCGGCCCGTTACGCTGTTTGCCGATAATGATTTCGGCGACGCCTTTATCTGGTGAATCATCGTGATAGACCTCATCACGGTAGATAAACATGATCAGGTCAGCGTCCTGTTCGATAGAGCCAGATTCACGCAAATCGGAGTTGACCGGTCGCTTGTCAGCGCGCTGTTCCAGACTACGATTCAGCTGCGACAGCGCCACCACCGGCACATTCAACTCTTTGGCCAGCGCTTTGAGCGAACGCGAGATTTCGGCGATTTCCAATGTGCGGTTCTCGCTCAGTGACGGCACACGCATCAATTGCAGGTAGTCGACCATCACCATGCTCACCCCACCATGTTCACGGGCGATACGTCGGGTACGCGAGCGCAGTTCGGTCGGCGTCAGGCCGGAAGCATCATCGATATAAAGCTTGCCCTTCTCCAACAACATGCCCATGGTGTTGGAGAGTCGCCCCCAATCCTCATCATCCAGCTGGCCAGTTCGCACCTTGGTCTGCTCAATGCGCCCGAGCGAGGCCAGCATACGCATGATCAGCTGTTCGGAAGGCATTTCCAGCGAGAAGATCACCGCCGGCTTGTCTTCATTCAATGCCGCCTGCTCAACCAGATTCATGGCAAATGTCGTTTTGCCCATGGAAGGACGCGCCGCGACGATAATCAGATCCGACGGCTGGAAGCCGGAGGTCATCTTGTCCAGGTCAGCATACCCCGACGACACCCCGGTGACCCCGTTATGCGGCTTGTTGAACAGTGACTCGATACGATCGACGGTCTTTTCCAGCAGCACCTTGAGCGGTTGCGGGCCATCGCTGCTACTGCTACGGGTTTCCGCAATACGGAACACCTTACTCTCGGCTTCGTCCAGCAGGTCGCCGGCATTACGCCCTTGGGGGTCGAAGCCGGACTCGGCGATCTCGTTGGCCACCGAGATCATCTCACGCACCACGGCGCGCTCGCGCACGATCTCGGCATAGGCACTGATGTTGGCAGCGCTCGGCGTATTGCGCGCGACCTCGACCAAATAAGCCAACCCGCCGACATCGGCCAGCTGCTCGTGACGCTCCAGCTCTTCTTGCAGCGTGATCAGATCGATCGGTTGGCCGACGGTCGATAATCGCGACATGGCCTCGAACATCAGTCGATGCGGTCGACTATAAAAGTCCTGGGCAACCACCCGTTCAGCAACCCGATCCCACGCCTGGTTATCCAGCAACAAGCCCCCCAATACGGATTGCTCCGCTTCAAACGAATGGGGCGGCATGCGGATCTGCTCAACACGGCTATCGGGTTTGGTCGGGGTGGACGGCTGGGCCATGGACACTGCTACCATTTACAAAAAGGGGTCGACATTATCGACCTTTTTCTGGCTGGACGAAAGGCAAGCCATGCAACATGCGCGACCTTGCGCGCGTTTAGCCACCAAGTCGTCGTCAGCACAATCCGGATATCCGGATAAAACTCAAAGAAAATGAACGGAAAAACCGAACAGGCAACCATTGGCAAACAGAATTGACGTAGCGAGCGGGCTCCGTAACATAGCGTTAACCCGATTCACCATAGGAACTGCTTATGCGCAAACTCTTTTCCTGGTGCGGCGTCGTATTGGTCAGCCTGACCATCGCCATGACGTCGACCTATGCCGAGGCTGCCAAGTTTGGTGGCAACCGCTCCTTTGGCAAGAGCTTTCGCACGGCGCCCGCACCCAAGCAGGCGCAGCCGGCGATGAATAAACCACAGCAACCGGCTACCGCCAATCCGGCGATGAACAAGAAGGGCCTGCTCGGCGGCATGCTCGGCGGCCTGTTAGCGGGTGGCCTGCTGGCCGCACTGATCGGTGGCGGCGCGTTCCAGGGGCTGCAGATCATGGACATGCTGATCATGGCCGGTGTTGCCTTTGTGCTGTTCCGCCTCTTCCGCAGCATGATGCAGAAAAAGGCGGCAACCATGCAGCCGCAAGGCGCCTCGCCATTCGGACAGGCACCGCAAGGCCACCAGGGCAATCCGTTCGCCGCCTTCGAATCCACCCCGTCGCAACCCGACCAGGTCGGCACGGGTATCGGTACCCAGGGCGGTTTCGGTAGCCAGGGTACACAGCCCGGTAACGACGTCCCGTTCAACTTGCCGCCGGACTTTGATCTGCAGGCGTTCCTGAACGGCTCGCGCGAACACTTCCGCACCCTGCAGGATGCCTGGAACAAGAACGATCTGGAGAAGATCCAGGAGTATGTATCGCCGGAGCTGTATAACGGCTTGGTCGAGGAGCGCCGTAACCATGCTGGCGAACAACACACCGAAGTGATGTTTGTCGATGCCGAACTGGTGCGCGCCGACCACAACGGTCGTACTGCTGAGATCAGCCTGCGCTTTACCGGTCGTTATCGTGATACCCATGAACAAGTCGAACAGGCGATCGACGAAGTGTGGCATCTGGAGCGTCAGCTGACCACGCCGAATGCCCCCTGGTTTATCGTCGGTATCGAGCAATAACCGTCAATTTGATGAGAGCATCCTCGAGCTAAGCGAGGCAGTACGGAGGGGGCAACCCCTCCGTTTTTTTATCTTCGTTGTCCGACCCGCGTGATTGGCTTGCTCACCAGCGGTTTGCTATTCTGCCGCATCAACTTCTATTGCTGTTTTTTCTCTTCCGCTGACAGCGCTTAGTCCGACCAAACCGGCGCGAGCCGGTACAGGCATGACCTGATCGTGATAACCGGCCCACTCACTCTGGCGGTCACGACCGAGATGAAAACAGTCCCCCTGATGACACACAAACGGTAAGTAACGGATGGATAGCCAGAAACTCGATCAGCACACGCCCATGATGCATAGGTAACTAACCATTGATTTAAAAGTAATTATTTTTCCATTCGAAGCAAAAACCACGCTTTAACCTACGTTTAAAAAACCCATAAAAAAGCCATAACTTTTGGGGAACGTATATTCACCCTCTCTAAATCACCCTCTTCATCCAGATCATGACTGACTAAACATTCCCTCCTCAATCAAAGCTAAAAAATTTCAAACCTATATCACCCCTGTGGATCGCCGGAGGAACCGTTCTTCCGGCGTGTGATTTTCATGTTCACAGGAGGCTCTAT
>JAYROM010000141.1:0-47300 GCA_041911695.1 Aeromonadaceae bacterium
ACGTCCGAATCCTGCGAGTGCCCACACAGATTGCTTGATTGGTTTGTTAAAGAGCGAGACGCTTCGCATTTGCTGGCGTCGTGGGATGCGCATCTTACGCTTCCCATTTTCGAAGTCAACCACAATTTTCATCGCGTCGCTACGGGGCTTTTGGCCCTTACTCAACACCGCTTGCCGCGCTGGCTTGCCGTGTCAGTGAGGCGGCATTATAGGGATAAGTTGCTCGTGCGCAAGCCTTTTTTGTTCTATTTTCCTGTTAAATGTATCGAGAATATCTATCCAAAGCGTACCTACAACTTATCCACAGAGTTATCTACTTTTTTGTTAAATGAGGTGGTTTGATGAGCAATATCCGCCCTTATAAAGGCATCTCGCCCCAGTTGGCGTGCGGGGTCTTTGTCGACCCGACCGCAACCGTGATCGGCCGTGTGGCACTAGGAACTGACGTCAGCATCTGGCCACAGGTCGTGATCCGCGGGGATGTGCATCGTGTCGAGATCGGCGCGCGCAGCAATATCCAGGATGGCGCCGTGCTGCATGTCACCCGCACCACGCACCAGCAACCTGATGGTTGGCCGCTACTGATTGGCGAAGAGGTGACGGTAGGGCACAAGGCCATGCTCCATGGCTGTACGATTGGCAATCGAGTGTTGGTTGGTATGGGCGCCATCGTCCTGGATGGGGTGATCGTAGAAGATGAAGTATTGATCGGTGCTGGCAGTCTGGTTCCACCGGGCAAACGCCTGTTATCCGGACATCTCTATTTGGGCAACCCGGCACGATGCGCCCGCCCACTGACAGAGGAAGAGCGCCAATCGCTGGCGCGCTCTGCGGAGAATTACGTACAACTGAAAAATGAGTATTTATAGATGCGCTCACTCATCCCGCTCTCAGATCAGGTGGTGCATGCACTATATAAGAGCTGAACCCAGCGCTCCGACTTATAGCCGGATCGTCCCGGTGCTGTCGACGGATGGTGTCGTCAAGGCTTGTTCAATCTCTTCTTCTGCCAACCAGCGCCATGCCGCCCAGGTTTGTTCGCGCAAGCGTTCATCCGTCAGGTTGTCACCACTTTGCCTCTGCAACCAGGTCAAGGAGACTATGGCATAGACCAACCCCTGACCGGTCATGGCGGTCAATTGCCAACCCGACGCTGCCGGTAACCAGTCCGCCGCCTCATTGAACAGGATCGACTGATTCATGGGCGCCCCAGATTTCGACGTAACTCGGCGATCACCTGCCGGGTACCCGGGCGGATACCGCGCCACAGGGCAAAACTTTCTGCCGCCTGGGCGACCAACATGCCTAATCCATCCAGCACATGTCGGGCGCCTAATTGACGAGCCCAGGCATTGAATGCCGTATCACCATCGGCATACATCATGTCGTAGACCGCAACATCAGCGTGGATCAACGATGCAGGGATCGGCGGTAAAGCGCCTGACAGGCTGGCCGACGTCGCGTTGATCAGCAGATCGAACGGCCCTTCCAACTCAGCAAAGCTACACGCCCGGATCGGGCCGGCGTCGGCAAACAAGGCCGCCAACTGTTGCGCTTTTTCTGTTGTGCGGTTGGCAATCACCAAGGCCTGTGGTTTATCTGCGAGCAGTGGGCCAATCACACCGCGCGCCGCCCCACCAGCACCGATCAATAACACCCGGCGGCCTTCGACACCTTCACCATTGAATTTAAGATCCTGCACCAGACCGGCACCGTCAGTGTTATCTCCCCAGAGCAAACCGTCGTCGGTCCACTTGAGGGTATTGACGGCACCCGCCAGACGCGCACGATCCGACAATCGATCGGCCAGCCGAAACGCCTCTTCTTTGAACGGCACCGTGACATTGCATCCCTTGCCTCCCGCAGCAAAAAACGCGCGCAACGCACCGGCGAAGTCATCCAACGGTGCCTCGATGCGTTCGTAGGTCAGGGGTTGTCCAGTCTGATGGGCAAACAAGGCATGAATGAAAGGAGATTTGCTATGGCGGATAGGGTTGCCAAAGACAGCATAACGATCCATGTGATATCCAATCCAAGGGAGATGGTCTGATTAAACCCCTTTCCCCGGACTGGCTCAAGTCATGAGGTGTGAACATCGCCCCCATCAGGCGGGGCGAATCACGGCACCACTCTGTGCATCCCGAATCAAAGAAGGATTGCGGGCCCCTCCCACCTCACCGGGCAGAATAAAGCCGACTCGGGAACCGAGCGCGTCCTGCACCTCGGCGGTGGTTTTAGCGGGCGGTTCTCCGGTCAGATTGGCGCTAGTAGAGACCAACGGCTTACCAAACACCCGACACAACGCAACCACCTGGGGATGGGCACTGACCCGCACCGCCAGGGTAGCATACTGACCAGTGAGCCAGGCTGGGGTCGACTCCGCGACCGGCATTAACCAGGTAAATGGTCCGGGCCAACTGTCGAAGACTCGCTGCAGATGGACAGGCGATAGCTGAGCCGGTGACAGGTAAGGTTGTAGTTGTCCCCAATCGGCGGCGATCAGAATCAATCCTTTCTCCACCGGACGTTGTTTGATCGCCAGCAGGCGCATCACCGCGGCTTGATTATCCGGATCACAACCCAAACCAAACACGGATTCAGTGGCGTAGGCAATGACCTCGCCTTGCTGCAACGCGGTGACCGCCTGTTGCAGGGCTCGCTTGTCGTTCATGTTGACTCGTGTATAAAAATGGGGGCGACCCAAAGTCGCCCTTAAATACTGACTAGTGGTCTGCCTGGCGGATTACAGCTGCGCCAGCTGTGCCTGCAGCGCGGCGTCTTTGGCCATCACCTCTTCGGCATTCTTCTGCCGCTCGATACGCACCCGCTCAGCCAGTTGATCATCAGCCACAGCCAGCATCTGTGCTGCCAGATAGCCGGCGTTTTTGGCGCCAGCCTTGCCGATCGCCACGGTGGCCACCGGTACGCCACCTGGCATCTGTACGGTAGACAACAGCGCATCCATCCCTTTCAGCGGGCCACCATCAATCGGCACCCCGATGACCGGGCGGGTGGTGATCCCAGCGACGGCACCGGCCAGATGGGCAGCCAGACCGGCGGCACAGATAAACACCTTACAGCCGCGGGTTTCAGCATCACGCACATAGGCATGGGTCGCAGCCGGCGTCCGATGTGCCGACGTCACCTTGACCTCCAGCGCGATATCAAAGCTGCGCAGGACATCCACGGTGCTCTGCATCACCGGGAAGTCACTATCAGAACCCATCAGGATGGCCACAAACGGTTTGGACATGGTCAGATTTCCTTCTCTACTTGATTTAGATCAATTAATGCTGCCTGCCGGCATTATAGTTCACTCTGATAAGTACACAACTTCTGCGGACAGCAAAGTCGCACACCGTCTCGTCCCTGGCGGGCAACCAGCACCGACCACCCACAGAGTGGACAGGCTTGTGCCACCGGTCGATCATTGACGATATAGCGACAGGATGGATAGCGGTTACAGCCCCAGAAAGTTTTCCCCTGGCGGGACAAGCGGCTGACCAGTTGTCCCTGATGGCACTGCGGACAAGCGATCGACGCCTCATCGGCCATCTCCGTCGGGCTTTGTGTCTGTTCTGTATGGGTACACAGGGGATACTGGCTACAACCGATAAACAAGCCAAAGCGCCCCTTGCGGATCGCCAATTCGTGCCCACAGGCGGGACACTGGGTGCCGGTCAGAATTTTTTCGATACCACCGCTTTGCGCAGTCAATGCACGCATATAGTGGCAAGCCGGGTACGCTGAGCAGCCCAGAAATGGGCCATGCTGCCCCTGGCGAATGTGTAACGGCGCCCCGCAATCCGGACAGGTTCGATTTTCCCGCTCCTGCGCCTGGGCGCCACCGGCAAACAGTTCGGGATCAATTTTGGACATGCAGCCCTCCTCGCCTTGGCGGCGAGTCTGTCAAAGCCGGTGGGGGGCTGTCAATGCAACAGCCCTTCCGGCTCCTCGTAGAGCAGCTCTTCCATCTGATGACATGCCGACTCATTGCCCGGCACATTGAACAGCACCATCAGGATGACCCACTTCATGTCATCGAGCTCGATATCCGGATTATCCAGCTCCATCAGCCGATCGATGACGATCTCGCGCGTCTCGCTGTTGAGCACGCCAATCTGCTCCAGAAACAACAGGAATCCCCGACACTCCTGGCTCAGGCGCGCCATCTCCTCCGCAGCATAAATGCGGAAAGAACCGGTGGTTCCGACCACACGCGCAGCGCGCTCTTCATCATGCAAGGCAGCCAGCTCTTCCAGCCAGCGCAGCGCCTTGTAGATTTCGTCCTGATGGAATCCGGCCCGACTCAACTCTTCGGTCAATTCGTCCTGATCCATTTTCAGATCGGTATCGCTTTGCACATAGGTTTCGAACAGGTACATCAGTACATCAAACATCTTCAGTCCCTCCTCGTCC
The DNA here is from genome assembly GCA_041911695.1 of Aeromonadaceae bacterium. Lineage (GTDB taxonomy): Bacteria > Pseudomonadota > Gammaproteobacteria > Enterobacterales > Aeromonadaceae > Pseudaeromonas. The sequence goes on from JAYROM010000141.1 coordinate 4,420, forward strand.
TTGCATAACCACCAGGTACTGCCACAATCTGGCCAGCCAGTTCGAGTTCCAGCAATTCGCTGATGACCTCGCCAATTGGCCGCCCACTGCGCTGCACAATTACATCTGTGGCCGTTACATCATAATCTACGTTATCCAACAATGCGGACGATAGCAAACTCGCATCCTCTTGCCATAATCCGACAGCAGTGCGCGGTCGCCATTGTCCCTGTAGCTCTTCCAATATATCGGCCGCATTGGTGACAAGTTTTGCCCCTTGCTGAATTAAATGCAGACAACCGGCGGCAGCAGGGTTATGAATCGAGCCCGGCACGGCAAAGACCTCCCGCCCCTGCTCCAGCGCATAGCGCGCGGTAATCAGGCTACCGCTCCGCAGGGACGCCTCTACCACCAAGGTCCCCAATGCCAATCCACTGATGATTCTATTGCGACGAGGAAAGTTCTCCGCCAACGGCGGTGTTGTTGGCGGTAACTCGGAGACCAGCACACCACCGGCCGACAGGATATTGGCCGCCAAGCCGCGATTACGTTTCGGGTAACAGTGCGCGAGACCGGAACCCAGTACCGCGATGGTTTGTCCATGCCGTTGCAAACAGTGTTGATGACAAACAGTATCAATACCCAGCGCCAGACCAGAGGTAATCACCAGCCCCGCAGCCACCAGCTCTTCGCTCAGCCATTTTGCGGCCTCACATCCACCAGGGGTGGGCGCTCGGGTGCCGACCATGGCAATCTGGCGCGCCGACAACATGCCCGGGTCGCCCTCGACATAGAGCAGCACCGGCGCCGCTGGGATCTGACGCAACCATTCGGGATAGGTGGGGCATAAACAAGAGAGCACATGACGCTGCGGACTGCCATCCAGCCAATGCTGGACACCAGCAAGCCCGGATGGCACCGCTTGGAGCAGGTTGACTTGCGCAGTCGTCAGCCCGGCGGCCTGCAGTTGCATGGCCGGGGCGTGGCGAAGTTGTGTCGGATCAAAGCGCGCCAGCAAGCGCTGGGCACGGTGCGGACCGATACCGGGCAAGCTGACCAGCGCCAGCCAGTCAGCCAATCGCTCGGCATCATCACGCAGACTCATTGCTCTGGATTGCCTATCAGCGCACCGCGCTTGATGGTATCGGACGCTTGCAGCACCAGCGCCATCGACAGTTTGTCATAGGTCTTGAACACCATCGCTTCGCCAATGATCTCATTCGGCAGATGGCGCTTATCGCTGGCCATCAGACGTTTGCCTGCGGGGCTGTAGAGTTGGTAATCGCTGTTTCCAGGGTTGGAGCCCGCAATCATCACGCCCTTACGGCTGATCGCTACGACATCGCCATTTTTCAGGCCATCTCGTGTCCCCCGGTCAAGAATCAACACGCTATTCCGGTTGCCGGCGGTCACGTCATCAATCCCGCCGAAGTCCAGGACATGACCCGGCTTGGCCAACGCAGCCGGCTGCAGGACGTAGGTCATATCCAGACGTTCACGATCCGGTATCGGCATCAGGCGATCACCGACCATCACCTCCTGGTAATTTTTCACCAGTTCGGCGCGGGTGACATCACCCTCCTCACGCGCCGTGGTCACGAGGGTACCGGTCAGTGCAGCAGCCTGGCCCAACACCTCGTTGGTCTCCGGATCACGATAAATCTTGCCCGGGCGGTAGACGCCGTACTGCTGATTGAGCGCGACATATCCTTTTACATAGAGTTGCTGGCCGGCCAGCATCGCCGTGACATTGTCGTTATTGCCCTGGATCCATGGCAACTTGCTGGTCGAGGTCTCTTCCGGCAGCAGATGGTCACTTTGCAGGAACGGCGAAATCTCGTTATACGGCAACGCCGGGACTGGCGCACCAGCGCGTTCAATACGCATCCCCGGGGATAAACGCACCTCGCGCTTCTGACCGCTGCTCCAACGCTCATTCACCAATCGGGGTTCACCATCCACCCAGACCAACTTCAAGACATCACCCGGATAGATCCAATGCGGATCACGGATTTGTGGATTCAGATGCCACAGGCGTGGCCACAACCAGGGCTTTTGCAAAAAGTGGCCCGAGATATCCCACAGGGTATCGCCCTTCTTGACTACATAGCGCTCCGGATGGTCGGCCTTCAGGCGCAAAACATCCGCCACACTGGTTGTCGCCAGCAGCAAGCTGGCCAAAAACGCTGCAACATATCGATATTTCATAGCAGTCCCTGCATCGGTTGCCCGGTGATCTGTCTGTTAATCGTCGGCGTTAATGACTAGAATTACGCCAGCCCTATGAACCATGTCCTAGCAGAAAAGTGAACCATGCCTGTACTTGAAGTCTTACGTTTCCCGGATGAGCGCCTGCGTACTGTAGCAAAGCCAGTGGCGTCATTCGATCCTCAGATCCAGCAGATTGTCGATGATATGTTTGAAACTATGTATGCAGAAGAAGGGATTGGCCTGGCTGCGACACAAGTCAACATTCATCAGCAGATTATTGTCATTGATATTTCTGAAGATCGTAGCCAACAACTGGTTTTAATCAATCCGGAGCTGCTTGAGAAGCGTGGCAGTACAGGGATTGAGGAAGGCTGTCTGTCCGTGCCGGAATACCGTGCACTGGTGCCACGTGCCGAATGGGTACACATCCGCGCCCTGAACCGTCATGGTGAAACCATTGAGATAGAAACCGAGGGCCTGTTGGCTATCTGTATGCAACACGAGATGGATCACCTGCAGGGCAAACTGTTTGTCGATTATCTGTCGCCGCTCAAACGTCAGCGTGTTCGCCAGAAGATGCTGAAAATGGACAAGCAGGAACGGAATGTCTGAGGTACGCGTGTCACAACAGCGAATTATCTTTGCCGGGACACCGGATTTTGCCGCCGCTCACCTGCAGACCCTGCTGGACCACGGCTTTAATATCGTCGCTGTCTACACCCAGCCGGATCGTCCGGCCGGGCGCGGCAACAAATTGACCGCCAGCCCGGTCAAAACCCTGGCACTGGAACACAACATCCCAGTGCGCCAGCCGCCCAGCCTGCGCCAGGAAGAAGCCCAAGCTGAACTGGCCGCCCTGCAGGCAGATCTGATGATTGTCGTCGCCTATGGCCTGCTGTTACCCAAAGCCGTGCTGGAAACGCCACGTTTGGGCTGCATCAATGTTCATGGATCCCTGTTGCCGCGCTGGCGCGGTGCGGCGCCGATCCAGCGCGCGGTGTGGGCTGGTGACGAGGAGAGCGGGGTGACCATCATGCAGATGGATGTTGGGCTGGATACTGGCGCCATGTTGCACAAGGTAAGCTGCCGACTGGCGGCCAACGAGACCTCGGCCAGTCTGTATCAACGCCTGGCCGCGCTGGGTCCGCAAGCCCTGGTCGACACCGTCAATGCCCTGTTTCGCGGCGAATGTATCGCCGAACCGCAGGATGATGCGCTGGCCAACTATGCCAGCAAGCTGAGCAAGGAGGAGGCCCGTCTGGACTGGCAACTGTCGGCCGAACAGCTAGAGCGCTGTATTCGTGCCTTCAATCCGTGGCCGGTCAGTTACCTGCAACTTGATGCCGAGACCGCCATCAAGGTGTGGGAGGCCGACGTGTTACCGCATGTCGACGCGACACCAGGAACCCTGCTGCAAGCCGACCGTCATGGCATCGCTATTGCGACCGCCGATGGCGTGCTGCGTCTGCTGCGGCTGCAGCCACCAGGCAAGAAGCCGATGCTGGCCCATGAACTGCTTAACTCTCGCCGTGACTGGTTTGCGATTGGCAAACTGCTGGCCTGATGGATCGGGCGTTCTGCCCGATCCCTATTCCTCAGGAATTTATCGATGAAAACCCGAGCCCAGGCGGCACTGGTCGTGCACCAGGTCGTCGAACAAGGTCAATCCCTTTCCACCCTGTTACCGGCTGCCCAGGATCGCGTGTTGCCCCGCGACCGTGCCCTGTTGCAGGAGTTGTGTTTCGGGACGTTGCGCTGGCTCTCCCGGCTGGAGGCGATCGCCAAGCCGTTAATGGAACGCCCGCTGAAGGGCAAACAGCGTCCGGTGCACTTTCTGCTACTGGTCGGCCTCTATCAGTTGTTCTATACCCGCGTACCGGCTCATGCCGCGCTGTCGGAGACGGTCAACGCCTGCCGCCTGCTCAAGGCCGAGAGCCTGCGCGGCCTGGTCAACGGCGTCCTGCGTAACATCCAACGTCAGGCCGAAGCGCTGACCGCACAAGCCGATGCGGCCGATACGACCCGTTTCGCCTGTCCGAACTGGCTGATCCAGCGCCTGCGTGCTGCCTATCCGGCGCAATATCAGGATATTCTGGCCGCTACGAACCTGCGACCGCCGATGTGGCTACGCGTCAACCGCCGCCACCAGTCGCGCGACGCCTACCTGGCCCGCCTACAAGAGGCGGGCATTGAGGTCGCAGCACAGGATCAGGCCGGTGACGGCCTGTGTCTGACGCAGCCTTGGGATGTCCTACGTTTACCCGGTTTTACCGACGGGGATTGCTCGGTGCAGGACGGTGCTGCGCAGTTGGCCGCTCACCTGCTGGGCGCCCGTGATGGTGAACGCCTGCTGGATGCCTGTGCCGCACCGGGCGGTAAAACCGCTCACCTGCTGGAGCAGATCACCCCAGCGTCGCTGATCGCCATCGATGCCGATGCCCGCCGTCTCGAGCGGGTGCGCGAGACCTTACAACGCTTGGGACTGCAGGCGGATGTCCGCCAGGGGGATGCCTCGCAGCCGGACAGTTGGTACCAGGGTGAGCCCTTTGATCGCATCCTGCTGGATGCCCCCTGCTCCGCCACTGGCGTGATCCGCCGACATCCGGATATCAAGTGGTTACGCCGTGATAGCGATATCGCCGAGTTGGCCGCATTGCAGGCTAAAATACTGGAAGCGCTCTGGTGCAAACTACGCACCGGCGGTACGCTGCTGTACGCAACCTGCTCAATTTTGCCCGATGAGAACAGTGACCAGATCCGGCGGTTTCTGGCCAGCCATGCCGACGCCGAATTGGTGCCATTGCATGCTGGGGATACCCCGGCACATCCAGGCTGGCAACGCTTGCCGGGCGAAGATGACATGGACGGCTTTTACTACGCCAAACTAACCAAGCGGTGAGCAACGCATGAAGATAATTATTCTCGGCGCAGGCCAGGTCGGCGGGACGCTGGCAGAAAATCTGGTGGGTGAAAACAACGACATCACGTTGATCGATACCAACCTGGAGCGCTTGCGCGAAATGCAGGACAAGTATGACCTGCGCATCATCGCCGGTCCGGGTTCCCATCCACGCATCCTGCGCGATGCCGGCGCCGAAGATGCCGACATGCTGGTTGCGGTCACCAACAGCGACGAAACCAACATGATCGCCTGTCAGGTGGCCGCCTCACTGTTCAATATTCCCAACAAGGTGGCCCGCATTCGCTCCCAGGCCTACCTGTCGGAACGCGAGAGCCTGTTTGGCGATGAAGGGCTGAAAGTTGACCATATCATCTCGCCAGAACAGCTGGTCACCGACTATATCCGCCGATTGATCGAATACCCGGGCGCCTTGCAGGTAGTCGACTTCGCCGGCGGGCGCGTCGGTCTGGTGGCGGTCAAGGCTTACTATGGCGGCCCGTTGGTCGGCAACGCACTGGCCACGCTCAAGGAGCACATGCCCAATATCGAAAGCCGCGTGGCAGCAATCTTCCGCCAGGGCAAGGCGATCCGTCCGCAGGGCACCACGATCATCGAAGCGGACGATGAAGTGTTCTTCGTCGCTGCAGCCGGCCATATCCGCGCCGTGATGTCTGAGCTGCAACGGCTGGAAAACCCCTATCGTCGCATCATGATCGTCGGTGGCGGCAATGTCGGTGCTGGTCTGGCCCGAACCCTCGAGCAGCGCTACAACGTCAAGGTGATCGAGCGTAATCCGGAGCGCGCCGAGCAGCTCTCCGAGACCCTGGAGCAGAGCATCGTGTTCTGTGGCGACTCGGCCAATCAGGAGTTGCTGATGGAAGAGCATATCGACCAGATCGATGTGTTTATTGCCGTCACCAATGATGATGAAGCCAACATCATGTCGGCGATGCTGGCCAAGAAACTCGGCGCCCGCAAGGCTATCGTGCTGATCCAGCGTGCGGCCTATGTCGATCTGGTGCAGGGCGGCACCATCGATATCGCCATCTCTCCGCAGCAGGCCACCATCTCGGCCCTGTTGTCGCACGTCCGTCGTGCTGATATTGCCAACGTCTACTCACTGCGCCGGGGGGCGGCCGAGGCCATCGAGGCGATTGCTCACGGTGATGAGCACACCTCCAAGGTGGTCGGTCGCGCGATTGGCGAGCTCAAGCTGCCACCAGGGACCACGATTGGTGCCGTGGTGCGCGGGGATGATGTGCTGATAGCGCATGATTCGTTGATCATCCAGCAGGATGACCATGTGGTGATGTTCCTGGTCGACAAGAAACATATCCAGGAAGTCGAACGTCTGTTCCAACCCAGCCCGTTCTTCCTCTGATTATGATTAATTTCAAGCCGATCCTGTTTACCCTGGGGCTGACGCTGTCCAAGCTCGCCCTGTTCATGTGGCTACCGACCCTGCTCGCCTTCTTTACTGGCACACCGGGGCTGGCCGAGTTCCTCGCTGCGGTCATCATCACCCATGCGGCGGCCTTCCTGTGCCTGCATATTGGCCATAAGGCGCAGTTCCGCCTCGGCGTACGCGATATGTTCGTGCTCACCAGCTCGGTCTGGGTGGTGGCCTGTATCTTTGGCGCCTTGCCATTTGTGTTTATCAATCAGATCAGCTTTACCGACGCCTACTTCGAGACCATGTCCGGGGTCACCACTACCGGCTCGACCGTGCTCTCCGGGCTCGACAATATGGCCCCCAGCATCCTGCTATGGCGCTCCATCTTGCAATGGCTGGGTGGGGTGGGCTTTATCGTGCTTGCGGTGGCCGTACTGCCCTATCTGAACGTCGGCGGGATGAAACTGTTCCAGACCGAATCCTCGGACAAGTCAGACAAGGACTCACCACGCGCCACCAATGTGGCCAAAAATATCGTGGTGGTCTATCTGGTGCTGACCTTGCTGTGTGTTATCAGCTACTGGTTATCCGGCATGACACCGTTCGAGGCGATTAACCATGCGATGACCACCTTGAGTACTGGCGGCTTCTCGACCTCTGATGCCTCAATGGCGCATTTCTCCAACGCGGCGCACTGGGTCGCCAGCCTGTTCATGTTCCTCGGCGGCTTGCCGTTCCTGCTCTATGTACAGTCACTACGCCGACGCGAGATGACCCTGCTGCATGACTCGCAGGTGCGCGGCTTTACCCTGCTGGTTGTGATCACCACAGCGATGATGAGCGGCTGGCTGTGGTACAAGGGGATCTTCCCGTTCCCCGATGCGGTGCGTATCAGCCTGTTTAATATCGTCTCGATTTTGACCACCACAGGTTATGGGCTGACCGACTTCGGCGTCTGGAGCCACTTCACCACGGTCCTGTTCATCTTCCTGATGCTGTTCGGCGCCTGTTCGGGCTCAACGGCGGGGGGGATCAAAATCTTCCGTATCCAAGTGGCCGGCGCCCTGTTCCAGAAGCAGGCGCGCCAACTGATGCATCCGGCCGGGGTCTTCCCACAGAAATATAACGGCCGCCCGGTCAGCGATCATATCGTACGTTCGATTGTGGCGTTTGTACTGGGCTATGCGGTGGTAATCGTTGTGAGCGCTGCCCTGCTCGGATTGCTCGGTCTGACGCCGTTAGAAGCGATTAGCGGCAGTATTACCGCTATCAGCAACGTGGGGCCGGGCCTTGGGCCGGTGATTGGGCCGCTGGGCAATTTTGCCTCGCTGCCGGATGCTGCCAAGTGGATCCTAGCGTTTGATATGATGCTCGGCCGCTTGGAAATTCTGACGGTCGCAGTGTTGTTCTTCCCGTCATTCTGGAAAAACTAGCCACGCCTTCAGGCCTGATCGTCCGATCAGGCCTTGGCTGGACCACCGGCCATGCCGGAAATGCCGCCACAACCATCTGCTGGTTCCAGATGGATAATCTGCCCATCCACCCCCAATAAGCCGCACATGTGTTCACGATCCTTGACCAAATCGGCCAAGGTGAACTCCGCCAGCACGCCGAGGAACGCGCGCATCGCCTTGCGCATGATGCCCTGAAAACGACAGCTGCTGCTCAGCAGACAGCCTTCACGGTGGCAATCCAGCAGGCAGGTGACGTTTTCCATGTCCGACACCACATCCTTCAGGTTGATCTCCTGACTGATACGCGCCAGACGGATACCACCATGCTTGCCGCGCACCGTTTCGATGTATCCCTTCACCCCGAGCTGATGCACGATCTTGACCACATGGTTGCGGGAGATACCGAATTTGGTTGCCACTTCAGTGATGGTCGACAGGCGATCATCCGGCTGCAACGCCAGATAGGTCAGCGTACGTAAGGCATAGTCGGTAAACAGGGTTAACTGCATGCTGATATCTCTATGATTCTGATTCGATCCATGCCGTGTAGGCCAAGCAGCATGGTGCGGATGTTTTATATCATAAAGTTTCTACTTATAATCCTTGCCCACAAAACAATAGTGATCAAATTTGCCTTCAAAATGCTTTTTTTCCTGACTTGTACCCTGTTGCTCGTCATTGGATTGCCTGTCTTCTGTTTCGCTACCGGCTATGGTCAGATCTATCTGGATTACGGCCCACAAGCCTCCGGCGTCCTGCTGCTGATGCTGCTGGCGCTGGATTTGATGAAGCAACGTCGCAAATAGGGCGACACGGCATCCATGTCAGTCGGTCGATAACCGCAGCCATGCTGGCGGCAAAAAGCCCCAGATGCAAAAAGGGCCACCTTGTGGGGTGGCCCTTTTTTATGAGTGGTCGGCGTGAGAGGGTTCGAACCTCCGACCCCTTCGTCCCGAACGAAGTGCGCTACCAGGCTGCGCTACACGCCGATGTGCGGGCCAGAATGTACCGAAAGGCCGCAGGGCATGCAACTGGTTTCCACACAACATCAAGGTGATTGCTGGCATTGCGGCCAGTCGTTACGGCAGATTGTCGACCAGGGCAGGCCAGCAAGATTGACCAGCAGGGCAGCAAGGTTGGACCGGTTGTGGGGCTTGGCGGACAAGCAAAAAAACAAAAGCCACCGTGAAGGTGGCTTTTGTTTCTGATTTGGTCGGCGTGAGAGGGTTCGAACCTCCGACCCCTTCGTCCCGAACGAAGTGCGCTACCAGGCTGCGCTACACGCCGTCATTGCGGAGCAGGAATTTACCGAAAGGCCGGCAACGGCGCAACCCTTTTTTCCGGATTTTTGCACTGGCGCGTGTCGAGTGGTGATTATCTGTGCAAGACGGTGGAAATGACGGCATGCCAGGTACGACACCGGACATTCGCCGCGATGCGCACGCACAACCCGACGTGCTCAATAATGTGTCGGCGAAGAAAAAGAACAGGGCGCCATACGGCGCCCCATTTGACTCGACCAAGGCGTGATCAACTGGTCGCTTTAGCCGCCGCCGCCACATCGCGCAAGCGACGCTGTTCGGCGCGTGCCATCATCCACCAGGCGATAAAGGTCGCGGTGGAGACCACCAGGATGATCAGGGTGGCCAGCGCGTTGATCTTCGGACTGACCCCCAGACGCACGCTGGAGAACACCACCATCGGCAGCGTGGTGGCGTTCGGCCCGGAGACGAAGCTGGTAATGACCAGGTCATCGACCGACAAGGTGAACGCCAGCAGCCAGCCGGCGGCAATCGCCGGGGCGATCGACGGCAAGGTGATGAGGAAGAACACGCGGAATGGCGTGGCCCCCAAATCCTGCGCCGCCTCTTCAATCGACATATCCAGTTCGTTCAGGCGCGAGCGAATAATCACTGTCACATAGGCCGCGGTGAAGGTCACATGGGCAATCCAGATGGTCATCGCCCCGCGCTGCGCCGGCCAGCCGAACATGTCGGACATCGAGACAAACAGCAACAGCAGCGCCAGACCGGTAATGACTTCCGGCATCACCATCGGCGCGGTGATCAGGAAGGCAAAGCTGGTTTCCCCGGTAAACTTGCCGATACGGGTCAGCACGAATGCCGCCAGCGTCCCGACCACCACCGCCATGGTGGCGGTCATCACGCCGATGCTCAGTGACAGCACGACACCGTCCATCATCAGCTTGTCCTGGAACAGCTCGTAGTACCACTTGGTGGAGAAGCCGGACCAGACCGTCACCAGACGCGACTCGTTGAACGAGTAGATGATCAGGATCAGGATCGGGGCGTACAGGAACGCAAAGCCGAGCAGCAGCGACAGGGTACGCCACGGCGATTTGATATGTGGAATCGGCGTCATGCGCGGCCCTCCTGCATTTCACGGCGCTGATAGCGGAAGAACCAGATGATCGGCACCATCAGGATGGTCAGCATCACTACCGCCACCGCAGAGGCCACCGGCCAGTCACGGTTGTTAAAGAACTCCTGCCACAGCACACGGCCAATCAACAGTGAATCCGGGCCACCGAGCAGTTCCGGAATAACGAACTCACCCACCGCCGGGATGAAGACCAGCATCGAGCCGGCGACAATCCCGCTCTTGGTCAACGGTAACAGCACGGTAAGGAAAGTCTTCCACGGCTTGGCACCCAGATCGGAGGCCGCTTCAATCAACGAGTAGTCGACCCGCATCAGCGCGGTATACAGCGGCAGGATCATGAATGGCAGATAGGCGTACACAATGCCGATATAGACCGCCAGATCGGTGTGCAGCAGCGGCAATGGGTCATGAATCACCCCGAGCCAGATCAGGAAGTTATTGAGCAGGCCGTTGTTCTTCAGGATGCCGATCCACGCATAGACGCGGATCAGGAACGAGGTCCAGCTTGGCAATACCACCAGCATCAGCAGTACGTTACGCATCGCCGGCGTGGAGTGCACGATTGACCAGGCAATCGGATAGCCGATCAGCAGGCACAACAGTGTCGAGGTGGCCGCCACCTGCAACGATTGCAGGTAGGAGTCCACATACATTGGGTCTTCCAGCAGATAGAGATAGTTGCCCAGATTAAGGACAAACGTCAGTTTCTCTTCCGCATAGCTGACCAGCGAGGTGTACGGCGGGATGGCAATCTGGGTTTCCGCCAGACTGATCTTCAGAATGATGGCAAACGGCACCAGGAAGAACAGCAACATCCACGCGTAGGGGAACGCGATAACAAAGTGCCGGCCTTGAGGTAGCCAGTGCCGCAGGGCAGAGCGTCGTCTCATGGTGCCTCCGTCAGATGGTCAGAACCACGCAGGAGTCAGGCTCCCAGTTCAGAATAACCTGATCGCCCCAGGTCGGTTGACCCTTGCGGAAACGGTCGACATTCGGCAGCGTCGCGATCACGATCTGGCCACTCGGCAAACGGACGTGATAGATGGAGATATCCCCCATATAGGCGATGTTCTCTACCGTGCCGACGTCATAGTTGAAGTGGTCAGACGGAATCTCGTTGCTGAAGAAGATCTTTTCCGGACGCAGCGCCACCATCAGGTGTACCCCGTCGGCCACGGCAGCACCGTGGTTGACGTGAACCGGATGGGTCAGCGAGTCGGTACGGATCACCATGTAATCCGGGCCGCCCTCTTCGAGCACGCCTTCGAAGATGTTGACCGAGCCGATGAACTCCGCCGACAGACGGCAGTTCGGGTGCTCGTAAATCTCTTCCGGGTTACCGATCTGCACGAACTCGCCGCGGTCCATGATGGCAATACGGCCAGCCATGGTCATCGCCTCTTCCTGGTCATGGGTTACCATGACGCAGGTCACGCCGACGCGCTCGATGATATCAACCACTTCCAGCTGCATCTTCTCACGCAGTTTCTTGTCCAGCGCGCCCATCGGCTCATCCAGCAGCAACAGCTTGGGGCGCTTGGCCAGCGAACGGGCCAGGGCCACACGCTGACGCTGACCACCAGAGAGCTGATGCGGTTTACGCCGGGCAAACGACTCCATATGCACCAGGCCGAGCATCTCCTGCACCCGCGCCTCGACCTCAGCCTTGGGCAGGCCATCCTGCTTCAGACCAAAGGCAATGTTCTGTTCGACCGTCATGTGCGGGAACAGCGCATAGGACTGGAACATCATGTTGACCGGACGCTTGTACGGCGGAATGCCGGACATATCCTGGCCATCCAGAATAATGCTTCCCTTCGTTGGCCGTTCAAAACCGGCCAACATACGCAGCAGGGTCGATTTACCACAGCCCGAGGCCCCCAGCAGGGCGAAGATTTCACCCTTGTTGATGGTCAGACTGACGTCATCCACAGCCGCCACCCCATCAAAGCTCTTGGTGACGTTGCGAATTTCCAGTAAGGGTTGCGCCGCCACCTCGTTGGCAGGCTTGTCGACGTGATCTACCACAGCCGTATATCTCCCTAGACAATCAGGGGGCGATGCCCGCCCCCGTTTTCACATGATTTATTTACCGGTTTTGACCTTGGTCCACACGCGTGTAACTTCGCGGTTGACCTTCTGCGGCAGCACCTTGAGGGCGAACATCTTCGGCTTCATCGCATCCGGAATGTAGATGTTCGGGTTGTTACGAATCTTCTCGTCCACCAACGGAACTGATGCCTTGTTACCACTGGCGTAGGAGACGTAGTTGGAGACCTTGGCGATCACATCCGGCTTCATCAGATAGTTGATGAACGCCATGGCATTTTCCGGGTGCTTGGCATCGGCCGGCACCGCCAGCATGTCATAGAACACCAGCGCGCCTTCCTTCGGCACCACATAGTTCACTTCGACACCGTTCTTGGCCTCTTCGGCACGCTTCGACGCCTGCATCACGTCACCGGACCAGCCAATCGCGACACAGATATCGCCGTTGGCCAGGTCATTGATGTACTGCGAAGAGTGGAAATAGGTGATGTACGGACGCAGGGTGCTCAGCAGTTCACCCGCCGCCTTGTAGTCAGCAATATCCACCGAGTTCGGGTTCTTACCCATGTAATGCAAAACGGTGGCGAAAATTTCAGTCGGCGCATTCAGGAAGGAGACACCGCACTTGCTGAGCTTGGACAGATTTTCCGGCTTGAGCACGGCATCCCAGCTGTCCATCTTGAAATCCGGCCCCATGATGGCCGCCACTTTCTTGGCGTTGTAGCCGATACCGGTGGTACCGCCCAGATATGGCACCGAGTGCGCGTTGTCCGGATCCTTTTCGGCCAGCAACTTCATCACGTCGGCATCCATGTTGGCCAGGTTCGGCAGCTTGCTCTTGTCGAGGGCCTGGAACACACCGGCCTGGATTTGGCGCGCCAGGAAGTCGGAGCTCGGTACCACCACATCGAAACCGGTGTTACCGGCCAGCAGCTTGGCCTCCAGTACTTCATTGCTATCGAACACGTCGTAGACAACCTTGATGCCGGTTTCCTTCTCGAAGTTGGCTACGGTGTCTTCGGCGATGTAATCGCTCCAGTTATAGACATGCAGCACTTTTTCTTCGCTGGCCACGGCACTTCCTGCCGCCAGCGCCGTCATCAGCGCCAGGGTGACGAATCCTTTTTTCAACATTGAGCGTCTCCTTACCAATTACCAAGGTCCAGATTGGCCGACATGGGTGTCAGACAAAGCGGCGAAAGTGGATGATGCGTCTGGACGTGCTGCTCGGCGCAGTCAAACCAATCAACTGACCAAAGCAGGGCACGAAGGGCGCAGTATATTCCGATTATCTGCGAATGTATGCAGATGTATGCATTAGACGCGCCAATTTTGTCAGGAACATTTCAGTACGCAACGCCTGATGGCACACAGGTTGGCGGCCTTTGTACCGCATTCTAGCGCGTTGCATGATAATCCACAGAACAAAAATCCCGCATCAGTGCATACGCACCAGTTTGGCACCCAAATAATGAACAGGGCACCAGCTTCTAGCATAGCGGTTGTGAGCGTGTTTGGCGGATTCCACACGCCACCGTGCTTGCCGGGCAAACTGCAACTAGGCTTCAATACAGGGCAGCTATTCTGGCCGCCGTGGAGAGCCCATCATGCGTCTTGCCACCCTGTTATTGCTGGTCTTGCTGGGCGGTTGTCAGCACCGACTGCAACCCTCGGTTGATGCGTTGTCGCATCAACCTTGGCAGTTGGTCACCATCAACGGCCAACCAGTCAGCCCCGACTTGCAGGTCACCCTGACCATTGCGCCGTCACTGCAGGTGCACGGCTATTCCGGGTGTAATCGCCTCTTTGGCCAAGGGCAGTGGCGCCAGGGCCGGTTCACGCTGCCCTCGCTGGGCATGACCCGCATGGCCTGCCCGCCCCGACAATCGTGGATAGAAAGCGCGGTGATCGGTGCCCTGCGCGAGGGGGTGACACTGGAGTTGGCAGCCACATCACTGACATTACGCAGTTCACGGTATACCCTTCATTATTTACCAATCACCGTGACGGCCCCGGTCGCACGTCGTCCGGTCTGAACAGGGGGAGAAGGATTTATGAGTGCCATGGACGCCTTATTCGGCAAAATCAAGCAGATGCCGGTCATTCCCAAGTTGTTGCACGAGCTGATGCAGGATTTTTCCGATGACAGCGCGCGGATTGAGGATATCGCCCGCAAGATAGCCATGGACCAGGTGATCAGCGCCAAAGTGCTGAAAATGGCCAACTCCGCCGCCTATCGTCGCGGCGCAGAGGTCACCTCGATCGAGCAAGCCGTGATTCGTCTTGGTTTCAACGCCATGCGTTCATTGGTGGTAGCCTCGGGGATCATGACCAGCTTTCGCACGCCCGGCAATTTTGACAAGACCAAGTTCTGGCTGGACACCTTCCAGGTCGCGACCATCGCCAAGGCATTGGCCGGTGAATGTCGGGCGATGGAGCCGGAAACCGCCTTTACCTGCGCCTTGCTGCATAACATTGGTGAACTGCTGATTCAGTCCGCCCTGCCGGAAGAGGCCAGCCTGATCAATCTGGCGATCAACCAAGGCAGCAGCCGAATCGATGCCCAACGCGAGATGTTGGGGTATGATTTCAGCCAGGTTGGTGCGGAGTTGGCGCGACGTTGGAACCTTTCGGAAACCTTTGTGCGTGCCATTGCCCAACAACTGGATCCCTTGAGTTTTGAACCGGTGAGCAAGGAGGCGGTATTGGTCCGCCTGGCCATGTTCATTTCGTTTGCTTGGAATGCGGGCGTACCGCCGCAGGTGATTATCGCCCGCTTCCCGACACCCCTGGCCCAACAGCTGGGTATTGACCCGCAGGTCATGGCCGAACGACTCGAGGAACTGCACCAGCAAGGTAACGAGCTGGCTGCCATGTTGACCCATTAAGATCCTGATACACGCCCATGCCGATGCCTTTTTTCTCACATCCCCAGGCTCTGCCCTGGTTCAGAACGCTGAACGGCCAGCTGGAGCTGACCCTGTTCGTGGATCGCCATCTGCCGCTGACCCACGTCTATCTGCGCTATGAGCCAGATAACGAAGAGGTGCTGCTCGACATGCAGCCCTGTGGTTACCAGGGGGAGCTCGCCATCTGGCAAGGCCTGTTGCCGGTCCGGCCTTGTGATAGCCAATTACGCTACTGCTTCAAGGCGCTGACCGCTGATGGCCAGTGGTGGCTGCATGGTGGCGGGGTCAGTACCGCCATGCCACCGCGCACCACCCATTTTCGCTACAACCCACAGCACAAACCGCCGTTCTGGGTGCAGGATCAGGTGTTTTATCAGATCTTCCCCGACCGTTTCTGCAACGGTGACCCGTCACTGTCAGTGACCACCGGCGAATACCGCTATGGCCGACGCCAAGAGCTGGTGCGCAGTAAAACCTGGGGCGAGCCTGTGGCCAGCGATGCCCAGCATGGCGCGGCCAGCGAGTTTTATGGTGGCGATCTGGCCGGGATCGAGCAGAAACTGCATTACCTGAATTCACTCGGCATCTCGGCACTCTATCTCAACCCGATCTTCGCCTCGCCGAGCAATCATAAGTACGACACCGTCGACTTCTACACTGTGGATGCGCATCTGGGGAGTAACCAGCAACTGGCCGATCTGGTCAGCCATCTACACCAACGCGGCATGCGGCTGGTGCTGGATGCCGTGGTTGACCACACCTCTGACCAACATCCGTGGTTCACCCGTGACCGGGCCTCCTGTCAGGCCAGCCAGAATCCCGCGGCCAGCCGCTTCTACACCTTTGATGCACAGGGCAACCATGTTGGCTGGAAAGGGTTCACCCACTTGCCCAAGCTCGACTTCGCCTCGCCGGTGGTCCAGGACGTGGTCTACCGGCGTGATGATGCCATCTTGCGTCACTGGTTGCGCGCCCCCTACGCCATCGACGGTTGGCGTTTTGATGTCATCCATATGTTGGGTGAACACGGCACCGCCGAGGGCAATCGCTACCATGTGCAGCAGATCCGCCAGTGCGTCAAAGAAGAGAACCCGGACGCCTATGTGCTCGGTGAGCACTTCTTTGAAGCCAGCGACTGGCTGCAGGGAGATCTGGAAGATGGCGCCATGAACTACTACGGCTTCGCCCATCCGGTGCGCGCCTTCCTTGCCGGCCGCGATATGGCCAACCACCCGGTACGCATCTCGGCCGAAGAGTTTGCCCAATGGCTGGATGAAGCACGCGCCAATCTGCCGTTTGCCAACCAGCTGGCGCAGCTTAACCTGCTCGACTCGCACGACACGGCGCGCTTTCTCTCGCTGCTGGGCGGTGATCGCGCGCTGATGCGTATGGCGGTCGCCCTGCTGTTCACCTATATCGGTGTACCCTGCATTTACTACGGCGACGAAGTAGGTATGGAAGGCGGCAATGATCCAGATTGCCGGCGCTGTTTCCCGTGGGACAGCACCGAATGGGATCACCTGCTGCACGACCACTACCGACGGATGATTCGCCTGCGCAAGACCCATCCAGCGTTGCGCCGTGGCGACTTCCACACCCTGTACGCCGGTGCACACAGCTATGTGTTTGCCCGCACACTGGAGAGCGATGTGGTCATTACCGCCCTCAATCGCCATCCAGACAACCCGCGCACCATTACCCTGCCGATCTGGCAAACCGGCTCATTGGCCAGCCGTTTTACCGATCCGGAAACCCGCGAGAAATTTGAAGTGGTCCGTGGCGAAGTACAAATCACCCTGCCACCGAAAGGGGTGCGATTGCTGCTGGCGAGTTAGTGGTGTAGGACACCGCAAACGCAACGGCCTCCATCTGGAGGCCGTTGTCGTCTCTGCCGTGAGGCTTGCTCAACGATGCAGGTAGTTACCCAGCCCGTCGAGCAACATCTGCACCGAAATCATCACCAGCAGCATCCCCATCAGGCGCTCCATGGCTTTCAGTACGCGCTCACCGAGAATACGGTTAATCCATTCGTAGAACATCAGGATCACGGAACTGCCGAGCCACGCCAGCAGCAGGGCGATAGTCCAGTCCGTCATTTGATGCGGATACTGATGCGACAGCAGCACCAGTGCGGCCAGGGTGGAGGGGCCGGCAATCATCGGGATCGCCATCGGCACAATCAGCGGCTCTTCCCCCTCCGGCAGACCGGTTACCCCGCCCTCGCCCGGGAAAATCATACGGATCGCGATCAGGAACAGCACGATACCGCCGGCGATACTCACCGACTCCTGGCGCAGATTGAGCAGATTGAGCAGCTCCTGGCCCGCGAACAGGAACAGCAGCAATACGACCAGTGAAATCAACAGCTCACGGATCATGATCCGCCGCCGCCGTTCACGTGAGAACGGCCGCAGGATCGAGAGAAAGACTGGCAGGTTGCCGACAGGGTCCATAATCAGGAACAGCATGACGGCGGCGGTGATCATATCCATAACGCAATACCGGGGAAATTCAGGAGGAAAAACCGGCAGGAGTATATCGGATGCGGCGATTAAAAGCGAAACCGCCGCACCACAGGCACAATCATCTCTAACGGGTGGCCTGGCACTCAGTGCGCATGATCATGGTCATGGTTGCAAATACGGCTGGCTTCGGTGTTAAAACCCGCCTCCTTGGCGACAAACTTGCCACGCCCTTCCAGGAAGGTGATCAGCGCATCGGCATCCATATCGCTGGCACTGCAGGTATGGAAACGGGCATCGCGACCAAAACGCGCATCGATCGCCGCACGCAGGCTATCGCGAGTAAAACCGCCGGCCTGTTCCAGCATCATTTCCATGACCGCATGGCCGTGTACCGATTCACTCATCTCACTCTCCTCGTCTTCTGACTGGCGAAAAAACAGGTTAAAACTGACACCATTTATACCACTTTGCTTCCCCCTCACCCTGCGCAGGATCAAAGCAATATGCCGCGCCAGACGTCGTCGGGCGCGGGGTGGCTCACATCTCGGTGATTCTACCAAGGGGACCGATTGCGTCTTGGGCATAAAACTGGCATGACGTGGGAGAGGCCAATGTGCGGAGGACGTACCATGCATGATGAAACCGGATTTGAAGCCAGCCTGATCGACTGGCTGATGTGCAAGCAGGGGCTGAGCCTGGATGAGGCCTGTGACAAGCTGGCGCTGCAGGAGTCAGCCCGCGCCGCATTGCGCGAAGAGACCCGCCAGATGGAGATCGAGCCGGCCGACAAGTAGTCGGCAAGCTCAGCACTGTCTTTTGACCGGTCGCGTAGGCGTTAGCCGCGACCGGTGTACTGCCGACCGGAGCCCGGTTCGCAGACAGCACAGACCGCCGACAGCTTATACGGTATACGGATCGGCCACATCGTTGATTGACCAGCCATGTATGCCGCGAGCATACCGACAGGAAAGCCCAAAAAGAAAAGAGGGGCGACTCCTGTCGCCCCTCATGGTCTTGCTGTCCGATCCGTGAACAGTATTGCTCCCTGCAATCCCTGATTTGGCTCGTCCTTTAGTCGTTCCACTTCCCGATCCGTCGGGGTGTCCTTCAGCCATCCTGGCAAGACAGGTGAATCCTTACCCGTCGTGCTATCTCCCTCCTGGGAGGTGTCCATGCTCGCATCCTGCGAGAGTTCCTTTCGCCCTACCCTGGCAGCTAACCATCCTGGTTAACTTCAGCGCGTCCTGCATGAGTAATACTAGGGATCTGGTAAAAATCGGCAATCCATCGATTTTTGTCCTACACACCACGCCGATGGGCTTACAAAGATCATCTCATTGTTTTTAAACATATTTAATATTTTGTGGCACCGATCACCGACAGGAGAAAACCGTTTTTCCTTACATGAGGTATGGCAAATGTCTCACACGGGATCTGCAGATCTCCTACAGTGGATCCGGCCCGCGCCGGTGGCGACACCCATGAACGCCAACGCCCCGCATGATGGCGGGGCGTTGGCCTGTCGACACTGTCATTCGCCATCACCACTAACCGGCGGAAGTATCCCGGCCACGCGAATAGAACTCGGCCCCACGCACAATCATTCGCAACTGGAACACGATTCGCTCGGCCAGCGCCGCACGCGCTTCCGCCTCCTGATCGAGGGCCTCGGCACCGGCATTGAATACCAGGATCACCATCGCCTCAGCCTGGGCTTGCGCATCCTGCAACGAAAAGCCCGACTTCTTCTGCAGTTCGTCAGCCAGTTCGGCAATGAAGTGCTGGATTTCGCGCTGTACCGCCTGCCGAAACGCCAGCGAGGTGCCGGAGCGCTCGCGCAGCAACAGGCGAAACACGTTCGGATTGTGCTCGATAAACTCCATAAAGGTCTGTACCGAGGTGCGAATCACGCTGCCACCACGGCTGGCAATCCGCAGA
The DNA here is from genome assembly GCA_041911695.1 of Aeromonadaceae bacterium. GTDB lineage: Bacteria > Pseudomonadota > Gammaproteobacteria > Enterobacterales > Aeromonadaceae > Pseudaeromonas. Next base: position 24,123 of record JAYROM010000141.1, read on the forward strand.
CGGGCTTGGCGCATCAACTGGCGCAGGGTCAAACCACCCTCGTCGACCATGGTCAGTCCGAGCTCATCCATGTCGCGGAAATGGCGATAGAACGAGGTTGGCGCAATGCCAGCCTCACGGGCGACCTCACGCAGACTCAGGTTGGAAAAGCTGCGTTCGGCGGTCAACTGGTTGAAGGCTGCCTCAATCAACGCCCGTCGCGTCCGCTCTTTCTGCTGTGCCCGGATACCCACTCTGCGCTCCCGCCTCATGATAAAGGCACCATGATAGCCCAAGAGCACGCTTGCTGTGCAGTCACTGGCGCACGACTACAGAAGATGATGAATGGGCAACCGCCCCATCAGTCGCCACCACCACTGCGTCCACCTGGCGCGCCAAGCTGCTAAGGCCCCCTCTGCAGCACTGCCGACCGCCGCCGTGGCACCACTCTGTGCCGGCGCTTGCCAGTGCGCCAACCAGTCACGCAGATCGGCCAACAACCCCTCACCCTCGACCAATACCGCCAGTTCGGTGTTCAGATACAGCGAGCGCGGATCCAGGTTGAGACTACCCATCAACACCTGACGGCCATCGAGCAGGGCCAGCTTGGCATGCAGGCAGCGCGCACCATGGGGCCGGAGCTCATGCAAGATTGCCCCCAGTGCCTGCAACCGTGGACGGCGTTGCTGCCAGCCAGCATCAGCCAGCGGCATATCCGTCGTTGCCAGGGTATTGGTCAGCAGCCGCAACTGCACACCACGACGTGCCAGTCGATACCAAGCACGATACAGATGCCGGGTGGGCACCAGATAGGGCGTCACCATCTCCAGCGAATGCTGCACCTGCGGCAACGCCTGCAACAGGCTACCCGCGGCCGCCCCCGGACGCGGAGGGCCACCAGCGGCTTTGGCCGGTGCATCCATCACCACCTGAGCCTGTACAGCATGCCAACGCAAGGTCCGCCAGCAGCCGCTATGCACTGCCGCCGGCAGGGCAAAACAATCCGCGATGTCGGGCTCGGTCAGACTGAGCAGAAAGGCATTCTGCACCGCGGCCAACCGCGCAGGCAGCGCCCACCAGTGCAGATGGCGTAACGGTTGGCTCCAACGGCTATGCCAATAGCGCATAAACCCCTGTGCCAGAGGACGACAGACATCCCCGCGCAGTAACAGTTCCAGGTCGACAAACTCGCTCGGAGCCGGTAGCCCGAAATAGCCATCACCAACATTGCGCCCGCCGACCACCGCCCACTGCTCATCCACCACCAGCAGTTTGTTGTGCATCCGATGATTCAACCGGCGAAAGCGACATAACAGCTCCAGCGGCCAGCTCCAGCCCCGCAACCGCCGCAGCCAGAACGGATTGAACAGACGGACCCGAACTCCGGGCTCATGCACCAACCCCTCCAGATAACGGTTGCGACCGGCATAGAAGTCATCCACCAGCAGCCACACCTCCACCCCTCGCCGGGCCGCTGCCAGCAGCGCACCGAGCAGCAGGTTGCCACTGCGATCGCTTTCCCAGCTATAGGTCTGCAACAGGATGCGCTGCCGGGCACCGGCAATCAGAGCCAGACGCAGTGCCAGCGCCTGTTGCCCGTCAGTCAGCAACGCCGCTTCGGCGGGAAACCGCCCTGTCGGCCAGGATGCCCGTGTGTTCATACCCACCTCCCGTGCTGCCCGCCTCTCGTTTCTCGTTTCTCGCCTCTCGCTTCTCGCTTCTCGCTTCTCGCTTCTCGCAAGACAGACTAGAAGCCGTATGTGACAACGGCACATGCCTTGCAATATCCCGCTGCAGAATTCACGGAAATGTCATCCACTAGGGTCAGAATGACACCCGGCCAGTCCTGGCCGCCTGGTGAGCAGGGAGGAAATGCGATGGCTATCGCCTCGACAACGTACGTAACGGTCTGTGATCCGACGCCGTGGCCGACAGAACCCGAGCCCGGCGTGACACTCAGTTCATCGACTATCCAGGCGCGGGAAACACCACTCGTCAGCCTGCCAGCCCGACAGGAGGCATCGCTCGACGAGACGTGGCCGCCATTGCGTCCGACGCTGGCCGCTGGGTATTTCCTATGGCATCCGGATCACTCACCGTCCCGTCTGCCGCAGAGTATTGGCTGGCGCTAACGTCACCCGCGCCGCCAGCTCAAAAAAAACGACCTGCCAGATGGCAGGTCGCGAGGTGTATCAGCTGCTGATCGCACTCAGTGCGGCAGCAAGCGGCGCTTTTGCTGGCCGATCTCCCAGGCCCGACGGTAGGCGACATAACGGCTGGAGACGTTCTTCACGTACTGCACCGTTTCCGGCCCGACCCGGCTGGCGGCAATCTTTTCTACATTGCCGAACCACAGGTTGCCGTTCAGACCATAACGGCTGGCCTCGCGCCGCATCTGCGCGATGCGCGTCGGCCCAGCGTTGTAGGCGGCCAGGGTGAACAGCACGCGGTTGTTCTCATCCAGGCTGTCATCGTCAAAGTAGGTGTCCATCATATGGCGCATGTACTTGGTCCCCGCATGGACATTGTTCTCCAGCGAACCGATCCCGGCGACGTTGATCGCCTTGGCGGTGCTCGGCAGCACCTGCATCACCCCCATCGCCCCGCGTGACGAGCGCGCCGACTGTTTCATGGTCGACTCTTGGTAGGCCTGGGCAAACAGCATCATCCAATCCAGCGAGTAGCGTTCGGCATAGCGCTGGAACAGCGGCGCAAAGCGCTGGTAGTCGTTGGTCGACCACCCCATCTGCCCCGGATTGCTCCCCTGGTAACGGCTGGCAATCGCCACCGCCTGCTGCTGGTTACGCTGGTACAGTGGTGCCCCCTTACGGGTATTCTGGCCATATTCGCGCAGAAAGGCATTCACCTCACGCTCCAGCTTGGGGCTGTTCTTGCGGAACGCCCAGGCCAGTTCGCTATTCTGCCGTACCGGGATAGCGCTGTGGAAACGCAGCCCGTCGAAGGCCTGTCCCCATAGTCCAGCGTTGTAGCTGTCGACCACGGTATACGGGATCTCGCCACGGCGTACCATGGCCAGCAGATCGCTGTCCTGCAGCAATTCGTCGGCCACCTCGATGGTCACCGGTGGCAGCTGCATCATCGCCAGCATGTCGTTGAGCAGCTCCAGACTCTCGTAGTAACTCGAGCTACGGCGCACCCAGACATGCTTGCCCGCCAGTTCGGTCAGCCGGTTCATTGCCGGTACCTTGTCACTGCTCACCAGCCACTCCTGCACATCATTGATTTCCGGCGCAGAGAAATCGACGTGCTGGGTGCGCTCACGGGTCGGGGCCAGACCGGCCATGACCAGATCACCATGACCCTGGTTGAGCATGGGCAGCAGCTGGTCGTGGCGGACCGGCAGCAGCATGACGTTCATTTTCAGTTTCTGATTGGCAAAATAGCGGTCATTCAGCCAGCGCTCGAATTCGCGCATCAGGTTGACGTTCAGGCCGTCCTGTCGACCCTGGTTCAGATAGAAGCCGGCGTTGTCATAGACCACCAGCACACGCAACTGGTGGGCCGAAAGCATGGCATCCAGATCGCCGGTGTGGCTCGCGCCTTGCGTGGTCATCGGCAAGGCTTGGACTGACTGGCATAGCAGCAGTAACAGGCCCAGGAGACCGGTAACAAGTGTGTGTCTCATCGCGTATCATCGAATGTCAGTTCATCAAATCAGGCGGATTAAACCGCAGAATTCCTGAACAGAAGCTGAACGAGATGGCACATAATTGAACAGCAGGGGGTAAAAACCCCCTGTTTTTTGTGACTCAGATCGCGCGGGAGCGCATTTCGAAGATCAATTTTTCAGCAGTGCAACCGAATGTCAGTTGCAGGGTCACCACCGCCTGATCGCCCTGTTCCTGCACCTGTTGCGCAACCTTGACGTCGGCCGCGATGGTCTTGGCCAACTCAACAAAACGGGCGACGCGCGCATGCGCCTCGGCCAGGCTGGCTGCGGTCACGTCCAGGGTCAGCTGGTCATCGCCTTCGTTAATCAGAGTGCCAATTTCGGCGACACAACCACAGGCTTCGCACGTTTCTTCAACATGTTCTGTTACAGACATGATTTCCTCCTTCAGGACCGGTTGACCGGCCATTTGTACGTGTCATTTTTCACAGTCTACGACCAATAACCATCAAACGGTATCACTGCACGCCAGATCCGGCCATCTCCCGCCGCACATCAACGCCAGCAAGATGTAAAAAGAAGGCATATTCGCGCGCGACCTCATGCAAATATCGGTAACGCCCGCTGGCGCCGCCGTGTCCACTCTGCAGATCGGTCGACAGCAATAACCAGTTGGTATTGGTGCGCGTCGCACGCAATTTGGCCACCCACTTGGCCGGCTCCCAATACTGGACTTGGGAGTCGTGCAGGCCGGTGGTCACCAGCAGGTGGGGGATCGCCTGCGCACTCACCTGATCATAGGGACTCCAGGCGCGAATGGCCCGATAATCGTCGGCACTGGCCGCCGGATTGCCCCACTCGTCATACTCGCCGGTGGTCAGCGGGATCTCCGGGTCCTGCATGGTGGTCAACACATCGACAAACGGCACCGCCGCCACCATGCCGCAGTACAGGCTCGGTGCCATATTCAGTACCGCGCCGATCAGCAGGCCACCGGCACTGCCGCCCCAGGCGAACACCCGCCGCGCATCCCCGCAACCGCCGGCCAGCAACCCTTGCGTCACGTCGATAAAATCATGAAAGGTATTGATTTTATGCTGACCGCGCCCCTGGTCATACCAATGACGGCCCAGCTCTTCGCCACCGCGCACATGGGCAATCGCCACGATAAAGCCGCGATCAAGCAGTGACAACCGGGTGGAGGAGAAATCTGGCTCCGAACTGGCACCATACGCACCATAGGCCTGCAACAGCAGCGGCCGCTGCGCAAGTGGCAAGGCACTGGCGCGCCACACCAGCGACACCGGCACTGCGCTGCCGTCACGGGCGGTGATCCAGCGCCGCTCGCAGCGGTAATCCTGTGGCGAGAACGGGCCGCGCACCGTGCGCTGCCAACGTTCGGTTTGCACGCCGCTCGCCAGATCCAGCGTCAGCAGGGTATCCGGGGTGGTCAGTGAGCAGTAGCCATAGCGCACCTCGCGCGCCGACGGCTCAGGGTTATAGCCCAGCCAGCAGGTATACACTGGCTCGAGGATCTGCACCTCGCGCACCCAGGCCCCGCTCAAGGTGTACTGCTGCAGGCAGGTCAACCCGTCCCGGCGAATAGCCACCAGCAGGGCGCTATCAAACAACTCGAACCCTTCGAGCAACACCTCGGTCTGTGGTGCCCATACCGCCTGCCAGGCATCGCCCGGCTGGGCGCAGGTATACAGGCCGAAATTGGCGGCTTGATGGTTGGCGCGCAGCCAGTAGCACCCGGCAAAGTGATCCAGCTGATACTCCAGCCCGTCGACTGCCGGCGCAAAGCACTGCGCCGGAGCCAGCGGATCATGTCGCGATACCAGCCAGGCTTCACTGCGCAGGGTGCCCTGGAGCTGAATGATCAGCCAGTCACCGGAGCGGCTCTCCTCCAGCGACAGATAGAGTTCGTCATCGTGCAGGGTAAAGATCAGTGTATCCGCGCTTTGCGGTGTACCCAGCCGGTGCAGCCAGACCTGATTGGCCTGCAAAGTGGTGGCATCCTGCGAGGCATAAAAGAAGGCATCGCCGGCGGGCAGCCAGACTACCCCGGGATCACAGTGTTGCAAGCAATCTGCGAGCAGGCTGCCGTCAGCCAGTGCCAGCACGCGCAGCGTATAGTCGCGACGCCCGACCGTGTCCTCGGCAAACGCCAGCAGACGGTCTTGCGGGCAGACCTGCCAGCCGGCCAGCTCATAGTAGTCGTGACCAGCGGCGCGCGCCTCGGCGTCAATGACACACTGGCGCGCGGCGGGATCGGACTGCGGCCAGCGCCAGCTGGTCGGCTGTTCCGCCCCTTGCTGATACTCATCCTGATAGCACCAGCCACGCAGCGTCCACGGCAGACTCTGTGGCCGGGTCGGCATGCGCCGACGCATCTCGCGATACAGGCGATGACGCAAGGTGGTCAGCGGTGCCATCACCGCTGTGGTGTAGTCATTCTCAGCTTGCAGGTAGGCGAGCACGTCCGGGGCAGTGCGTTCGTCATCACGCAACCAGTAGTAAGGATCAATGCGGGTTTCGCCATGGGCATGCAGGCGATGCGGGCGCACGTCGGCGCGCGGGGCAACAGGTTGGGTCATTATTCGGTCCGGCTGATATCACGCCCCCATGCTAGCAGATCCAGGGGGCGAAGGCGGGTTTGCCATTCGCCAGCCCGCCCCTGGGCCGTTACACTCAGAACAAGCCGCTTGCGATTAACGTAATTTCGGTCACAATTTTTGACTCCGGGTCACGCTTGGTCGACCGGATGACCCTCCCCCTTCAGCCACCATGGAGTTTGTGTGCCGCATGAAGAAGATCCTGATCCTGTTTGCCCATCCCGGTTATCAGCGCTCGCATGCCAACAAGGCCTTGCTGCAAGCCCTGCGCAAGGAGGAAGGCATTCATGTTCATGATCTCTACCAATGCTATCCAAGCCTGTTTATCGATGTCGCCCGCGAGCAGCAACTGCTACGCGAGCACGACATCATCGTATTCCAGCATCCGCTGTACTGGTATTCGGCACCGGCGATTATCAAGGAGTGGATGGATCAGGTACTGGAATATGGCTTTGCCTTCGGCCCGGACGGCCACGCACTGCAGGGCAAGGATTGGCTGACCGCGATCACCACAGGGGGCAGTCAGGAGTCGTATACCGCCCAGGGTCACAACCGGCGTGCGGTGATCGAATACCTGTTACCGTTCCGCCAGAGTGCCTGGCTATGCGGGATGCGTTATTTGCCGCCGTTTGTGCTCTACTCCTACCACACCATTCAGGACCCGCAACTGCTGCGCAAGACGGCGCAAAACTACCGCCGCCTGCTGTGTGCACTACGCGATGAGACGCTGCCCAGTGACGATCTGCAGCGCGCCGCCAGCCTGACCGACCTGCTGGAGCTGCTGCCATGACCCACGGACTGCTGTTTGACGCCTTCATCTTTCTGACCGCCGCCGTGATCTCGGTTCCGATTGCCAAGCGCCTCGGCCTGGGCTCGGTGCTCGGTTACCTGATTGCCGGCATCCTGATCGGCCCGTATGTACTCAACATCATCGGCAAGACCGAGAACGTCATGCATGTCGCCGAATTCGGCGTGGTGCTGATGCTGTTCCTGATCGGGCTGGAATTGAAACCCGCAGTGCTCTGGCAGCTCAAGGGGCCAGTGATGGGCCTCGGCGGCAGCCAGGTGCTGTTCACCACCATCGCACTGGCGCTGGCGGCGCTGATTCTCGGGTTGCAGTGGCAGCAGGCGATCACCGCCGGCATGATCCTGGCGCTCTCCTCGACCGCCATCGTGCTGCAAAGCCTGACCGAGCGCCGTCAGCTGAAGACCGAATCCGGCCAGGCCAGTTTCGCGGTGCTGCTGTTCCAGGATATCGCGGTGATCCCGATGCTGGCGCTGATCCCGCTGCTCGCCCCACGCGCTCAGGATACCAATGCCGCCCAGGCAATCGCCGGTTGGCAGGACGGTCTGATGATCGGCGGCGTGATTGCCGGCATCATCCTCGGCGGCCACTACCTGATGCGCCCGGTGTTCCGTTTTATTGCCCAGTCCGGGCTGCGCGAGATCTTTGTCGCCGCGGCACTGCTGCTGGTCATCCTGATCACCCTGGCGATGCAGAAGGTCGGCCTCTCCCCGGCGCTCGGCACCTTTCTCGCTGGCGTGGTACTGGCCGAGAGTGAATATCGCCATGAGCTGGAAGCCAATATCGAGCCGTTCAAGGGGCTGCTGCTCGGCCTGTTCTTTATCTCGGTCGGTGCCGGCATCAACTTCACACTGCTGATCGAGCAGCCCGGGCTGGTGCTCGGCCTGCTGCTGTTGCTGATTGTGATCAAATTTGTCGTGCTGCAGGGGCTCGGTGGCTTGTCGCGTCTCAGCTCGCCGCATCGCTGGACCTTCTCACTGGCGCTGGCGCAGGGCAGCGAGTTTGCCTTCGTGCTGCTCACCTTGGCCTATGAGGGCCAGCTGTTCAGCCGCGAGGTGGTGGCCCTGATCACCCTGGTGGTGGCGCTGTCGATGGCGCTGACCCCGGTGCTGCTGATCCTCAACCAGCGCGTGGTACAACGTCGCTTCGAGGAGCGCGAGGAGGAGCGCGAGGCCGATCCGATTGACGAGCATGATAACCCGGTGATCATCGTCGGCTTCGGCCGCTTCGGCCAGATTGTCGGCCGCCTGCTGCATGCCCACGGCATCGGCACCACCATTCTGGATAACGACGCTGGCCATATCGATGTGCTGCGCAAATATGGTTACAAGGTGTTCTACGGCGATGCCGACCGGCTGGATCTGCTCTACGCCGCCGGTGCCCACCAGGCCAAACTGATGGTGGTATCGGTCGGCAACCCGGGCAAGTCGATTGCGGTGTGCGAGCTGGCGCAGAAGCACTTCCCGCACCTGCGCCTGCTGGTACGCGCCATCGACCGGCCGCATGCCCACCAGTTGCTGCAGCGTGGGGTGGACATGGTCTATCGCGAGACCGTCGGCTCGGCGGTGGATCTCGGCGTGCAGGCGCTGCAACAGCTCGGTGTGCGCGCCAACCAGGCGTGGCGGGCAGGGCAGACCTTCAAGCAGCAGGATGAAAAGCTGCTACGCGAGCAGACCGAGTTTGTTGATGACGAGAGCATGTATATCACCAAGAGCGTGCAGTACCGCCATCTACTGGCCGAGATGCTGCAAACCAATCATGAGGATCGCCGTCGCGAGCTGATGTCCGCATGGGAGAACCAGCCGGAGAACCCGGAAGAGAGCACCGCCGCTGACGAGGAGGACACTGAACGCGTGCAGCCAATGTTTGCCTCACGGTTGCGCGACACCACCCCCGGCCGCGAGAAGTAAGGCAGGTGGTGACCAAGCAAGCAGCTTAGCCCTCCAACAGGGCGACCCCCTTGACCAGCACCCAGAGCGCCAGGCCGGGGCGGATCTGCAGCTCGCGCAGCGAGCGGGCAGTGATGCGCGCCAACAACGGTGTCGCCCCGCAGCGCACCCGCACCAGCAAATGCCCTGCCGCCACGCTACCGGTCACCGCCTCAACCACCGCCGGCAAGCGGTTAAGAATACTGCTCTGTTGCGGCGCGGCGAGCGCCAGACTGACATCGCGGGCATGAATACGGCAGCGGATCGGTTGGCCCAGGGTCCACGGCCGCGCCGGCACCAGCAACTCACCGCCAGCGAACGCCAGCCGCATCAGACCATCCGCCTCCTGCGCCGCCAGTTGTGCCGACACCACTACCCCGGCATCGTCGGCAAATACCGGCGGCAGATCGGTGCGCGCCAGCGTCTCCTGCAACGGGCCGCTGGCCACCACCCGCCCCTGATCCAGCAACACCAGATGATCGGCCAGCCGTGCCACCTCGTCGGGCGCATGGCTGACATAGACCACCGGGATCGCCAGTTCGGCGTGCAGCCGCTCCAGATAGGGCAAAATCTCCTGCTTGCGGCGCAAGTCGAGCGCGCTCAGCGGTTCGTCCATCAACAACAGTTGCGGCCGGGTCAACAGGGCGCGGGCGATCGCTACCCGCTGGCGCTCGCCCCCGGACAGCGCGGCCGGATAGCGATCCAGCAAACTGCCGATCCCCAGCAACTCGACCATGTTCGCCACAAGCCCGGCATCGTTGACCCCGGCCCGGCGCATGCCGAACCCGAGGTTGTCGCGCGCCGACAGGTGCGGGAACAGACTGGCCTCCTGGAACACATAACCCAACGGCCGGCGGTGGGTGGGCACAAACAGGCTGCGAGCCTCGTCCTGCCACACCTCGTCCCCCACGGCGAGGTAGCTGCCGGGTAACCGCTCAAGCCCCGCCAGCGCGCGCAGCAGCGTGGTTTTGCCCGAGCCGGATGGCCCGAACAGCGCACTGACCCCCTGCCCGGGCAGGGTCAGATCCACCGCCAGCTCGAACCCCGGCAGACGGCGCTGGCAACGCAATCGAATCGCCTTGTTCATATGGCGGCCCCCGGTTGGCCGCGGCGCGAGCGCACCGGCCGATCGTCGGCCGATTTATCCCGGCCATAGCCCAGCGCATACAACAGCAACAGGGCGATAAAAGAAAACAGCAGCATGCCCCCCGCCAGTTGGTGCGCACTGGCATACTCCAGTGCCTCGACATGGTTGTAGATCTGGATCGACAGCACCCGGGTCTGACCCGGAATATTGCCACCAATCATCAGCACCACGCCAAACTCGCCAATCGCATGACAGAAGCCAAGCACGGCGGCAGTCAGTAGCCCGCGCCGTGCCAGCGGCAGCACCACATGGAAGAAGGTATCCCACGGCCCGGCGCGCAGGGTCGCCGCCACCTCCAGCGGTCGGCGTCCAATCGCGGCGAAGGTGTTTTGTAGCGGTTGCAACACAAATGGCAGCGAATGCAGCACCCCGGCGATAACAATCCCGGTAAAGGTAAACGGCAAGGTGCCGAGCCCCAGCGTATGCAGCAGCTGGCCAAATCCGCCTTGCGGCGAGAGCAGCAGCAGCAAGTAAAAGCCAAGGACGGTCGGCGGCAGCACCATCGGCAGCATCAGCAGCGCGCTGATCCAGACCCGATGCCGACTGCGGCTATGCGCCAGCCACCAGGCCAGCGGTACCGCCAGACATAACAGCAACCCGGTCACCAGGGTTGCCAATTTCAAGGTGACCCAGACCGCACTCCAATCCCCTTCCGTCACGCATCCTCCTTGACGCCTGATGACATCCGCCCGTGTTGCATGGCAGCCAAGGCCAAGCACGAACTGCGCCAACCTTCGAGAAAAACAGCGGGGACTAGCCAGATCTATCCAGTTGCGCTATAACAGCACTGTATTTTTATACAGAGGTGAAGCATGGCGGTCGAAATCAAATATGTGGTAGTCAGAAACGGTGAGGAAAAGATGACCTTTGCAACCAAGAAGGAAGCCGATGCCTATGATCGCATGCTGGATCTGGCCGATGCGCTGACCGGGCTGCTGCAACAGGGGCCGGTCGCGCTGGACGAAGCCCAGCAGGAGGCGCTGGCGATGTACCTGGCGCAGCAGAAGGATCGTCTGTTGCAGGTATTGCGTGGCGGCAAGGTCAGCGACAACAGCGCCGCCGACACCGGGGCTGACCCCGCGGGGGACGAACCGGCGGACGCGGCCTGATACCGCGTCCTCGGTCACTCGGATGATCAGCTGCCGGCGGCGGCTGATTTGGCTTGCGGATGTTTGGCCAACACCACCGCATCGGCCTGCAACGGTGCGACCGGCAGCGGCGTGCTCATCAGCAGCGGACGCCAGTCCGGCTCCTGGAACAGGCTATTGGCCGAACGCGGATCGAGCATGATGGCAATCAGCGCCCCTTGCGGCTGGTCGGTATAGATTTTGATATCGCCCGGATTCAGCTTGGTCAGGTTACGCTTCTCGTCCAGCGTCACATCCAGCCAGTCGCGGGTGCCCGGTCGGGTCTGTGCCGCAATGTGCATGCTGCTCACCCGCTGATCGGTCACCTCGGCCGGTTCGCTCTTTTGTACTACCTGATACTGGATATGGTGTGCATCGAGCCAGCTGCGGAAGCGCTTGGTCTGATCACGGATCACGAACCCGGCCGGAATATCGCCCTTGCCCTGTAACGCCACCTGATCCTCAAGCCGGAACAGCTTGGTCACTAGCTTGCCCTGACGATCCCGCAGGGTCACCCCGACGCTCGGCTGTTTGGTGTTCGGCACGAAGGCGTACTGCATGACAAAGTGGTTAGCCCCGTAGACCCCCTGCCAGCTGTCGCGTGCCGCCCGGGTCAGACTGCGCACCTGATCGGCCTGGCTTGCCACCAGTTCCAGCGCCTCGTTGACGCAGATCCCCTGCTTGCGCACCCGCTCGGCGATATTTTCCGGGGTCGGGAAGTGGCCCTCGCCGTCGTGCCGGTTCTCGAACAGCACGGTCAGCGCCCCCTGCATCGAGGCATAGTTACGGAAATTGGACAGGCTCAGGCCGCCACGGCGCACCGGATCATGCAGCGAATAGATCTCGTTGTAGCGCTGGGTGCCGATACCGTGCGCCTCTACCGCCTTGAGCAGCGACGGCAGGAAGGTATGGTTGGCATAGTCACTCAGCCGGGCATCCAGATTCGGATTGCTGCCGACCTCGAACTGGGCATCGGTGGTGGTCCAGTAGCCCTCGCGCGGGGTCAGCGGCCACTTGTCGTTCCAGGTTTCATGCAGATCCAGCACCACATCCGGCTTGAACCGCGTCAGGGTGTCGATATAGATGCGGGTTTCCGGAGACTGCACGGCGATGAAATCCAGATTCGGGTTCTCATTCAGTGCATTCAGGCGCTGGTTCAGATCGCGACCGTCCGGGTTAGCCAGCGCGACAATGACAAAGTTCATCTTTTCCAGCAGCCCCGGCAGCTCGCCATTAACCAGCCGACGGGCCAAAATTTGCGCCACTTCGGTGCCGGACGGCTCGTTGCCATGCTGCGAACCGAGCAGCATCACGGTTAACCGATTCGGGTCCGCCGGCTTGCCGGCCAGAAACGCCGGATCGGAGGAGACCAGCAGCGCCTCAACCGCGCGACTGCCCGCCGAGGTGCCCAGATGCACCACCTTGGCCAAATGAGAATTCTGCTCCAGGGCATACAGATAGGCCGACACACGAGCCGCCTTGGGCAACGGCTGATCGGGTGCCTGCTCGAACGGCGTTGGCGGAATGGCAGCCCAAGCGGCCTGCGTGCCGCACAGTACCATCACCAATGTCCAGAGCACGGGGAATCGCATTTACCACCTCGAAAAAGAAGAAAAAACGGAAGATACGTCACACTGTGCGCATTATAGGCCGCCTGTCCGGCAGGCATAGGGGCCAAAACAGAAAAAATCACTGGTCCGGGGCGTAATGCTGGTCAGTGAAGCACGCCGGAGAGACAACCTTGTTCGCCAACACGCCGTCACCCCTTCCATGGCGGCTCGATGGCGGCATCCTTGCCGCCTAGGGTTGGCTCAACAGGCTATCTCTCCTTCGCTCACTGACTGGCATTAGGCCCGGGGCGGTATATCCTGCGGACTATATTTTCCCCGCCGCTGCCCCTGGGTGGCGATTTGGCGCCTGTGATCGCCTGCGTCGTGGATCACAGGCGGCGGCGCCAACAGGCTATACGCCGCCGATCCATATCTCAAAATTGTGTTTCATTTTATCAACAATCGAGTTGCATTTAATAAACACGATGCCGATCGAGTACCGTGAAACCGCGCTCCGCTTACACTTCGTCCGGTCAACAGCCCTGAAAACTTTGCGTTTATGCAACCTTGAGAGGACCGGAACATGAAAGTCAAAAACATTGCCCTCGGTATCATGATGGCCCTGCCGCTGGCCGCCGCCAGCCTGTCAGCGCAAGCTGCGGTCGAGCGCATTACCCTGAAGCTGGCCCATAACCTGGAGCCGAGCCACGTCGTCCACCAGACCTGGGTGCAGATGGCCAAGGATCTGGAAGCCGAGACCGATGGCAAGATGAAGATCCGCATCTACCCGAGCAGCCAGATGGGCGGCCCGCGCGAAACGCTGGAGCTGCTGCAGAACGGCGCGCTGGACCTGACCAAGGCGATGGCCAACGAACTGGAAGCCTTCTCGCCGGCCTACTCGATCTACAGCCTGCCGTACCTGTTCCGTGACGACGCCCACTTCAAGTCGGTGATCCACGGCCCGGTCGGCGAGTCGATGAACGACGGCATCAAGGACAAGGGCTTCTTCACCCTCGGCGCCTATGTCGGCGGTACCCGCAGCTTCTACGCCAAGAAGGCGATCAACAGCCCGGCCGACATGAAGGGAATGAAGATCCGCGTCATCACCACGCCGACCACCATCAAGTTTATCGAGCTGCTCGGCGCCTCGCCGGTCTCCATCCCGTTCGGCGAGGTCTACACCGCGCTGCAGCAGGGGGTGATCGATGGCGCGGAGAACAACGAGCCGTCCTATGTGCAGACCCGCCATGTCGAAGTGGCCAAGTTCTACACCGAGAACCAGCACACCGCGATGCCGGACTACCTGGTGGTCTCCGACAAGACCTGGCACAAGCTCTCCGCCGAACAGCGCGCCGCGCTGGAAAAGGTAGTCAAGGCCTCGGAAACCTATCAGGCCAAGCTGTGGGACCAGCTGGTCGACAAGTCGCGCAAGGAGGCCCAGGCCGCAGGTGCCACCCTGATTGCCGTCGACAAGCAGCCGTTCCGCCAGTCGCTGCAGCCGCTGTATGACGAGTTCAAGAACGATCCGGTGCGTGGCCCGTGGGTCACCAAGGTAGAGCAGGTCACCGAATAATCCGGCGATCTGGTGCAAAACCCGCGGGGTGGCGACGGCCGCCCCGCTCTGCATACAAGACCGCGCCCCGCGCCCGCTAACGGGCCGGTCTTGTGCTGTGCGTGGAGCTGACTCATGCGTTTCGAATATCTCAAACGGCCGATTGACCAACTGCTGGCTGGCTTCACCATCCTGGTGATGTCCATGCTGGTCGGCTGCGTGGTGTGGCAGGTCTTTAGCCGCTATGTATTGCAACAACCCAGCACCTCGACCGACGAGCTGGCCCGCTTCAGCATGATCTGGGTCGGCCTGCTCGGTGCGGCCTATGCCCTCGGGCAAAAACGCCATCTGTGTATCGATCTGTTCACCACCAACCTGCGCGGTCGCAAGCAATTCATCCAGCGTCTGTTTGCCGACAGCTGCATCCTGTTGTTTGCTGCCAGCACGATGATCTGGGGCGGCGGCGTGCTGGTGCTCAAGGTGTGGACCACCGGCCAGATCTCGCCAGCGCTGCAGATGCCGATGGCCTATGTCTATGCCGTATTGCCGCTGAGCGGCCTGCTGATGGTCTATTACAGCCTGCTGAGTCTGCTCGACACCCTGCTGCAGGGCTGGTCACCGGCCACAGCCGTGGTGCTGAACGAGGAGAACGCATGATGGATTGGCTGATTCCCCTGGTGATGTTCGGCAGTTTCTTCGTGCTGGTGTTTGCCGGCATCCCGATTTCGTTTGCCATCGGCATCGCTACCCTGGCCGCCGGGGCGCTGATGTTGCCGCTGGAGACCATCCTCGCGGTGATTGCGCAGAAGATGGTGACCGGCCTCGACAGCTTCTCGCTGCTGGCGATCCCGTTCTTCTTCCTCGCCGGTTCGCTGATGAACTCCGGCGGCATCGCCCAGCGCCTGATCAACTTCTCGCAGGTGCTGGTCGGGCGCATGCCGGGCTCGCTCGGCCACGGCAACGTGATGGCCAACATGATGTTCGGCTCGATCTCCGGCTCGGCGGTCGCCGCGGCGGTAGCGGTCGGCGGCACCATGGCGCCGATGCAGAAAAAAGCCGGTTATGACCCGGCCTATTCGGCGGCGATCAACGTCACCTCCTGCATCTCCGGCCTGCTGATTCCGCCGTCCAACGTGCTGATCATCTACGCCCTGACCGCCGGCGGCATCTCGGTGGCTACCCTGTTTATGGCCGGTTATGTGCCCGGCATCCTGATGGGGCTGAGCATCATGGTGATGGGCACCCTGATTGCCCGCCGTCGCGGCTATCCGGTATCGGAGCGGCCGACGCTGGCTATCGTGCTCAAGTCGTTCTGGGATGCCCTGCCCAGCCTGATGCTGGTGGTCGTGGTGATGGGCGGGATTCTCGGCGGGGTGTTTACCGCGACCGAAGCCTCGGCGATTGCGGTGGTCTACACCTTTATCCTGTCGGTGGTGGTCTACCGCCAGGTCAAGCTCGCCGACCTACCGCGCATCCTGCTCGACTCGGTGATCACCACCGCCATCGTGCTGCTGCTGATCGGTATCTCGGTGGGGATGTCGTGGGCGATGACCAATGCGGACATCCCCTACCTCATCAGCGATGCGCTGATGGCGATCTCGGAGAACCCGATTGTCATCCTGCTGCTGATCAACATCATCCTGCTGGTGGTCGGCATCTTTATGGATATGACCCCGGCGGTGCTGATTTTCACCCCCATCTTCCTGCCGATCGCCACCGATCTCGGCATGAACCCGGTGCATTTCGGCATCATGATGGTGTTCAACCTGTGTATCGGTCTGTGCACCCCGCCAGTCGGCAGCGCGCTGTTTGTCGGCTGCTCGGTGGCAGGGGTCAAGATCCAGGACCTGGTGCGGCCGATGCTGCCGTTCTTCCTGGTGCTGCTGGTCAGCCTGATGGCGGTGACCTATATCCCCGCCCTCAGCCTGTACCTGCCCGGTCTATTTGGCATGCACTGAGTCCGCGAACATGCCAGATACTCCCCGGCCTTCAGGGCTTATTCCATAATGGAGCATAGTAATATGCGTTTTCTAAAAAAATCATTGATTAAAATTATTTTTTATATAAAACGAAAAGATGCAAAAATACATAATATTACATCATGATGTTCAACCACTGATGGCATCATTGGTGCCATTCGTATCGTAAATGCTCGAATTCCAAGCTACCGTGTGGTGAGTACCGTTCAGTGGCCGGGCTAATTATTTCCTCTTACTTAGCTGTTGTGGAAATGACACCCTGAGCCAATACGGACAAGCGGGTTATGTACATGCGGACGGGAAAGATTAGTAGCTGGTAGCTATCAGTGCTGTATGCCTATACAATAACGCAAATGCACAGACAAATGTGGGACGTTGGCATGCGATTTAACGATATCAAAAACGACACGCTTAACCTGCGGGTCTCTAGCCAGTTCAAACAGGTACTGAAACTGGCGGCCGACCATGAGCAGCGCAGCATGGTCAATATGCTGGAAGTGATGCTGTGCGATTACTGTGAACGCAAGGGTATCGTGCTGCCGGATAAGACAACCGGACAAACCGATAATAGCGGGGCCGGATTATGACCTTTCGCTATATCGGCTCCAAATCACGGCTGGTCGACAAGATTGCAACGCACATCGGCCAGCCCCGTGCGGACGCTTTTTTTGTCGATGCGTTTTGCGGTACCGGCTCGGTTGCCGAAGCGGCAGCAGCCCTTGGCTGGAATGTCAGGATCAACGATAGTCTGCATTCAGCGGTGATTTCGGCTGGAGCGCGTCTTATTAGCCACGATCAGGTGGCCTTTACCGCACTGGGCGGATATCAGGCAGCGGTTGACCGGCTGAATGCCGCCGCACCGCAGCAAGGTTTTATCTGGCGCACCTACAGTCCGGCTTCGGCTGACCGCTGCGGTATCGAGCGCCGTTACTTTACCGAGGACAACGCCGCCCGTATCGACGCGATGCGTGGCCTGATCGGTGAATGGAAAAGTTCGGAATGGATTGACGAGACCGAGGAGCGGCTGCTGATAGCAGATCTCTTCGGTGCACTGAACCGGGTGGCCAATATTGCCGGAACCTTCGGTTGTTTTCTTTCCAAATGGACCAGCCAGTCGCAAGGCCGGATTTCCATGCGCTGTCGCGAGCTAAAGACGACGGGGGTACGGGTCGAGGCAACGGTAGGCGATGTGTTTGACGTCCGGAACACCGCTCAGGATGTCGTATATCTTGATCCGCCCTACACCAAACGCCAGTACGCAAGCTATTACCACATCCTAGAGACCGTGGCGCTGGGTGACGAGCCGGTGGTCGAAGGTGTGGCGGGTTTGCGGCCATGGAAAGCACTAGCCTCTGATTTTTGCTACAAGACGCGGGCTCTGGCCACACTGTCACGGCTGGTACACGGCCTGCATGCACGGCGGGTGCTGCTTTCGTATAGCAGCGAGGGGCATATTGCTATGCCTGACATGGAGGCCGAACTGTCAAAGTCAGGTCTGTCGACGATGTTCCCGCTGGGTGCGATTGGCCGTTACCGGCCGAATCAGACTGCCAGTGACTCGGCAGCCGATGTGAACGAATTTCTGGTGGTGGTCGAACGGGTTGGCGGTCCGGAACAGCGGCCGCAGGTTGCCTATGTCACCGATGCTGATCTTGCGGAGATAGTTGCATGAGTGCTCCACGTCCTGTCGAAACAGAATATCTGGTGCGGGCGGAAACCGCCCTCAACCGGGCTGTACGGGGTGCAATGCGCGGCGCCGGCTTCGAACTTCGTCTCCAGTTGCTGGAAGCAGCGGCGGCAACATATGGCGGCTTTAATCTGTCGGCATTTCATTCGGCATTCAGTATCGTGAGCCTTTGCCCCGACGGCGAGCTGATGGCAATGGCCGCGCCGATGGTAGAAGCAATCAACCAGTCGCCAGTCCCGCCGGCGCTGGCCCTTAGCGCGCTGGCCCGCGAGACACTCCACGAACAGGATCGCAAAAGCACCGGTGCCTATCACACCGACTTCCGTCTGGCTATGCGGCTGGCCGAACTTGCCGCTCCGCAGCTTAGCTGCGGTAGCCGGGTTATCGATCCGGCTTGCGGCGCGGGGATCCTGCTGGCCGCGCTGACCGGTGCGATATGCGGTACGGATCGGACAAAAGTGGCGCACTGGCTGGCTAACGGGGTTTATGCGGCTGATCTCTCCGCCAATTCATTGCGGGCAGCCCTGCTATCGCTGGCCTCGTTTACCGATGATATCGCCGCGTTGCAGACGATGCGTAATCGCTGGTTCTGTGGCGATAGCCTTCTGGCGGACAGCCGTATCTGGCAGTCGATGGCTGCGGACGGGTTCGATGCGGTGATTGGTAATCCGCCATGGGAGAAGGTCAAGTTATCGCGGCATGAATTCCTGAAGTCCTCGGGAGCGCAGCGCCATTACGGGGCACAGATCCACAATATGGACGAACGGCAATTTGCCCGGCAGCGCAACGTGGTGGCCGGTTATTCCCGACAGTTGCTGACCCGTTACCCGAGTCTGGGGAATGGCGAACCGGATCTATATATCGCCTTTACCGATCTGTTTTTCTCGCTGTGCAAGGAACAGGGGATTGTCGCCGCATTGCTACCGGGCGGACTCATCCGCTCTCAGGGTACGCAGGCGATGCGCAAAAAGATTTTTGATACAAGTCAAAGTGTTTCATTATCGATCATCGATAATCGGGCAAGATTTTTTTCCATTGATACACGATTCAAGTTTCTGGCGATAGCCTTTATCAAGGCAGCAGCGGACTCGCGGCTCAATCCTCCGATAACGTTGCAACATGAACGCGGCACCGCAACTGGGATGGAGACGACGGCCTCGGTCACTATCGGCTATGCACAGCTGGCGGCAGTCCGGGACGATCTGGGTTTGCCGGAAGTACGCGGCAAGCAAGAGTGGCAGCTGTTCTCGAAAATCTCCGCTGCGGGTATTCCGTGGGATGAGCAGGATTATGGCTGGACACCTAAATTCTGCCGTGAAGTGGATATGACCAAGGAGCGCCCGAAATTTATGAATTACGCGGCACGAGACGCACTGCCGGTGGTCGAAGGCCGTATGGTTCAGGCGCACCGTTTCGGGGTTAAAGGCTACAGGTCCGGCTCGGGCCGGAGCGCATTGTGGGAAGCCTATCCCATCGGTAGCTCCCGCCTTTGCCCGCAATTCTGGATTAATAGCCGGAATATTCCGCCTGCCGGCCAGCAACGTGCCTGCATGGTCCGAGCCGGTTTTTGCGATATCGCCGGCCAGACCAACGAACGCTCGCTGATGGCCGCCCTGATCCCGCCCGGCGTGGTCTGCGGCAACAAGGTACCGACCATCGTGTTTCCCGACGATCCGTCCGAGGAGCGTCTGCTGGTATGGGTTGCTATTGCCAATAGCTTTGCCTTCGACTGGATGTTGCGGCGCGTCCTGACCACTACGGTCAATTATTTCCTGCTACAGGGGGTCCCTCTGCCCAAGCTGGTAAAGGACGGATTGCCGTGGCAGAAACTGGTGGCGGCGGCCCGCGAGCTGCGCCAGCTGGACAATGCCGGACCGACACAGCAAACCTATCTGCGGATGGCCCAATTGCGGGCGGAAATTGATGCCGAGGTCGCGGTGGCCTATGGCCTCGGCTTACAGGATATGATCCTACTCCTACAGGATTTTCCGATTCTGGATCGGGGGTATGCCGGCTTATATGGCGAGAAAAAATCGACGGTAACACGGGACTGTGTACTTGCCGCGATGGCAAGACGCACCGGAGAGAGTGGTAACTGGGCAGCACGCGTAGCCGATGCATATGCAGCGGGTGCGTTGGCCTACGTCCCTTCCGAGCTTGCTATTGGCGGTATCGAAATCAAAAAGGATGGAACCGAAAACCATGGCTAGTAACACGACACAGGTAGCACGCATCCTGTATAAGGAGATCGTGGCAGGTGATTTGAGAAAGATTCTTGCCACCTCCAATGATGCGGAGACCGGCGGTGGCGCTCGCGATTTCCGTTTTGGCGCCTACCGCAAACTGATGCCAATTATCCGGCTGATGTTTCCGGGATCGGTGAAGGAAAGTCGCAAGCGCAACGGGGAAGTTGTAGAAGTCGACATCTTTCAGGGCACTTTCTACTGGCATGACGATAACGGGCGGGTTGTCAGCAAGGTGTCGTATTTCGAGCCGCCGACTGACGTCCGGCCGTCGGAAGGCCGGATTGCCCGTGTCCACGAGTACGGGTGTTTTGATACGAAACGCATTCCGCAAAGCGGTCCCGGTAACCGGATCCTACTACTGCTGATCCAGCTGGTGAACGGGACAGTCTGGCCCCATTACGCGGAGGAGCGAACCTTGCGCCAAGACGGCCTGTGGGACCCGGTGGTGGCCGAGGCGCTGAATGCCTGTCTGGATGCCGAACGCCGCGAGGGGCTTGCGGTGATTGGTTATCGTGACTTCACCAATATGGGAACCTATTGCAATGGCAAGTGAAAACTGCAAGCTAGTGCTCAAGCAGCTC
Source organism: Aeromonadaceae bacterium (assembly GCA_041911695.1). Taxonomy (GTDB): domain Bacteria; phylum Pseudomonadota; class Gammaproteobacteria; order Enterobacterales; family Aeromonadaceae; genus Pseudaeromonas. The sequence goes on from JAYROM010000141.1 coordinate 44,953, forward strand.
GCCCGTTCGCGCAACGTACTGTTATCCGGTCCGCCCGGCACAGGCAAATCGCGTTTGCTCGCCGAAGTAGCGCAGGAGTTCAAAAAAGGAGCGGTCAAGGCTAAGTCCGCCGCGCCACAACTTGATGCGCACAGTGCGATCCCTATCCCCCCTCCTCAGAACCAGCACGTCCCGGCAATCAGCGATATCCCGGCGCCGGGAAAGTTACGGCGCGAGGTTTTCCGGACGGTCTTTCACCAGAACTCGAAAAATCGCGACTTCATCTCTGGTATTACTCCGGCAGTCAACAGAGCGGCAGGGGAGCCAGATTTTACTGTCGTGGCCGGTACCCTCTATCGCGCCAGCGAGCATGCAAAACAGGAGAGCGGAACCGCGCTCCTGATCATTGACGAGATAAATCGCGGGCCGGCCGTACAGGTGTTCGGCGGCGCGATTGTCGCCATCGAGCAGGACAAACGTCTAGCGGAGGACGGGACGCCCGGTCCGGAAACCCAGTTCTTTGAGATGCTCGATCCGCTATCAAATGTTATGGTCGAATATGCATTGCCGCATGATCTATACATACTGGCAGCCATGAATCAGGCGGATGCCTCAGTCGAACCGCTGGACGTCGCGTTCCTGCGTCGCTGGGAGCCATTGCGGCTGGAGCCGGACGAAGCGACCCTGCGGGCCTACTGCGACCTGCCGGCCAAGACCGCCGGCGACTTGCCGCCGGTGCCGTCCGGGGTGGAGGATGTATTGGAAGCCTCGGTACGGGCTTGGACTGAAATTAACAACCAGATCGCACTGGGCCGTGGGCCGGAGTTTTGTATCGGCCATGGTGTCCTGATGTCGACCGCCAATTTGCCTGCATTGCCGGTTGACGAGGTGCTGGAAGTGCTTTGCATTGGCTGGGCAAAAATCCGCTCGCATATCGAGGAGGTGTTTTTCGGTGACATGCGGGGCATTGCCGCGACACTCAACGCGCTGGACGGTCCCGATTTTAATCCGTTCCGGCTTGCCGAGTATACGTTTGCCGGGGATTTGCGATTCCGTCTGGAAGGGCCGGCAAATTTCAGCAAGGATAACCTTTATCCGACGCTCAGGGCCATTGCCGGCGCGAGGGAATAACGAGTGCCGGATACAAGGGCGAAACTATCACTTGTCGAATATGCCAGTCCTGTTGATTTGAGCCGACTGGTTGCGGGCAATTCGACGATAGATATTAGGAAGGCGCAAAGCCTGTTGCTGGAAGCCGGCAAACGGGCTGCTATAACCCTCGGATTCACCAAAAACCCGATCCGGATAGAAGCCCGGGGAGTCACGGTTGCCAATCTGGCCGGCCTGCTCCGTCTTTCACCGTCGCTGGAGCTGGAGATTGCCCCGAAATTTCTGGGGCTGGATGTCAGTAATGCATTATGGCGCGAGGATTTCTTTTTCCTGTCGACCTTGTCAATCCACGGACACTTACTGGCAACGGAACAGCTTGCGGCCTCGGGCAGTGCCAGTCGTGACTTGCCGACACTGGTCGCCCGCTCGATGACAGGCATGTATGAAGCCAGAAAACGCCGGCCGTTACGCAGTTACCACAAGGTCGAGGAGTGCGGTTTTTATATTGACGGCGAACCGGATCCGGTTGATCTGATCTTTCCTTCCGCCGACGGCTTCGTGCAGCAGGTTAGCCGGTTAGACCAGACCAATCAGTGGAATGCGGATATACTGGCCGCCGCACGCCGGTTGCTTGCTGAGGTGCGGGAGCCGGCCGTAACCGGCGCATTGGTCAGGCTTATCGAAGGGCTATCACCGCAGCGCGCACCGGCCGGTCGCCGCCGGCCGATACCGGCAAGACACCGTGCATGGCAACCACTGCATGGGCTTGCCGTGGACGTACTAGACGGAATGGGACTGAACTATCGCGGCGGCCATGCCGCCGCGCCCGGATATCTCGTGGCGACGTGGCGGGTCTGGGAGGATTTGCTAGCCATCGCGTTACGGATCGGCTTCGGTCGTGCAGTCGTGCTGACCCAGCAGGGTTATTATCTTGGTACAAGGACCAAGGCCGCCGGCTCAATAAGCAGCTTGCGGGTTTATCCTGATTACATCATCGAGCCGGATGGTGATCGGCCAAGAATGCTGCTGGATGCAAAATACAAAACCAACCTCGAAAAGGGCCGTCCACGCATCTCGGAAGCCGATATCTATGAGTCGCTGGCTTTTAGCCGTGCGACAGGATGTACCCTGATTATACTTCTCTACCCTGCCCTGCCGGATGTCACCGTACAGCCGGTCGGTCATTGCGCGGTGTTTGAAACAGTTCGGGTCGATACAGTTCAAATTCTCGGCGTACAGGTCGAGGTTCGTGGTATTTC